>NZ_AP038773.1:976071-1301428 GCF_047159485.1 Krasilnikovia sp. MM14-A1004 | reverse complement strand
GCGTTCCCGCTCGGTGAGCCGTTCCACCTCGTCGGCGTGCAGCCGCTCCCGCTCGTCGATCCGGGCGGCGCGGCGCTCCACCTCGGCCGCCTGCTCCTTGGCGGTGGTGTTGAGCAGTGCCACCTCGCGTTCGCCGCTGCGCCGGGCCGCCGCGCGGACCTGCTCGGCGTCGGACTCGGCCTGCCGGTGGGCGTGTTCGAGGATGGTGTCGGCCTCCGCGTGCGCGGCCTCCAGCACCCGGCGGGCCTCGGCGCGGGCCGCGTTCGCCTCCGCCTTCGCGGCGGCCGCCTCGGCGCGTACGGACGCGGCCTTGGCCTTGGCGTCGTCGACGGCGGTGGAGGCCTCGTCGGCGGCGGTACGCAGCGCGGCGAGGGACTGCTCGTGCCGGTCCTTGGCTTCCAGGAAACGGTCGTCGACCCGGCCGTTCTGCAACTGGCGCACGACCCGGGCCAGCACGAGACCGAAGATCACCAGTGCGGCGAGGACCGCGATCGCCATCACGAGCACCCAGTACGGGGCGGTCATCTCGCCGCTGCTCCCTTCGCCTCGCACATCCGTTCCCACCAGCCTGTCACGGCTGCTCCGGCCCCCACTGGGGTGGGGTCCGGGCCGCAGCACCGGCCGCGGAACTCGGGATGCTCGACCACGGCACGGACCGGCCGCAGACGGCAACGGCCGACCGGCGGCGGGTCCGGCAATGCCGGACGCACCGGGCTTGTTGCCGCCCCGTGCCGCCCCTGCCGTCGGTGTCCGCGGACCGCCGAACGTGACCGTCGTGTACGCCGCGTTGCGCCACGACCGGGCCGCCGTACCGGGGTGCGCCGGGATGGCGCCCTCCACCCGCACGGCCTGCGGGCGGGCCCGGTAGTCGGCGCCGCAGAGCACCGAAGTGATGCCGTACTGTAATGCGATCTATGTTGTGCGCTTTGCTTGCGGTGGTCGAGCAAACCTTGTGTAACGCGAGGCTAGGTCGCGAGAGCCGGTTCGGTCAAGGACTCATGATTCGGCAGCGGACGGGACGTACGGCGCAGACGTGCACACGCCCTGCTCAAACCGGCCGGGGGGCAATTCAGGCGTAGCGGGACCAGAGATCGCGCATCGGCTCCCATTTCTCGCCGATGCCTTCCTTCCAGTACGCCAGCAGATACGCGGCCACCGGCGCCTGTGCGTCATCCCACCAGATGCCGCTGACGACGCGGTCGCCACCACCCTCGGTCACTTTGTACGCATACTCTACGTAGTTGCCGTTCATGCGGCCCGACGGGGTGGCACGCTTGGTCGCCTCGGCGACGCCCGGGGCGAGCTGACGCGCGTCCACGTTCTGCCCGAGCGCGCGCACCTGGCCCTTGTCCCGGTCGGCAGCCGAGTTGAACTCGACGAAGACGATCGTCATCGCGTCCAGCTCGCAGCGGACCCGGGCCTTCTCGCCGCGGCTCAGGTTCGGGCCGTTGCGCTCACCGCTGCGGGCGCAGCCGGACAGGTGCGGCAGCCAGTCCTGCGCCACCGGGGCCAGGGCACCGCTCAGTTTCGGCTGATTGATGGCGATCTGGCTCTGCTCGTACGCCCCGAGCGTCGGCTCCGCGGACGGGGTGGCACTGGGAGCCGCGGGCGTCGGAGCCGCCGCGGGGGCGGTCGCACGGCCCGCGAACCAGCCGCCCGTGCCGAACAGCAGCAGGCCCACCAGCAGGCCGACGAGCAGGCCCAGCACCACGCGGCGGCGATCCGGCGGCGGGGACGGTTCGATCCGCGGGCCGCGCGACATCGGGGCGTCGAAGCCGAAGCGGTTGTCGTCCCAGCTGGACGGCCCCGCGTCGGACGTGGGCGTCCACCCGGTGTACGGCGCGCCCGAATCCGGATGATCCTGCGAGACTGCCGCCGACGGCACCGGTGGAACCGCCTGGTCCGGCACATAGCCCGGAGCGGTCGCCAGGCCGGGCGCGGAGGCGGGATAGCCCGGAGCGGTCGCCTGACCCGGCACGGCGGCCGGGTGCTGCGGAGCGGTCGCCTGACCCGGCACGGCGGCCGGGTGCTGCGGAGCGGTCGGCGCCGAGTGGAACGGGCCGTAGGCGGGGAACTGGGAGGCCTGGTCGCCGGGGTTTGGAGCCGGAGCGACCGGGTTGGGCGGTGGCGCCGGGAACTGCGGGCCGGCAGTGACAGCCGGACCGGACGTCGGGTGATGGTCGGCGGCCGCGGGAGGCTGAACGGATGCGGGGCTCGGCCCGGGTGTGGCCGTCGGAGTCGGGGAAGGACCCGGCGAAGCGGGGGGCCGGACCGCCGGGGCCGCGTCAGTCTCGGGAGACGGCGGTGGGGGCGGCGTCGGGCCGGAAGCGGGCTCCGCGACGGACGCCGAGTCGCTCGGAGACTCGCGCACGGCGGCGAGGCGCGCGGTGGGTTCGGCGCCCGCCGGGAGGGGACCGGACCCGTCCTGAGCACCGTGGGAGTCGTCTGTCACGGCGGAGCAGATTACCAGTCGGGCGCGGTCTGCGACGCCCCGCGAAGATCCACTTTGGCCGCTGGCCCGGCGGCGCATTTGCCTCCGCGACCCTCGTCCCGGCTGCTGCCGTCGACCGCGATGTGCCGTAGCGCATCGGCACATCGGGCGCGTTGTCGGCGATTTGTGCGGCCGTCGTCAACCGAGCGTGCATGGTGTGCGTCGTTACGTACCGGCGTCCGGCTCGGCGTTCGCTATCTGGGTGGCGGCGGAGGGACGCGAACGCCGCGTCCCTGTTGCCGCTCGGCGCATCGGCAGTGAGACAGCTCATCCCGTGCCGCCGGTCACGCTGTGAGGGAACTCATGCCGGAGCAACGGTTCTCCGGCGGATCGCACACGCCCTACCGCGGATCCGTTGCGGGGAAAAGGGAAACTCCCGCCGGAGCGCGTTGGTGCACGCCCCGGGCGGGAGTCTCGTCACGGCACAGGAACACCTGGCCGCTCGGCCGCAGTCTGCGCCCTTACGCCTCCGCCGACTCGCGGCGGCGGCGCGTCACCAGCACCAGACCGACGCCGCCAGCCGCGATGGCGGCACCGACACCGGCGATGCCCACGACGTTGACGCCGGTGAGCGGCAACCCGGCACCTGCGGAGGCCGAACCCCCGCTGCCGCCGGTGCCGCCGCCATTGCCGACGCCGTTACCGCCGCCCCCGTTGTTGCCGCCCCGGCCGTTGCCGCCCTTCGTGCCGCCGCCGTTGGTCACGCCGCCGCTGCCGGTGCCACCACCCGTGCCGGCGCCGGAATTGGGCGGAGTGTCACCCGGGTTGGCGGTGCCACCGCCGGGGGCTTCACCGCCACCGCCGGAGTCGCCGGGGTTGTCCCCTCCACCCGTGCTTCCGCCACCCGGGTTGTCGCCACCGCCCGTGCTACCGCCACCCGGGTTGTCGCCACCGCCAGTGCTTCCGCCACCCGGGTTGTCGCCACCGCCGGTGCTGCCGCCCGGGTTGCCACCGGTGCCCGGGTCGGTGCTGCCACCAGGGTCGCCGGGGCTGGTGTCGCCGCCCGTGGGGGGATCGTTGGCCTTGTCGGCCGCCGTGGTGTCCGTGGCGTCCGGCTCGGCCAGGGCGATCGCGGTCCGCTGAAGCGTCGGCGCCGTCGAGGCGTTCGCGGCCGCGGCGCCCGTCAGAGCGGCCACGCCGACCGCCCCGACGATCACGCCGAGACGAGCCGTCACACGCACGCCGCGATGGCGTGCGAGCTGGTTGATTCGCATGTTCCTCCCACCGTCGCTGCGCGCCTGAAACTCCCCGTCGAGGCACCTTCCCCATCCAAGGGATGGTGATCCGCGCAGTCAGTGGTGGAACTTACCCGCTGTCAGTGATCGCCGCCATCCACCGTGGACAATACGGACATTAACGGATGCAAATCGTCGTCATGGTTACCGAGAGTTTCCGGACAGCTCTCGCCACGCCACCACAGCAGCGGCACTGCCCGTACCGGTGCGGACGATCGGCGGCGCAGAAGGTCCGTTGCGGCCGGGTCTAGGTGAGGTCGGCCGAACTGTCGGCATCGGCGTATGCGTCGGTGTCGACGTCGGATACGAATTGTGCCGCTTCGGTGTCGCGTTCGGCCATGGCGTCCTTGACGACACGAAACGCCAGGCCCGCGGAATACCCCTTGCGCGCGAGCATTCCGACGAGTCGGCGGAACACCGCCTCCGGGCTGCCGGTGGCGGTGCGCAGCCTGCGGTCGACCAGCGCACGAGCCGTGGCCGCCTCGGAGTCCTCGTCGAGAGACTCCAGCGCCTCGCTGGCCACCTCGGCGTCGACGCCGCGCCGCCGCAGCTCGCCCGCGAGGGCGCGCCGGGCGAGCCCCCGCCCGTGGTGCCTGCTGGACACCCAGGCGCGGGCGAACGCCGCGTCGTCGATGATGCCGACCTCGTCGTAGCGGTCGAGCACCTCGGCGATCACCTCGGCCGAGATCTGTCGGCGGGCCAGCACCTGCGCCAGCTCCGCCCGCGTACGGGGACGCGCCGCCAACTGCCGGAGGCAGATCTCACGGGCCACTTCGGACTCGTCGCGTGGCGGCCCGGCCGACGGGACCCGAGCGGGGGCCTTCGGCTCGGGCGGATCGGGTGACCGGCGGTCGGGCCGTGGGGGGATGGCGTCCCAGCCTCGGCCCGACCGCGCTCCACGTGGCACGTCAGAAGTCGACGGGCGGCAGCTCGGGGCCACCGGCGGCGTCGCTGCCCGCCTGGCCCACACCGAGCTTCTCCAGGATCTTCTTCTCGATCTCGGCCGCTACGTCGGGATTCTCCCGGAGGAACTCCCTGGCCTTCTCCTTGCCCTGGCCCAGCTGGTCACCCTCGTACGTGTACCAGGCGCCGGACTTGCGGATGATGCTCTGCTCGACGCCGACGTCGATGAGCGACCCCTCACGGGAGATGCCCTTGCCGTACATGATGTCGAACTCGGCCTGCTTGAACGGCGCGGCGACCTTGTTCTTGACGACCTTGACGCGGGTCCGGTTGCCGACGACGTCAGTGCCGTCCTTGAGGCTCTCGATGCGGCGCACGTCGAGACGCACCGAGGCGTAGAACTTCAGGGCCCGGCCACCGGTCGTCGTCTCGGGCGAGCCGAACATGACGCCGATCTTCTCCCGGAGCTGGTTGATGAAGATCGCGGTGGTGCCTGAATTGTTGAGAATGCCGGTGATCTTCCGCAGCGCCTGGCTCATCAGGCGGGCCTGGAGGCCGACGTGGCTGTCGCCCATCTCGCCCTCGATCTCGGCGCGCGGCACGAGGGCAGCCACCGAGTCGATGACGATGATGTCGAGGGCGCCGGAGCGGATCAGCATGTCGGCGATCTCCAGCGCCTGCTCACCGGTGTCCGGCTGGGACACCAGCAGGGCGTCGGTGTCGACGCCGAGGGCCCGCGCATACTCCGGGTCGAGGGCGTGCTCGGCGTCGATGAACGCCGCGATGCCCCCGGCACGCTGGGCGTTGGCGACCGCGTGCAGCGCCACCGTCGTCTTACCGCTGGACTCCGGGCCGTAGACCTCGATGACGCGGCCGCGCGGCAGCCCGCCGACGCCGAGCGCCACGTCCAACGCGATGGAGCCGGTGGGGATGATGGCCGTCTGCACGACGGGCCGCTCCCCCAGCCGCATCACGGAACCCTTGCCGAACTGCTTGTCGATCTGCGCCAGCGCCAGATCGAGAGCCTTCTCCCGGTCGGGTCCTGCCACCATGTCAGCCACCCCTGTAGTCGACTTCCCAGCCTTCGCCGATGAGCTTCTATTCACCACGCGCGTCACGGTAGGCGGTGGGTCTGACAGAAACACAGCCGGTCGGCCGTGACCTGTGGATGACCGCGCCGCCTGTGGACAATAGCCGAACACGTGTACGACGATCGAGCGACACGCCAGAACAGGCGTACGAAAGTTCGAACAGACCGGGTCAGTGCAGGCGCACCGGGACCCGGTCGGGGTACGCGGCCACCACCGCACGCCACACCGTGGCCGTGTCCACCCCTTGCGCGATCGCCTCGTCGATGGTCCGGCCGCCGAGATCGGTGAAGGCGTGATCGGCGGCCAGACTCCTGGCATAGGCCATACCGAATGCCTGCTCGAGCCGCGCCCAGAAGTCCGTCAACCGCACCGGCCCAGCCTAGCGCCGGGTTCCGCGCCCGCCACGCGGCCAGAGGGGCGACGGTCCGGTCAGCGACGGGTGGAGCCGGAGCCGACCGCCCCCGCCGCGACCCGCAGGTCATCCACCAGCCCCCGGTACGCGGTGTCGCGGTCGTCGGCGCGCAGGACGGCCGACGGGTGGATCGTGGCGAGCGCCCGGGTCTGCGCCACCGGGAAGTCCTCCGGGTGCCGGGCCGAGGCCGGCCACGGCATCAGCTGACCGCGCGAGCGGGTGACCCGGAAGTCCGGCCCCAGCAGGGCCTTCGCCGCCGTGGCCCCGAGGATGATCACGATCTCGGGCTTGAGCAGGGCGAACTCGGACACCAGCCAGGGACGGCAGGCGGTGATGTGCGCGGGGCCCGGATTCTGGTGGATACGCCGCTTGCCGCGCAGCTCGAACCGGAAGTGCTTGACCGCGTTGGTGATGTAGACGTCGGTCGCGTCGATCCCGGCGTCGTCCACCGCCTCGCGCAGCAGCCGCCCCGCCGGCCCGACGAACGGCAGTCCCTGCCGGTCCTCGACGTCGCCCGGCTGCTCGCCGACGAAGACCACAGCGGCGTGTGCGGCGCCGCGGCCGAAGACCGTCTGGGTGGCGTCCCGATACAGCTCACAGCCGCGGCAACCGGCGGCGGCTGCCTTGAGCTCGTCGAGCGTCCGTGCTCCCGGCGGGATGAACTCCCCGGCGCCGACCGGCGGCTCACTGTTCACCATCCTCCCGTTCTACCGGTCCCGGCCGCCGGGCGCGACTCGGCGTCACCGGGACGGGGGTCCGGCACCGGCGGGATGGGCGGCGGCGGCCACCGCCTCGGCGACCCGGTCCACGTCGGGCAGGTCCAGCGGGCTCACGGTCAGGCGGATGCCGGGCGGGGCGCTCTGGCGGAACAGGGATCCCGGCGCGGCGGCGTACCCGGCGTCGCGCAGGGCGGCGACGGTGCGGGTCTCGTCGGGTACGCGTACCCAGAGGTTGAGGCCCGTGGTGCCGTGGACCGGCAGGCCCCGCGCGGACAGGGCGTCGCGCAGACCGAGGCGGCGGCGGTCGTAGCTGTCGGCCGCGGCGGCGACGGCCGCCGTCACGGTGGCGTCGCGCCACAGTCGCAGAAGCATGCGTTGCAGCAGCGTGGAGACCCAGCCGGTGCCGATGCGCATCCGCCCGGCGACCCGGGCGATGGTGGCCTCGTCACCGGCGAGCACCGCGATGCGCAGATCGGGACCGTAGGGTTTGGACGCCGAGCGCGTGAAGGCCCAGGCCGCGGTGGCGCCGCTGAGACAGTGCAACGGCACACCGGCCAGCTCGGCGGCGTGATCGTCCTCGATGAGCAGCACCCCGGGATGGCCCGCGAGGATCGGTCCCAGTTCGGCGGCCCGTCCGGCGGTGACCGTGGCACCGGTCGGATTCTGCGCCCGTGCCGTGACGACGACCGCGCGGGCGCCCGCGCCCAGCGCGGCCGCCAGCGCGGCGGGCTGCGGGCCCTCGTCGTCGACCGCCACGGGTATCGCGGTGAGGCCCAGCGCGGCGACCAGGTCGAGCAGGTTGGCCCATCCCGGGTCCTCGACCGCGACGGAGTCGCCCGGGCGCAGATGCGTGGTGAGCAGCCGTTCGATCGCGTCGAGCGTCCCCGAGGTGACCGTGATCGCGGCGTCGGCGGCCGGCAGGCCGTCCGCCGCCAGCCGGGCGCGGGCCTCCTCGACCAGCTCGGGCAGCGCGCCACCGGCGGCGGCGTAGCCGAGCGGCTCGCCGGTCTCCCGCGCCACCTCGTGCAGCAGCGGGCCCAGCCGCGGGAGCAGGCGCAGGTCCGGCTCACCGGCCGAGAGATCAACCACCCCTTCGGGTACGGGCAGCCGCAGCGCCGCGCGCGGGGTCGCCACGGCGGGCCGGGCCCGCACGCGGGTGCCGCGGCGGCCGGCGGTCTCGACGACGCCACGTTGGCGCAGATCCTGGTACGCCTTCGCGACGGTGGCCGGGCTGACCTGCAGCGTCTCGGCGAGCAGCCGGACCGCGGGCAGCGCCTGACCCTGGACCAGATCCCCCGTGCGCACCCCCGCCTCGATGCTGGCGGAAATCGAGGCGGCGCTGGAACCCGTGACCTGATACTGTTCTGACACAGAAGTCATTCTGTACTAGCACAAACAATACCGCAAGCTCCCGGGAGGCACGATGACCGGCGTCTACGCGCCCACCCCCCGCACCACCGCGACCCGCTACCGCGATCGCATGCGCTACGAGCACACCGAAGCCCACGCCATCCTGGACGAGGCGTACGACTGTGCTGTCGCGTTCGTCGTCGACGGCGAGCCGCGCGTGCTGCCGACCCTGCACGTACGCGTGGGCGACACCGTCTACCTGCACGGCTCCACCGGTGGCCGGCTGGGGCTGGCGGCCCGCGACGGCGGCGTGCCGGTGTGCCTGTCCGCGACCCTGCTGGACGGCCTGGTGCTCGCCCGCTCCCAGTTCCACCACAGCGCGAACTACCGCTCGGTCGTGGTGATCGGCACGGCCCGCCTGGTCGACGATCCGGCGGAGCAGGCGGCGGCGATGACCGCGCTGGTGGAGAAGATCCGGCCCGGCCGGGCTGCGGACAGCCGGCCGGCCAACCGGCGGGAGCTGGCGCAGACGGCCGTGCTGGCCCTGCCCCTGCGGGAGGTGTCGGTCCGGGTCCGCAGCGGCGGGGTGATGGACGACCCGGCGGATCTGGGTCTGCCGCACTGGGCCGGGGTCCTGCCGCTGCGCCGGGTCACCGGCGTGCCGGAACCGGACGCCGGGGTGGGCGCGGCGCCGCCGGGCTACCTCGATCCCGCCCGCTCACCGTGGCACACCGCGGCGCCCCTGCGCGGCCGCCACGTGGTGCTGGAGCCGCTGCGCCCGGCGCATGTGGACGGTCTCCTGGCCGCCCTGGGCGACGACGAGGTGTGGCAGTACCTGCCGAGCCCGCGGCCCCGCGACCGCGCGGAGATGGCCGGGCACGTGCAGACGGCCGCCCGCCAGCAGTGGCTCGGCGAACGGGTCGCCTGGGCCCAGGTCCACCCGGAGACCGGCGAGGTCATGGGCATGACCAGCTATCACGACATCGACCCCGAGGGGGGCGCCCTGGGCATCGGCCACACCGTTCTCGGCAAGCGGTGGTGGCGTACCGGGGTGAACACCGAGGCGAAGCTGCTGCTGCTGGAGCGGGCGTTCGACGTGCTCGGCGCGGAGCGGGTGTTCTGGTACACCGACGTACGCAACGAGCGTTCGCAGCGGGCGATCGCGCGGCTCGGCGCCAGCCGGGACGGGGTGCTGCGCCGGCACCGGCTGCGCCCGGACGGCACGTGGCGGGACTCGGTGCTGTTCGCGATGACCGCCGACGAGTGGCCGTCGGCGGCGGAGCGGCTGCGCACGATGCTTGCGGCGCACTGACCGTGGAACGGCCGCGCCGGGCGGTACCCCGGCTACGCCCGGACGTGCGGCGGGGGCGCGGCTGCGGCCGCACCCCCGCCGGAAGGCTCAGCCCCGGGTGATCGTGATGTCGTCCACGGCCGCCTCGACGAGGCTGGCGGTCGCCGCGTCCGCGGCCTCCACCTGCAGCCGGATGCTCTGCCCGGCGTACGGGGACAGGTTCACCGTGGCGGTCTGCCACGCCGCCGCGCGGTCGCTGGCGGCGCCGGACTGGCTGAAGACAGTCGTGGTGCCCGCGCCGGTGACCACGCTCACCCGCAGGTAGTCCGCGCTGGTGGCGTTGTCCAGATGCGCCAGGTACCAGGCGAACGACAGCGTCAGCGTGCCCGACGGCAGGGTGATCGCGGGTGAGCGCACCGTGGTGGTGCCCCCGTCGACGTCGTTGGCACCGGCGCTGGACCCGGCGGACGCCCCGGTCACCAGGTCGAAGGTGCCGCTGCTGGCCGTGCCGAGCTGGGTGGCGACGCCGGAACTGGTCGCGGCCGGGTCGCCACGCTCCCAGCGGCCCGTGGTCGCGGTGTCCGTACCCGCCGCGTTGGTCGTCCAGCCGGTCGCGGTCTCGAACGTGTCCTGCCACACCTCGGTGCCACCCGGCGGGGTGCCGCCACGCTCGGCCAGCGCCCACACCGTCGCCGCGATGGCGTCGGAGTTGCGGTCCAGCGCGGTGTCGTTGATGTTGGCGCTGGTGTCGCAGGAGCGGTGGTAGCAGGCGTCGAACGCGGCGGCCGTACCGCCCCACAGCTCGACCTGGGCCGCGGTCTTGCGGCCCTCCGCACCGCTGAAGATGCCGCCCGCGGGGATGCCGTTGGCGATGAACGGCCCGTAGTCGCTGCGCCCGTCGAAGTCGGTCCCGCGGGTCGGCACCCCGATGGACGTGAAGTACGCGGCGAGCGTCTGCTCGATCTCCGCCGACCCGGCCGGGCCGGGACCGGAGCCGGTGTGGTCCGAGTCGTCGCCGTCGTACAGGAAATATCCCGGGTTGGGCGACGCCACCATGTCGAAGTTCAGGTAGCCGGTGATCGCTGCCCTCTGCCCGGAGCTGAGCGAGTTCACGTACGCGGTCGAGCCGCGCAGCCCCTGCTCCTCGGCGCCCCACCAGCCGAACCGCAGGTGCCGGGCCGGGTGGAAGCCGCTGCGGGCCACGGTGAGGGCGACCTCCAGGTTGGCGGCCGAACCCGAGCCGTTGTCGTTGATCCCCGGACCGGCGGTGACGCTGTCCAGATGCGAGCCGATCATCAACGTGTCCGCGGTGTCCCCGCCGGGCCAGTCCGCGATGAGGTTGTAACCGGTGGCCCCGCCGTACGTGAAGGACTGCTGTTGGGTCGTGAAGCCCGCGGCGTCGAGCAGGTTCTTGACGTAGGTGACGGAGGCGAGGAAGCCCGGACGGCCGTGCGCCCGGTTGCCGCCGTTGGCGGTGGCGATCGACTGGAGCTCGTTGAGGTGCGCCTTGACGTTGGCGACGGCGATGTCGGGCGCAGCGGCGATGTCGGGCGCAGCGGCGGCGGCCCGGGCCGGAGCTGCCGCGAGGGTGACCAGCAGCGTCGCCGCGCCGACGAGGGGGAATGCTCTCACGGGGTCCTCCGCGGGGTCGGGAGACCGCCGCCGGGCGTACGGCGGCGGCACGCCGAGCATTCCAGAGTGGACGCCGTGCCCGCTCATCCCGGTTGATACATAGCGTCAGGCCAGGGAGAACGTGCTCCGGATCATCGTGTACGTGTCCCAGCTGCCCGCCCAGTCGGACTCCGGGGTGGCCCAGGCCAGCGTGTAGGCCCGGTCGCCCACGGCCAGCCAGCGGGTCATCACGTGCACCGGCGGGTCGTCGTACCGGAACTCCCAGTCGGCGGCGCGGGCCAGCAGCGGCACCGGCTCGATGCCGATCTGCTGGTAGCCGGGCAGCCGGCCGGTGCCGGTCAGCCGGTCGGCCTCGGTGCGGCACGCCTGCACCGGGTCGGCGGCCGGGTCCCGGTCCGGGTCGACGCTCAGATACCGGTCGCTGCCGGGGTCGCGGAAGCAGACCGTGGTGCCGATCCGCTCGTACGTCCAGCCGTCCGGGACGGCGAGGCGGAATCCCGGGGCGTCGGTGAAGTAGGACCAGCCGGGCGGCAGGGTCCAGCCGTCCGCGACGCCGACGGCGCCCGGCTGCGGGGTTCTCGGCAGGGCGGGGCCGGACGGGTTGCCGCAGAGTGTCGGGCTGAACCCGTCCGCTCCGCCCTGGCCGCCCGGGGGCCCGGGGACCTGGTTCGATCCCGGTAGTCGCAGGGAGGCGGGCATCCGTTCGGCGCTCGTCACCGGCAGCGCCTCGGTGTCCTGGTCGCGGCGGTGGGTGTGCCGGGCGGGGTGGCTCGCGCCGCCGAGCACGGCCAGCACCGCGATTCCGGCCGCGACGAGCCGGGAGCCCAGACTCCGCCCCGGCCGGCCACCGGGCTGCGGCGGCCTCTGCCCTGGTCGCCACTGCGGCGGCGCCGTCGGCGACAGCCCCGAGTCCAGCAGGGACGGTGAGCCGGACAGCAGCGGCACACCTGGTAACGGAGCCGGGTCCCGCCAGGGCGGACGCACCGGTGATGGCGGCGGTGCCGGCGCTGCGCGTTCCCGTCTCCGGTTCAGCCGGGCTTCATCCTGGTCGACGCGGAGGGCACCCGGAGCGGCATTCGTCGGGGCCGCGGGATCGGGGGCGGCCCGGCCACCGGACAGCGCTCCCGGCCCGCGCGGGCCCGGTGCCACCGGGCCGGTGGTCGGCGGCGGCACCGCCGACCGTAGACGTCCGGCCGCCCGGGGCGGGTGATTGCCCGGTCGCTGCCGGGGCGGCGTAGCGACGGCGGGCGACGCGTTGCGCACCGCCGGATCCATCAGCCGCGCGACCGGTTCCCGCTCCCTCTCCCGTGCCGCTGTACCGGCCGTGTACCCCGCGGCGACCTGGCCCCGACCGGCGATCCAGCGGCGGACGGCCCCGTCGTCGGCCGGAGCCGGTCCGGCGACCGGAGCGCGGCCGGGACGGCGCGGCGCGGGCACCGCGAGACCCAGCACGGCCCGCCGCCGCGCCGGGGCCGGGCCCCTGCCCTCCGCCACGGCCACGATGGCGGCCAGCCGCTCGGCCACCTCGGCCGCGGTGAGCCGCTCGGCCGGGTCGCGGCGCAGCAGCCCGAGCAGCACCGGGGCGAGCGGCCCGGCCAGCACGGGCGGGTCCGGTTCCGCCGAGGCGAGGGCGATCAGGGTCGCCATCACGCTCTCCCGCGCGTACGGGGAGCGGGCCTCGACGGCCGCATACAACGTGGCGCCCAGCGACCACAGGTCCGATTCCACGGTGGACGCGCCGTCGCGGGCCCGTTCCGGGGACACGTAGTGCGGCGAGCCGACGATCATGCCCGGACCTGTCACGGACCCCTCGTCGACGAACGTGGCCAGGCCGAAGTCGGTGAGCACCACCCGCCCGTCGTGACCGATCAGCACGTTGTGCGGCTTGACGTCGCGGTGCAGCACCCCGGCGCGGTGCGCCGCGGTGAGCGCGTCCAGCAGGGCCAGCCCGATCCGGGCGGCGGCCACCGGGGCGAACGGGCCGTCCTCGCGGACCACCTGGAACAGGGACCGGGACTCGATGTACTCCATGACGATCCACGGCAGACCGTCGGCGTGCACCACGTCGTAGATCCGGACCACGTGCGGATGGTTGAGGCGGGCGGCGCTGCGGGCCTCACGCAGCGTACGGGTGCGCAGGCGGCCCTTCTCCTCGTCGCTCATCCAGGCCGGCGGGACGAACTCCTTGACGGCCACGTCGCGGTCGAGCATCTCGTCGCGGGCCAACCACACGCGCCCCATGCCACCGGATCCGACCGGATCGAGAAGACGATACCGACCGGCCACGACCGTACGCCTGACCGCCATGAGCCCCCACCGTCCCGTCGCCCTCAGGATAGGTGCGGGCACGGCGCGTGCGGAACGTCGATCACCCGCCCGCCGCACGGGGCATTCATCATGTCCCCCGAATCCTGTCGTACCCCGGGGGCAGGATGAGGGCGTGCGGGAAGAGTTGGAGGTGTTCGGGCCGGCCACGCGGGAGTGGTTCCGGGCCGCCTTCGCCGCGCCCACGGCCGCCCAGGCGGGCGCCTGGCGCGCGATCGGCGCGGGGCACAATGCGCTGGTCGTGGCCCCGACCGGCTCGGGCAAGACGCTCGCGGCATTCCTCTGGTCGCTCGACCGGCTGGCCCGCGAGCCGGTTCCGGCCGATCCCCGGCACCGCTGCCGGGTCCTCTACGTGAGCCCGCTCAAGGCCCTCGCCGTGGACGTGGAGCGCAACCTGCGGGCACCCCTGACGGGTATCCGACAGGCCGCGGGGCGCCTCGGCCTGCCGCCCCCGGACATCACGGTCGGGATGCGTACGGGCGACACCCCCGCCGACGAGCGCCGCCTGTTCGCGCGTACCCCGCCGGACATCCTCATCACCACTCCGGAGTCGCTGTTCCTGCTGCTCACCTCGGCGGCCCGCGACTCGCTGCGCGGCGTGGAGACGGTCATCGTCGATGAGGTGCACGCGGTCGCGGCCACCAAGCGCGGCGCGCACCTGGCCCTGTCCCTGGAGCGGCTGGACGCGCTGCTGCCCCGGCCCGCGCAACGGGTCGGCCTGTCCGCCACGGTGCGGCCGATCGAGGAGACGGCCCGGTTCCTCGGCGGGGCGCGCGACGTGCAGGTCGTCCAGCCGCGCAGCGCCAAGACGATCGAGGTCGGGGTCGAGGTGCCGGTGGAGGACATGACCCGGCTCGACGAGCTGCCCGAACAGGACATGGACCTGCCCGGCGGGCCGCGGCACACCCCGTCCATCTGGCCGGCGGTGGAGGAGCGCGTCCTCGATCTCATCGAGGCGCACCGGTCCACCATCGTGTTCACCAACTCGCGCCGCGGCGCCGAGCGGCTGTGCGCGCGGATCAACGAGCTGGCGTACGAGCGGGCCGACCCGGCGGCCGCCGCGGCGGCGAGCCTGCCCGCACCTCCGGGCGCCCCGCCGCCGCGCATGCCCGCGCAGGTCATGGCGCAGGCCGGGGAGGCCGGGGGCGCACCGCCCGTGGTGGCCCGCGCCCACCACGGCAGCGTCTCCCGCGAGGAGCGCAAACAGATCGAGGAGGCGCTGAAATCGGGGCGGCTGCCCGCCGTGGTGGCCACCTCCAGCCTGGAGCTGGGCATCGACATGGGCGCGGTCGACCTGGTCGTCCAGATCGAGGCGCCGCCGTCGGTGTCTGCCGGGCTGCAGCGCATCGGCCGGGCCGGGCACCAGGTCGGCGCCGTGTCCCGTGGCGTGGTGTTCCCGAAGCATCGCGGGGATCTGCTGTCCTGCGCGGTGGTCGCGGAGCGGATGGGCGCGGGCGCGATCGAGGAGCTGCGCTACCCGCGCAACCCGCTGGACGTGCTGGCCCAGCAGATCGTCGCGATGGTCGCGCTCGACGCCTGGGACGTCGCTGAGCTGGCCGCGCTGGTGCGGCGGGCCGCGCCGTTCGCGGAGCTGCCCGACTCGGCCCTGCACGCGGTGCTCGACATGCTCTCCGGGCGCTATCCGTCGACCGCCTTCGCGGAACTGCGCCCCCGCCTGGTCTGGGATCGCACGACGGACGAGCTGACCGGCCGCCCCGGCGCCCAGCGCCTCGCGGTGACCAGCGGCGGCACCATCCCGGACCGGGGCATGTTCGGCGTGTTCCTGGCCGGTGCCGAGCGCGCCTCCCGGGTCGGCGAGCTCGACGAGGAGATGGTGTACGAGTCGCGCGTCGGCGACGTCTTCCTGCTCGGCTCGACGTCCTGGCGCATCGAGGACATCACCCCGGACCGGGTGCTGGTCTCCCCCGCCCCCGGCGCACCGGCGCGGATGCCGTTCTGGAAGGGCGACACGCTGGGGCGCCCGGTCGAGCTGGGCCGGGCGATCGGCGCCCGGCTGCGGACGCTGGCCCGTTCCGGCGACGAGGCGGCCACCGGGTCGCTGCGCGACGCCGGGCTGGACGAGTGGGCGGCCGGCAACCTGCTGGCGTACGTGCGGGAGCAACGCGAGGCCACCCGGCACCTGCCGGACGACCGCACGGTCGTGGTGGAGCGGTTCCGCGACGAGATCGGCGACTGGCGGATGACCGTGCACTGCGTGCTCGGCGCCCGCGTCAACGCACCCTGGGCGCTGGCCATCGCCCACCGCCTCACCGAACGGTACGGCGTGGACGGCCAGGTCATGCCGTCCGACGACGGGATCGTCGTGCGCCTGCCGGACACCGCCGACCAGCCGCCCGGCGCCGAGCTGGTCGCCTTCGACCCGGAGGAGATCGCCCAGCTCGTCGAGGAGTCGGTGGGCACCTCGGCGCTGTTCGCGTCCCGGTTCCGCGAGTGCGCCGCCCGGTCCCTGCTGCTGCCGCGCCGCGACCCGCGCCGCCGCCAGCCCCTGTGGCAGCAACGGCAGCGCTCGGCGCAACTGCTCGACGTGGCCCGCGAGTTCGCCGACTTCCCGGTGACGCTGGAGGCGGCCCGCGAGTGCCTGCAGGACGTCTTCGACGTACCCGGCCTGGTCGCGCTGATGCGGGAGGTCGCGGGCCGCAAGGTACGCCTGGTCGAGGTCGAGACGCCACGGCCGTCGCCGTTCGCCCGCTCGCTGCTGTTCGGCTACGTGGGCGCCTTCCTCTACGAGGGCGACGCACCCCTGGCCGAGCGCCGCGCCGCCGCCCTGGCACTCGACTCCACCCTGCTCGGCGAGCTGCTGGGCCGGGTGGACCTGCGGGAACTGCTCGACCCGGCCGTGGTGGCCGAGAGCGAGGCGCAGCTGCAGTGGCTGACCGACCGGCGCCGCCCCCGCGACGCCGAGGACACCGCGGAGCTGCTGCGCCTGCTCGGCGACCTGTCCGAGGCCGAACTGGCCACCCGTGGCGTGGACCCGCAGTGGCTGTCCACCCTGGAGGGAGCCCGGCGCGCCATCCGCGTCAGGGTCGCGGGCGAGGACCGCTGGATCGGCGTCGACGACGCGGGGCGCTACCGCGACGCGCTGGGCACGGCCCTGCCCGTGGGCATCGCCGAGGCGTACCTGGAGCCGGTGGCCGACCCGCTGGGCGACCTCGTCGCCCGGTACGCCCGCACCCACGGCCCGTTCGCGGCCGCCACCTGCGCCGCCCGGTTCGGCCTCGGTGGCTTCGTCGTGGAGCAGGCCCTCAAGCGGCTCAGCGGCACCGGCCGGGTGGTCTCGGGCGAGTTCTCCCCCGGCGGGGCGGGCACCGAGTGGTGCGACGCCGAGGTGCTGCGCCTGCTGCGGCGGCGGTCATTGGCCGCGCTGCGGCGCGAGATCGAGCCGGTGCCGCCGCAGGTCCTGGCCGGGTTCCTGCCCCGCTGGCACCAGATCGGCGGCAACGCCCGAGGGGTGGACGGGGTCGCCGCCGCGGTCGAGCAGTTGCAGGGCATCGCCGTACCAGCGTCGGCGTGGGAACGGCTGGTGCTGCCCGCACGGGTCACCGACTACTCACCGGCGTTCCTGGACGAGCTGTCCGGCGGCGGTGAGGTGCTGTGGGCGGGCTCCGGGTCGATCCCGGGCGGGGACGGCTGGGTGACCCTCGCGTACGCGGACTCGGCCCCGCTGCTGCTGGCGCCCCCGGACGACGAACTGGCCCAGTCCCCGCCGCACCGGGCGATCCTGGACGCCCTAGAGGGCGGTCAGGCGCTGTTCTTCCGCGCGCTCAGCGACCGGGTCCACGCCGAGGACGACGAGCAGCTCGCGGCGCTCGTGTGGGATCTCGTCTGGGCCGGGCACCTGACCAACGACACGTTCGCGCCGCTGCGGGCCCTGCTCGGCGGCAGCGGCGCCCACCGGTCCCGTCCGGCGCCCGCCCGCGGGCGGTACCGCCGCCCGGGCCGGCCGCACCTGCCCAGCCGCAGCGGCCCGCCCGCCATGGCCGGGCGCTGGTCCCGGCTGCCGGAACGCGACCTCGACCCGACCCGGCGGGCCACGGCCGTAGCTGACCTGCTGCTGGAGCGGCACGGCGTGGTGACCCGCGGCGCGGTCGCCGCCGAGGGAATCACGGGTGGGTTCGCCGGCGTGTATCCGGTTCTGAGCGCGCTGGAGGAACGCGGCGCCGCCCGCCGTGGCTACTTCGTGGAGGGGCTGGGCGCGGCACAGTTCGCGGTGCCCGGAGCGGTGGACCGGCTGCGCGCGCTGGCCGAGCCCGCCGAGCCGACGCGACACACGTCCGCGCTGGTGCTGGCCGCGACCGACCCCGCCAACCCGTACGGCGCGGCCCTGCCGTGGCCCGGCCGGGTGGTCGACAGCGGTGACGGCACACCGGCCACCGCCAGCGGTCACCGGGCGGGCCGCAAGGCGGGCGCCCTGGTCGTCCTCGTCGCGGGCGAGCTGGTGCTGTACGTCGAGCGGGGCGGCCGTACCCTACTGTCCTTCGCCGACGACCCGGAGGCGCTGGTCGCGGCCGGTCAGGCGCTGGCGGCGGCAGTGCGCTCCGGGGCTCTCGGGGTGCTCAGCGTCGAACGCGCCGACGGCGAATCCGTGCACGCCTCACCGCTGCGCGACGCACTGACCGCGGCGGGCTTCCGCCCGACCCCCCGCGGCCTGCGCCTACGCGCTTGAGAGCGGCCGCGGCCGAGAGCGGACCGCGGCTTCGAGCTGTGAGCGGACCGCGGCTTCAGGCGAGAGCGGACCGCGGCTTCAGGCTGAGAGCGGACCGCGGCTTCAGGCGAGAGCGGACCGCGGCTACGCGGCCCAGACGTCGCTGCGGGGCCGGATCACATCCCGTGTGCCGCGCGCCTGCGCTGCCGCTGCTCGCGGCTCCACTGCTTGCGCGCCTCAAGGTCCCGGCGCCAGGCGTCGCGGGCTTCCTGCGTGTCGCCCTCGATCGCGTCGTCCACGGTCGCCGGACCGGCCAAGTACTTGTAGAAGGCGTTCCAGATGGGGCCGCCCTCGCCCGGGTCGCGCGGGGCTTTCCTGTGCCATGTCATGACGAATCCTCCACCGTCCGCGGCGAACTACCGCAGCTCGCCGAGGCCATCCGCATTCCTGGCGGCTTGCGCGATCAGGTGGTCGCGGGACGCCGGAGTCGCGGGAACGGTGGGCCGCGCGATCCGGGTGGCGCGCGATCAGGTGGTCGCTTCAGTGCACCGACATCGGTGCCCCACAAACGTGAAGCCTACCAAGACGGCCGGGCACCAGCCCCGGTTCGACCAGCACGCATTCCCCGGTTCGACCTGCAGGCAGCCCCCCGGTTCGGCCTGCGGGCACCGCCACGCGGAATCGCCCGCGACGCGCCCGCGGAGCCTGCTCCGCACGCACCGTGTCCCCCGACTAACGTTGGGCCATGGGCGGTTATGGATGGATCAGTCTCACGACGGACTACGGAACGTTTGACGGTTTCGTGGCCGCATGTCACGGTTCGATCGCGCGGATCGCCCCGGAGGTCCGCGTCATCGACGTGACCCATCACGTGCCCCCTGCTGACGTGACGCGGGGCGCCGCCGTCCTGGCCCAGACCGCGCCGTATCTGCCGCCGTCGGTGCACATGGCGGTGGTCGATCCGGGCGTCGGGACGGCGCGGCGCGGCATCGCGATCGGCACCGCGAACGGCGTACTCGTCGGGCCGGACAACGGCCTGCTGGTCGCGGCGGCGGAGGCGCTCGGCGGCATCGACGAGGTCGTCCAGCTCGCGAACGAGCACTGGTTCCTCGGCGACATCTCCCGCACCTTCCACGGCCGGGACATCTTCGCCCCGGCGGCGGCGCACATCGCGGCCGGGGCGATGCTGGCCGACGCGGGACCGGCCATCGATCCGGGCTCGCTCGTCCGGCTGCCGGACCCCGTCGTCGCGATCGGCGACGGCTGGCTGGAGGCGGAGGTCCTCACGGTCGACCGGTTCGGCAACGTGCAACTCGCGGCCAGCGGCACCATGCTGGCCGGCCTGGCCCCCCACCTGACCGTGTCCGGCGTACGCGCCCGGCTGGGCGCCACCTTCGCGGACGTGCAGCCGGGCGACCTCGTCGTCTTCGAGGACTCGGCGGGCCGGGTCGCGATCGCGGTCAACGGGGGCCGGGCCGTCGTGGTGCTGTCCGTACGCCCCGGCGACGTGGTCCGCATCGCGGAACGCTGAGCCGCCGCCGGCCGCCACCGACGGGCAGGATGGGGGGATGCCCGAGGGTGACACCGTCTGGAACACGGCCCGCGTACTGGAACGCGGGCTGGCCGGCGACGTGCTCACCGGTTCGGAGCTGCGGGTGCCGCAGCTGGCGGCCACCGACCTGACCGGCTGGCGGGTCGCCGCATCCGCCAGCCGTGGCAAGCACCTGCTGTTGCGGCTGGAACGCGACGGCGAGCACCGCACGTTGCACTCGCACCTGCGCATGGACGGCTCCTGGCGGGTCTACCCGCCGGGGGCGCGCTGGAGCGGCGGTCCCGCGCATCAGATCCGGGTGGTGCTGCGCACGCAGCGGTCGGTGGCGGTCGGCTATCACCTGCACGAGGTGGCGCTGTTCCCGACCGCGGACGAGCCGCGCCGGCTCGGGCACCTCGGCCCGGATCTGCTGGGCGACGACTGGGACCCGGACGAGGCGGCGCGCCGGGTAGCGGCCGCTCCGGAGATCACCATCGCCGAGGCCCTGCTGGATCAGCGGAACCTCGCAGGCGTGGGCAACCTGTACAAGTCGGAGACTCTGTTCCTGCGCGGTCTGTGGCCGTGGACGCCGGTGTCCGCGGTGCCCGACCTGACCGCCACGGTCGGGCTGGCCCAGCGCCTGGTCGCGTCGAATCGCGGCCGGTGGACACAGACGACCACCGGCTCACTGCGCCGCGGCGAAACCACCTACGTGTACGGCCGGCGCGCCCACCCGTGCCGACGGTGCGGCACCGCGATCCGGAAGGCGGAGCAGGGCGAGCGGGTCACCTACTGGTGCCCGCGCTGCCAGCCCGGCCCGACCTCGACACCAACGACCTAGACAGCGGGGCGGCGGCGCAGCTCCGACAGCCCTTCGGCGACGCCGCGCATGCGGTCGGTCGCCTCGATCAGCCGGGTCAGGGTCGGATGCCGCTCGTCAACCACCGGCTGGCCGTCCTCGGCGACGTACCCGGCCGCGGCGGCGACCAGCCGCTCGTAGGCGGTAACCCCCTCGGTGAACTGCCCGGCCAGGCTCTCGTGCGAGCCGGCCAGCGCGGGCCGCTGGTCGACCGGGCTCAGCGGGATGGCGCGCTCGACGCTGGCGACGCGCTGGCCGAGGTCGCGCAGCCAGCGCTCGGCCACCGCCGCCTCCAGCACTGCCGCCTCGCCGGGGCCGGTGAGCCGGCCGGCGAGCCCGGAGAGGGTGCCCGAGGCCCGGTCGAGGCGATCCCACGCCTGGGCGACGGCGGAGCCGCGCAGCGCGTACCGGGTGCGCTGGCGGCGCAGCTCGTGCACCATCGTGCGGCCAGCCGGGAAGCGTTCGACCGCGGCGACCAGGCGCTGACCGGCGAGCGCGGGGTCGGGCGGGGGTGGGGCGGGCAGGGCGGCGAGGGCCTTGTGGTCGCGCCAGCGCCAGCCGGCCAACGCGACAGACGAGCCCGCAGCGGCCGCCCAGAACGCGTCGGGCAGGCCGATTCCCGCGTACGGGGTGAGCACCGCCGCGGCCGCCACGAGCCCGCCGCCGAGCACGCTCCACCGTCGCGCCGAGTTGCGCAGCCGCCGTAGCCGACGGAAGTACCGGGTCCGCTCGTCCGCCATCGTCCCCTCACCCGATCCGAGTCACCGATCTGGTGCCGCGCGGCGCTCAGCCGGCGGCGCTGGTGTCCCCCCGCTTCGCGTTCATGCTGGCCCGGATCTCGTCGAGGCGGGCGACACTGGCCGGGTCGGCGGCCGGCGCGGTCTGGGCCTGCTCGACGGCGGGCTGGGCCGGGGCCGCGCCCAGCTTGTCGCCGGCCATGCTGGCCCGGATCTGCTCCAGCCGGGACGCGCCGGCGAGGTCGAGGCTCGACTTCTGCACCTCGAGCATTCGGCCCTCGACGGAATTGGCGGCCAGTTCGGCGCGGCCCATCGCGTTCGCGTACCGCTGCTCGATCTTGTCGCGGACCTCGTCCAGGGACGGGGTGTTGCCGGGGGCGGCCAGCGAGGACATCGACTCCAGCGACCGGGCGACGGTCTCCTGCATCTTGGCCTGTTCGAGCTGGCTGAGCAGGCGGGAACGCTCGGCGATGCGCTGCTGCAGCACCATCGCGTTGTTCTCCACCGCCTTGCGGGCCTGCCCGGCGGCCGACAGCGCCTGGTCGTGCAGGGTCTTCAGGTCCTCCATGGCCTGCTCGCCGGAGACCAGCTGGGTGGCCAGGGTCGTCGCGGTGGCCTCGTACTTCTGCGCCTCCGCCTCGTCACCGCCCGCCCGCGCCCGGTCCGCGAGTACGAGAGCCTGGCGGGCCATGCCCTGCAGCTTCTCGACCTCGCTCATCTGCCGGGACAGCTTCATCTCCAGCTGCCGCTGGTTACCGATGACCGCGGCGGCCTGCTGCACCAGCGCCTGGTGCTGCCGCTGGGCGTCCTCGATCGCCTGCTGGATCTGAACCTTCGGGTCGGCGTACTCATCGATCTTGGCGCCGAAGAGCGCCATGATGTAACGCCAGCCCTTGACGAACGGGTTCGCCATCTCGCGGTATCCCCTCAATGTCACCTGGTCGGACACGCCATCGACGCCGGTCTGATCCGCTGCGTGGCGCGAGCTCCATGGTGTCAGCTCGGCGCCACCGGCGTCACGTGACCTACGGGGGATCTCAGGGCCATCCCTTAGCGCTGGGGTCCCCGCTAGAAGGCTACGCGCCGCGGACCCCGGTGGCGACGCCGCGCCGCGTGCCAGGGTAGACAGCGGCGGCCCGGAGTTCCGGGCCGCCGTACAGCGTAGATCGATTCAGGCGGCGTAGATGACGTCGCGGTCGCGTTTGCGGGTGGCGCGCAGCGTGGCCTTCAATGGCGTCTCCTGGTGCACGGAGACCGACACCGTGCCGTCGCTGGCCACCTGACGCACCGCCTCGGCGGGCGCGGCCTTGACCGGCGCGGGCGAGACCGGGGCGGCCTGGATCGGCGCGACCGGGGTGGCTTCGCCGCCCTCGACCGGCACGAGCACGCCCTGCATGCCCTCGGCGAGCTCCAGGGTGCTGCTGACCTCGCGGAGCAGCTCGGACAGGCGGGCGCCCAGGGCGTCACAGATCGCGGCCAGCAGTTCGCTGGAGGCTTCCTTCTGACCGCGCTCGATCTCCGACAGATAGCCCAGGCTGACGTTGGCGGCGGTCGACACCTCACGCAGCGTGCGGTGCTGCCCCTGCCGGCGCGCCCGAAGTGCGTCACCGATCACCCGGCGTAGCAGGACCATGACACCTCCTCCTGCGGCGGGGCCGCCGGCACACGCCGGAGGCTTCCCGCAACCGTACCCGCTGCCGGCCACGCCGACATCCCGCCCCGCCGAAAACCGGGGTACCCCCTATCACGCGGTCCGTGCCGCGTCTCCGGCCGGGTCGACATTCCGCAGGTCAGGCCCGTGCCGGGTCGGAGACCGCGCGCAACGAATCGACGAGCAGACACAGCGCCGCGGTCACGCTCTCGGTCCGGACGTGCTCGCGCGGCCCGCTCAGGCGCAACTCCCGTACCGTCGAGCCGGGCGGACCGGCGACCGCGACATAGACCAGACCGACCGGCTTGCCGTCCTGTGGCTCGGGGCCCGCCACCCCGGTCGTGCCCAGGCCCCAGTCGGCGCCGCACCGCCGCCGGGCGCCCTCGGCGAGGGCGCGGGCGACGTCCGGATCGACCGGTCCGCGGTCGGCCAGCAACTCCTCGGGTACACCCGCGAGACTGTGCTTGAGATCCGTGGCGTACACCACGAGCCCGCCGCGGAACACCGAGCTGACTCCCGGGATCTCCACCACGGTCGCCGCCACGAGTCCGCCGGTCAGCGACTCGGCGGAGGCCAGCGTCTCACCCCGATCCACCAGCGCGTGCACGGCCGCGGCCGCGGCGACCCGGAGATCCACGCGGCCGAGTCTATTCGCCGCCGCCGCCCGCCGCCCGGCGCAGCCGCACCGCCTGCACGACATAATCGGCGCCGGTCACGAGCGTGACCGCCACGGCCGCACCCATCAGCCACGGGCCGACGGACACCAGCGACTCCGGCATGGGCCACAGGTACCAGGCGATGGCGGCGATCTGCAGCGCCGTCTTGACCTTGCCGCCCCGGCTGGCGGGGATCACGCCGTACCGGATGACCCACAGACGCAGCGCGGTGATGCCCCACTCGCGCGCCAGGATCAACCCGGTCACCCACCAGCTGAGCTGGTCGTACGCGGACAGCAGCACCAGGGCGGTGCCGGTCAGCGCCTTGTCCGCGATCGGGTCGGCCACCTTGCCGAACGAGGTCACCAGATGGAACCGGCGGGCGATCCACCCATCCACGAAGTCGGTCGCCGAGGCGAGGCAGAACACCAGGCAGGCCGCCATCCGCAGGCCCGGCTCTGTCATCTCGGACGCGACGACCAGCACCAGGAAGACCGGCACCAGGACGAGCCGGACCGCGGTCAGCAGGTTCGCCGCGTTGTACAGGGAGACCCGCCGCGGCGCGGCGGCGACCGGCACCGGCTCGTTCGTCACCGGGCGGCCGTCGAGGCCGTCGGGGCCGCGGAGACCATCTCGACCGGTACGGCCACCAGGTCGACGCCCTCGGTGCCGGTGACCCGGGCCCGGACGAGGTCGCCGGGGCGCAGTGCGGCCAGGTCCACCCCGGTGTCGCCGGCCACCAGCGTGGTGGAGCCGTCCACCTCGGGGGCCTGGTGTTCGGCGCGGCCCTCGATCTCCCCGTCCGCGATCGAGTCGACCAGCACCTCGACCAGCGAGCCCAGCCGTTCCTCGGCGCGCTGGGCGCACAGCTCGTCGGCGAGCGCGCTGATCCGGTCGTACCGTCGCTTGACCGTCTCGGCGCGGACCTTGCCGGGCAGGCCAGCGGCCTCGGTGCCGTCCTCGTCGCTGTAGTCGAAGACGCCGATGGCGTCGAGCCGGGCCGCGGTCAGGAAGCGAACCAGCTCCGCGACGTCCCCGCGGGTCTCGCCGGGGAAGCCGACGATGAAGTTGCTGCGCGCGCCCGCCTCGGGCGCCAGCGCCCGCGCGGTGTCGAGCAGCTCCAGGAAGCGCTGCGTCGAGCCGAAGCGGCGCATCCGGCGCAGCACCGGCTCGCTGGAGTGCTGGAAGGACAGGTCGAAGTACGCCGCGACGCCCGCAGTGGTGGCAATCGCCTCGACCAGGCCGGGGCGGGTCTCGGCGGGCTGCAGGTAGCTGGCGCGCACCCGCACGATGCCGTCGACCGCGGCGAGCTGCGGCAGCAGCTTCTCCAGCAGCCGGGGGTCGCCCAGGTCCTTGCCGTACGACGTGCTGTTCTCGCTGACCAGCACCAGTTCGCGAACCCCGGTCTTGGCCAGCCACTCGGCCTCGGCCAGCAGCTCCTGCGGGTCGCGGGAGACGAACGCCCCCCGGAACGCCGGGATCGCACAGAACGCGCACCGCCGGTCGCAGCCGCTGGCCAGCTTCAGGCTGGCCACCGGGCCGGAGTCGAGGCGGCGCCGCAGCACCTGCCGCAGGTGGGCGGGGGTGTGCTCGTCGACGGTGGCGTGGCCGGGGACGACGACCGCGGCGGCCTGCCGGTGCACGGGGG
Organism: Krasilnikovia sp. MM14-A1004; assembly: GCF_047159485.1. Classification (GTDB taxonomy): domain Bacteria; phylum Actinomycetota; class Actinomycetes; order Mycobacteriales; family Micromonosporaceae; genus Actinoplanes. The sequence goes on along the minus strand of NZ_AP038773.1, from coordinate 1,276,234 downwards.
TGAGGGGCAGCAGCTCGCGCCGGTCGCGGGGCGTGTGCGCGTCGAAGCTCTCCCCGGCCAGCACCCGGTCGAGGCGGTCGGCGATGTCGGGGTAGTCGTCGAAGCCGAGCACGGCCTGCGCCTCGGGCAGGCTGTCGGCCAGCTCCCGGCCGTACCGTTCGGCCATGCAGCCGGCGGCGACGACCTTCGCCCCGGTGTCGGCGGCCGCCAGCAGGGTCTCGATCGAATCCTGCTTCGCCTTCTCCACGAAGCCGCACGTGTTGACGAGCACCACGTCGGCCTTGTCGGCGTCGGTGCTGACCTGCCAGCCACCCGCGTCGAGGCGGGCGGCCAGCTCTTCGGAGTCGACCTCGTTGCGGGCGCAGCCCAGGGTCAGCAGGGCGACGCGGCGGGCGGGAGTGGCGGACACCCCGCCAAGGTTACCGGTCGGTGGTGACCGGCCGGTTCGCCGCACGGTCAGTGCGACCGCACCGACCGGGGTGGCCGTGCCGACATCGTCCGGTAACGCCCGCGACGACCGGTGTTCAGTAAGGCCCGCTACCGTCGCCGACCGGTACGGGGCGACGAAGGAGATCGATGCTGCGGGCACAGGTACGGCGGCTGCGGGCGGTGCCGCCGGCGGAGTTGCTGCTGATCGCGATCCTGGCGGCGCTGGCGCTGGCGGTACGCCTGGTCGGGCGGCACGAGTTCACGCCGGACATGCGGATCTTCGCGGTCTGGTACGGCAAGCTCCAGGCGGCGGGGGGCCTGCGCGGGCTGGGCGAGCCGATCGGCAACTACAACGCGCCGTTCCTCTACCTGCTGGCGCTGCTGACGTACGTGCCCGGCCCGCTGGTGCTCAAGGCCAAGGCGCTGTGGCTGGTGTTCGACGCGTTGCTGGTGTTCTTCACGTACCGGATCGTGGCGCTGCGTCACCCCGGCTGGCGGATCCCGCTGCTGGCCGCGTTCGTGATGGCGTTCCTGCCCACCGTGGTGATCAACAGCTCGTTCTACGGGCAGTGCGACGCGATCTGGGGCGCCTTCGGCCTCGGCGGGGTGTACTACCTGCTGCGCGGCAAGCCGTGGTGGGGCGTGTCGCTGTGCGCGGTGGCGCTGGCCTTCAAACCGCAGGCGAGCTTCCTGTTCCCGCTGCTCGGGCTGCTGGCCCTGGCGGGACGCCTGCCGTGGCGGACGCTGCTGGCCGTCCCTGCGGTGCTGGTCCTGCTCGACCTGCCCGCGATGCTGATGGGGCGCAGCCCTGTCGACCTGCTCACCCTGTACAGCCCGGCCCGGCAGGCGTCGTGGGTGTCCGCACTGACCTCCAGCGCCGCCTCCGTGTACGCGTTCGTCCCCGTCACCACCCGGCTCGACGCGGTACGGGCACTGGGCGACGTGTTCGCGGCCGTCGTGGTCACCGGCGTCTGCTGGATCCTGGTCGCCACCCGGGCGCGGCTGGACGCGGCCCGGATCGTCACCGCGGCGGCGTTCTTCGCGATGGTGGTGCCGTGGCTGCTGCCGGGCATGCACGAGCGCTACTTCTACTTGGCGGACGTACTGACCGTGGTGCTGGCGTTCTACCGGCCCCGGCTGTGGTTCGTGCCGCTGCTGGTGCAGGTGGCGTCGCTGCTGTCGTACCTGCCGTTCCTGTTCGTGGACACCCGGCACGGCCCGTTCGTGGATCTCCGGGTCCTCGCCGCGCTGATGTTCGCGGCGCTGCTGGTCACCGGGTACGCGCTGCTGGCGGACGTGCGGACCGCCCCGCCGCTCGTCATTCCGGCGCCACGGCGCAACACAGAGGAGTTAGTCGACGCGTAGCGCGGCGAGGGTCTCCTCCAGCTCGTCCGGCTTGACCAGCACGTCGCGGGCCTTGGAACCCTCGGAGGGCCCGACGATGCCGCGGGTCTCCATGAGGTCCATGAGCCGGCCCGCCTTGGCGAAGCCGACCCGCAGCTTGCGCTGCAGCATCGAGGTGGAGCCGAACTGCGACGTGACGACCAGCTCGATCGCCTGGATCAGCACGTCCAGGTCGTCGCCGATCTCCTCGTCGATCTCCTTCTTCTTGTCCGGCGGCGGGGTGGTCACGTCCGGCCGGAATTCGGGCTCCCGCTGGTCCTTGCAGAACTTGACGACGGAGGCGATCTCCTTCTCGTCCACCCAGGCACCCTGGATGCGGATCGGCTTGGAGGCGCCCATCGGCAGGAACAGGCCGTCGCCGCGGCCGAGCAGCTTCTCCGCGCCCGGCTGGTCCAGGATGACCCGCGAGTCGGCCAGCGAACTGGTGGCGAACGCCAGCCGGGACGGCACGTTCGCCTTGATCAGGCCGGTGACCACGTCGACAGAGGGCCGCTGGGTGGCCAGCACCAGGTGGATCCCGGCGGCGCGGGCCAGCTGGGTGATGCGGACCACCGAGTCCTCGACGTCGCGCGGAGCCACCATCATGAGGTCGGCCAGCTCATCCACGATGACCAGCAGATATGGGTACGGCTTCATGACCCGTTCGCTGCCCGGCGGGGCGGTGATCTCGCCGTTGCGTACCTTGCGGTTGAAGTCGTCGATGTGCCGGACGCCGTTGGCGGCGAGGTCGTCGTAGCGCATGTCCATCTCGCGCACGACCCATTCGAGCGCGTCGGCCGCCTTCTTCGGGTTGGTCACGATCGGGGTGACCAGGTGCGGGATCCCCTCGTACGCGGTCATCTCCACCCGCTTCGGGTCGACCAGCAGCAGCCGCACCTCGTCCGGCGTGGCTCGGGTCAAAATGGACACGAGCAGAGAATTCAGGCAGGAGGACTTACCCGCGCCCGTGGCGCCCGCGATCAGGATGTGCGGCATCTTCGCCAGGTTGGCGACGACGAACCCACCCTCGATGTCCTTGCCGAGCGCCACCAGCATCGGGTGGTGGTCCGCGGTGGAGGCTCGCGAACGCAACACGTCGCCGAGGGCCACGTTCTCCGGGTCGGTGTTGGGGATCTCCACGCCGACCGCGCTCTTGCCCGGAATCGGGCTGAGGATCCGCACGTCCGGCGACTTCACCGCGTACGCGATGTTGCGCGACAGCTGGGTGATCCGCTCGACCTTGACGCCCGGGCCGACCTCGACCTCATAGCGGGTGACCGTCGGGCCGCGAGTGAAGCCGGTCACCGCCGCGTCGATGTTGAACTGGTCGAACACCCCCGTCAGCGCGGCCATGATCTCGTCGTTGGCGCGGCTGCGCGTCTTCGGCGCGGCACCCGTGCCGAGCAGCTTCGGCGGCGGCAGCCGGTAGTCGCCCTCCACGGCGGAGATGTCGAGCTGCTCGGCGCGCGTCGGCGGCACGGGCGAGTGCTCCGGCGGCTCCGGGGCCTTACGGCTCGCGGGCAGCTTCCCGCCCCGCGGCAGGGCGACCGTGTCGTGCAGGATCGGATCCTCGTCGCCGTCCGTCCCCTCCGGACCCAGCCCCAGGTCGGCCAGGGAACCCTGACGGCGCCGCGCGGGACGCCGGGTCTTGACCGGCGCTCCGTCCTCCTCATCGGACTCCGGGCCGGGCTCGGATTCCTGCGGCTCCCGCTCCGGGGCCGGGGAGCGGCCGAGGATCATGTCGGCCAGCAGCATCAGGCGTTCGGGAATGCGGCTGATCGGCGTCGCGGTGATCACCAGCAGACCGAACAGGAAGAGCAGGATCAGCAACGGTACGGCCACCCACGCGGTCACCGCGCGTTCCAGCAGGGCACCGACGCCGTAGCCGAGCAGGCCGCCCGCCTTGGTGATGCCGACGTCGTCGGCCGGTTCCCGGGCGATGTGCAGCAGGCTCGCGGTCGCCACCACCAGCGCGCCCCAGCCCACCAGGGACCGGCCGCGGTGTTCGGGGTCGGCGGGGCTGCGCATGAGGCGGACCGCCCCGTACAGCAGCAGCAGGGGAAGCAGGACGGCCAGGCCGCCGAAGAACAGGCGTACCGCGTCGGCGAGGCGGGCGCCGACCGGGCCGGCGCTGTCCGCCCACACCGCGACGCCGACGAGGATCGCGAGGCCCAGCAGCAGCAGGCCCGCGCCGTCGCGGCGGTGTTCCGGGTCGATGTCGCGGGCGGTGGCGGCCTGGCGGCCGACGCCCCGGGCGGCCCAGCCGACCCCGTGCGCCACCCCCATCCAGAGGGCGGCGAGGCCCCGGCCGACGCCGGTGGCCACGGCCGCGCCGACGCTGGGGCGGCGTGCCGTGCTGCGGGAGCGGGAGGCGGGCCTGCCCTTGCGGGCGGTGGTCTTGCGGGCGGCAGTGGTCCTGCCGGCCGCGGCCTTGCGGGTGGGCTGCGGCGTGCGCGCGGCACCGGCGCCGCGCGAGGTGGACGCGGCGCGGCCCCGGCTCGCCGGAGGAGTACGGCCCGCCATGTCAGCAACGGTAACGGGAGCGTGCAGGTGTGCCCAGCAGGCTCACCGTGACCGGTATTCACTTTCGTCACGCCCGCCCCAGCCATCGACGGAGGGCCGGACAGCCCGGCGATGGTCAGGCTGGCGGTCAGCCCGGCCGTGGTCAGCCTGGCGGTCAGCCTGGCCGTGGCCAGCCCGGCCATCCTCAGCCCGGCGGTCTGCGGATCGACGGCCGGATCGGCGGCGGGCCAGCCGGATGGCCAGTCCGACCCACGAGGTGAGCACCAGCAGCGCCACGACGATCTGGGCGGCGGCCTCGCGGCCGTGCGGGTAGAAGATCCCCGCGACATGGTTGTCCAGGAAGCCGCCCACGCGTGGCGGCTCGCCCAGGGCCTCCCGGCTGCGGTCCTCCAGCCAGGTCAGCGGGCAGCTGCCGTGGAACACCACGATGAACAACAGCCACAGCGCGCAGGCGGCGTGCAGCCAGATGGTGCGCGGCCAGCGCCAGGCGAGGAAGCCGCCGAACACCCCGTAGGCCAGGAAGGCGAAGTGCACGCCGACCGCCGCCGCGACGAGAACCCGGTAACCCACGCACCAACGGTAACCGCGGGGTCGCACCCGCTCTGAACTGCGCAAACCGCCGCTCGACAGCCCGCCCGCACGGGCGCGGACCGGCCCGCGCCGCGCCACGACGGGCCACCACCGCTGATCGGAGGTGGGGCAGCCCGGACATGGAGCTGCCCGCGTCGGACGGAGGAAGACCGGCGCGGGCAGCTGTCCCGGGGAGGTGCGTCAGTTGTTCTGGCGGTGGTGGCGGTGGTGCCGGGGCGCGCCGTTGCCCTGCTGCTGACCGGCGCCGGCCATCTGCCCACCGGCCTGCTGGCCATCGCCGGCCATCTGTCCACCGGCCTGCTGACCACCAGCCTGCTGGTCAGCTCCCTGCTGCCCCTGCTGGTTGTCACCCTGCTGGCCCTGCTGGTCAGCGCCCTGCTGGTTGCCGCCCTGCTGGTCAGCGCCCTGCTGGTTGCCGCCCTGCTGGTCAGCGCCCTGCTGGTCAGCGCCCTGCTGGTCGCCGCCGTTGGCCGGCGGGTTGGCCGCGCCGCCGCCACCGCCGCCACCGGAGCCGCCGGTCGTCACCAGCGCGACGCCGTTGCGCTGCAGGATCTCGTTCACCGGCTGGAAGAAGGTCTCGCCGCCGACCTTGCAGTCACCGGACCCGCCGGAGGTGACGCCCTGCGCCTGGTCCCCGGTGAGCCACGGGCCGCCCGAGTCGCCGCCCTCGGCGCATGCGTTGGTACGGGTCAGGCCGGTGACCGTACCCTCCGGGTAGTTGACCGTCTGGTTCTTGGCCAGGATCGTGCCGCAGTGCAGGCCGGTGGTGGAGCCGGAGCGGCACACCGAGGCGCCGACCGGAGCCTCGGCGCTACCCGCCACGGGCAGCGCGTTGCCGTTGAAGTCGTCGACGAACGGCTGAAAGGTGTCGGCGTTGTCCACCCGGACCACGCCCATGTCCGCGTTACCCGGGAAGACGGAGGCCACGGTCTCGCCGGACGCCTGCTTGTTGAGGTCGGCGGTGTCGTCGCCGCGCTTGCCGCAGTGCCCGGCGGTGATGAAGCCGCCCTGGACCGCGAAGCCGATCGAGCACCGCGCGGTGCCCCCGGCGACGCTGATGAAGTACGGCTGCGCGCCGATGACGTCGGCCAGCGGCTTGGGCCGGGCCTTGGCCGTCACGACCTTCACCGCGTCGGCGGGCAGGCCGGCCTCGGCGGCCAGCTCACGCGCCCGGTCGGCCTCGCCCGGCAGCGCCTGTACGGCGATCTTGTTCGAGGCCACGTCCACGTACCAGCCGGGCAGGGCCTGGTCCGCGCGGGTGGCGGCGGCGTCCAGTGCCTTCTTCGCGGCGTCGAGCTGGGCGGCGCTGCGGTCGACGACCTTCGCGGAAGCGCCCGCGGCGCGGGCCCGGGCCGCCATCGCCGGGTCGGTCACGGCGACGTTGAGGGTCATGCCGCCGTCGGTGAGCCAGGAACCGGCCCACGTCGACCCGGCCTCCGTACGCAGCTGGGCGGTCACCCCGCTGGCCCACTTCGCCCGCTGGACCATCGCGGTCGCCTGGCGGGCGTCGACGCCCAGGTCCCGCTTCATCGCGGCCAGCAGCTGCGGGGCCACGCGGCTCGTCGTGCGCGGCGCGGCACCGGGCGACGTGTTCGTGCCCGCCATCGACGGCAGCGTGAACGCCACCGCCGCTCCCGCTGCCGTCACCGTCGCCGCGATCGCGACGACCGTTCTCCGCTGCATCCGTAACTCCCCTCGCCTCGCGCGCCGTTGGAACGACGCCGTGACCCGAGATACGGAAGGGAGCTCGATTCGGTTGAAGAAATCAGATATTCACCGGAAACAATGCCGCTGCGTCACACCTCGACCACGGTCGGCACGATCATCGGGCGGCGCCGGTACGCGTCGTTCACCCAGCGACCCACCGTCCGGCGGACCACCTGCTGCAGCTGGTGGGTGTCCGTGATGCCGTCCTCCGCCGCCCGGTCCAGCGCGGCCGTGAGCAGCGGGAGCACCGCGTTGAACGCCTGAGGGTCCTCGGAGAAGCCCTTGGCCGCCACGGTCGGCTCGCCCACCACCTTGCCGGTGACCGAGTCGATGACCACGGTGGCCGAGATGAAGCCGCCGTCGCCGAGGATCCGGCGCTCGGTGAGCAGGGACTCGCTGACGTCGCCCACGGCGAGGCCGTCGACGTACACATAGCGGTTTTTCAGGCGGCCGACGTGGCGGGCGTGACCCTCGACGAGGTCGACGACGTCGCCGTCCTCGCACAGCACCACCCGGTCGGGCGCCACCCCTGACTCGATGCCGAGCTGGGCGTGGGCGCGCAGGTGCCGCCACTCGCCGTGCACCGGCATCAGGTTGCTCGGGCGGACCACGTTGAGCAGGTACATCAGCTCGCCGGCGGGGGCGTGACCGGAGACGTGCACCTTCGCGGTGTCCTTGTGCACGACCGTGGCGCCCGCGCGGGCCAGCTGGTTGATCACTCGGTAGACCGAGGTCTCGTTGCCGGGCACCAGCGAGCTGGCCAGCACGACGGTGTCGCCGGGCTCGATCGTGATGTGCCGGTGGTCGCCGGTGGACATGCGGCCCAGCGCGCTCATCGGCTCGCCCTGCGAACCCGTCGACATGAAGACGATCTCGTCGGGCGGCAGCGTGGTGGCCTCGTCCAGGCTGACCATGAGGCCGTCCGGGATGTGCAGCAGGCCCAGCTCACGGGCGATGCCCATGTTGCGGACCATGGAGCGGCCGATCAGCGCGACCTTGCGGTCGTATTCGTACGCGGCGTCCAGCACCTGCTGCACCCGGTGCACGTGGGAGGCGAAGCTGGCCACGATGATGCGGCCGCGCGCCTTGCCGAAGATCGCGCCGATCACCGGGCCGATGTCGCGTTCCGGGGTGACGAAGCCGGGGATCTCGGCGTTCGTGGAGTCGGAGAGCAGCAGGTCGACGCCCTCGGCGCCGAGCCGGGCGAACCCGGCCAGGTCGGTGATCCGCCCGTCCAGCGGGACCTGGTCCATCTTGAAGTCGCCGGTGTGCAGGATCAGGCCCGCCGGGGTACGCACGGCCACCGCGAGCGCGTCCGGGATGGAGTGGTTGACAGCGAAGAACTCGCACTCGAACGGCCCGAGGCGTTCGCGCCCACCCTCCTTCACTGTCAATGTGTACGGGTCCAGCCGCCGCTCGGCCAGCTTCGCCTCGACCAGCGCGAGCGTGAACTCGGAGCCGACCAGCGGAATGTCCGGCTTGTGGGCCAGCAGGTACGGCACCGCACCGATGTGATCCTCGTGACCGTGCGTGAGCACGATCGCCTGAACGTCGTCGAGCCGGTCCAGGATCGGGGTGAAGTCCGGCAGGATCAGGTCGACGCCGGGCTGCTCGACGTCGGGAAAGAGCACCCCGCAGTCGATGACCAGCAGCTTGCCGCTGTACTCGAGGACCGTCATGTTGCGGCCGATCGCGCCGAGGCCGCCCAACGGGATCACCCGCAGTGCGCCCTCCGGCAGCGGCGGAGGCGGTTCGAGTTCCTGATGCGCGTGGCTCACGCAGTTTCCTCAATGGTGTCGGGAGCGAGGGGAAGTCCGGCCGCAGCGGCGTCGGAGATCAGCTGGTCCGTCTCGGCCCGGCTGGCGTCGACCAGCGGCAGCCGGACCGGACCGGCGGGCAGGCCGCGCACGGCCAGCCCTGCCTTGACCAGGATGGTGCCCGGGGCCCGGAAGATGCCGGTGAACAGCGGAAGCAGCCGCTGATGCAGGGCCAGCGCGGTCGCGACGTCACCACGCTCGTAGGCCCGGATCATCTCCTGGCTCTGCGCGCCGGTGAAGTGCGTCGACGTGCCGACCAGCCCGACCCCGCCGACCGCGAGCAGCGGCAGGGTGGCGGCGTCGTCGCCGGAGTAGTAGGCCAGATCGGTACGGGCGAGCACCCACGAGCTGGCGGCCAGGTCGCCCTTGGCGTCCTTGACCGCGACGATCCGCTCGTGTTCGGCGATGCGGCACATCGTCTCGGTGGCGATGGCGACCCCCGCCCGGTGCGGGATGTCGTAGGCCATCACGGGCAGACCGACCGCGTCGGCCACCGCCTCGAAGTGCCGGACGATGCCGGCCTGCGGCGGCTTGTTGTAGTACGGCGTCACGACCAGCACCCCGTGCGCCCCGGCCTTCTCGGCGGCGCGGGCCAGATCGATCGTGTGGGCGGTGTTGTTCGTGCCCACGCCCGCGACCACCCGGGCCCGGTCGCCGACCGCCTCCACGACCGCCCGCAGCAGGGTGTCCTTCTCGGCGTCCGTGGTGGTCGGCGATTCGCCCGTGGTGCCGCTGATCACCAGGGCGTCGTTGCGCTGCTCGTCCACCAGGTATGCGGCCAGCTTCGCCGCGCCGTCCACGTCGAGGGAGCCGTCCGCGGCGAACGGGGTGACCATGGCCGTCAACAGCCGCCCGAAGGGGCGCGCGGGGTCGTGCGTCATACCCCCAACCTATCGGACGGCCCGGCAGGCGTGCCGGGACCTCGACCGTTGGGGGCCCTCCCCACAGGAGATGGCCGGGTTCAGCCCTGCGCGGCGTACGGGCTCGCGGCGACCTCGGAGCCGTCGGGCAGCGTGGAGATCACGAAGTCGGCGAAGACGTTCGGCGCGACCCGCTGGAGCTGCCGCAGGCACTCGATGGCCAGCTCACGGATCTCCACGTCGGCGTGCTCCGTGGCCCGCATGGCGACGAAGTGCCGCCAGGCCCGGTAGTTGCCGGAGACCACGATCCGGGTCTCTGTCGCGTTGGGCAGGATCGCCCGGGCGGCCTGACGCGCCTGCTTGCGCCGCAGCGTCGGGTTGGGCTCGTCGGCGAACCGCTGCTCCAGCCCCTCCAGCAGCTCGTTGTACGCCTGCAGGCTGGCGTCGGCGGCGGCCACGAACTTCTTGTGCAGCTCCGGGTCGTCCGCGATCACCGCGGGCTCGACCATGGCGGCCTCCCGCTCGGGCACGTACCGCTGGGACAGCTGCGAGTACGAGAAGTGGCGGTGGCGGATCAGCTCGTGCGTGAAGGAGCGGGACACCCCGGAGAAGTAGAACGACACAGTGCCGTGCTCAAGGACCGACAGGTGCCCGACCTCGAGGATGTGCGCCAGGTAGCCGGCGTTGGTGGCGGTGGCCGGGTTCGGCTTCTTCCAGGACTGGTAGCAGGCCCGGCCGGCGAACTCGGCGAGCGCCTGCCCGCCGTCGGCGTCCGTGCTCCAGGCGACGTCGTCCGGGGCCTCGAAGTGGGTCCAGGCGATGAGCTTGACCTGCGGCGAGACGATTTCCGGCACGGGGGGCGCTCCAATCAGCGGAAGGTTCCGTCAGACTCTAAACGGCGGCGTTCCAAGATCCGATTCGGGTCGACGTCCAGCGAGCCGCGCCTCACCGGTGGCCGCCCGCACCACGGAACGGCCACGGCAGTCCGGCCCCGCCGGGGAGGGCGCGGCTCGGACATGTCCGCACGGCTCAGACGTACAGCGAGGTGAAGGGTGCCCAGGGGAGGTTGCGCAGCACGGTGAAGACACCCCAGAGCGCGATGAACACGCCGAGCGCCGTGGGGCTGAGCCGCAGCTGAGGCAGGCGCCAGCCGAACAGTCGTTGCCCGGCCCACGCCACGTACATGTACAGCAGGAAGGGCACGGCGAAGACGAACAGGGCGTGGTGGCGAGCCGCCGCGGGCAGGTCGCCGTGCAGCAGATACCAGGCCGCCCGGGTGCCGCCGCAGCCCGGGCAGAGGAAGCCGGTGGTGTATTTGAGCAGGCAGGTGGGCGCGGCCCCGGCGGCCACGTCGGTGGGGTGGACCGCCAGCGTGTACCCGACCGCGCCACCCATGCAGGCCAGCACCGCGACCGGCGCCAGCCAGACCGGTGACTCGCGCCACCGGCGCTGCAGGGACCGGGTGAACCTGTCCTGCTCCGGTGCCGGGGGCGCGGCAGGGGCCACCGCCCAAGCGGGAGACCCGGCGGGGGCCGAGGTCGGGTGCCCGGCGGGGGCCGAGGTCGGGTGCGCGGTGGGGGCCGAGGCCCAGGTCCGGGGCCCGGCGGGGGCCGAATCCCCAGCGGGAGGCTCGCCCGTGGCGACCCCGGGCTCGGTCACGCTGCTCATGGCCGTCACGGTACACCCGGGGCACCGCTGAGCAGCATCGCCGAAAGGGGTCCTGCCAGGTCGCCGCGTTCCGGCTCGGCGACGGACTCCAGGCCCAGCCAGGCCGCGAGGCGGCGCAGCTCCACGGCCAGCGCGGCCGCGGTCTCGTCGGGGTCGGCGCCCGGCTCCAGCCACGCCGCCGGGATCTGCAACACCCCCGCCCCGCGGTCCGCCTTCAGATCCACCCGGGCGGCGAACCGGTCCCCGAGCAGGAACGGCAGTACGTAGTACCCGTGCTGCCGTTGGGCGGCCGGGACGTAGATCTCGATCCGGTAGTGCAGATCGAACAGCCGGTGGGTGCGCCCACGCTCCCAGATCAGCGGGTCGAACGGGCTGACCAATGTCGCGGCGTGCACCCGCCGGGGCACCCGGGCGTCGCGGTGGAGATAGGCCACCGGCTTCCAGCCCTGCACCCGGACCGGCTGCAGCACCCCCTCCTCGACCAGCTCGGCCAGCGCCGGCTTGAACCCCGCCACGGGCAGCCGGAAGTAGTCGCGCAGCTCCGTCTCGGCGGCCACCCCGAGGGCCCGCGCCGACAGCTCCACCAGCGCCCGGAACGCGTCGCCGGGCGTCGGGGTGGGCGCGTCGAGCACGGCGCGGGGAAGCACCCGCTCGGGCAGGTCGTATCGGCGGGCGAAGGAACTCGTCCGGTCGGCGGCGGTGACCGCGCCGGAGTAGAACAGCCACTCCAGTGCCTGCTTGACCACGGACCAGTTCCAGCCCCAGTGGTCCTTGCTGCGCGGGGCGTCGTGCTCGATCTCGGTGGCGGTGAGCGGGCCACGGTCACGGACCTCGTCGAGCACCCACGCCACGAGGTCGGGCTGCTCGCGGACGATGCGGATCATGTTGCCCCACGCGTACGCCTGCGCGTCGGCCATCCGCCACCGGAACAGCGGCTGCAGGTCGACCGTGATCAGCGACGCCTCGTGGCCCCAGAACTCGAACAGCTCGCGGGGACGCCGATAGGCCGCCCGCTCCAGCAGGGTCGTCGGGTAGGGCCCCAGGCGGCTGTAGAGGGGCAGGTAGTGGGCGCGCTGCAGGACGTTGACCGAGTCCATCTGCAGCAGGTGCAGACGGCGCAGCACCCGCCGCAGGTGTCGCATGTCGGGCACCCCGCCGGGGGCGCGGTCGGCGAAGCCCTGCGCCGCCAGTGCGATCCGCCTGGCCCCAGCGGTCGAGATCGTGTCCATCGACGAGCACGCTAGCCGCCACCACCGACAAATTTCGGTCGCCCGGGCCACCCCGGACGGGCTACAACGGGGACATGCTGGTCCTGCGGGAACTCACCGACGCCGACGTCGACCCGGTCGCCGCGCTGCACGTACGCGCCTGGCAGGCCGGATATGCAGGGATCGTGCCCGCCGACGTGCTGGACGCGCTCGACCCGGCCGACTTCGCCCAGCGGCGGCGGACCATGGCGGCACCGCCCGGCGCCCGGACCGTGGTCGCCGACGACGGCGGGGTGATCGTGGGCTTCGTCTCGTTCGGCCCGTACCTGGTGAACGAGAACCCGGAGTACGACGCGGCGATCGGCCAGGTCTACGCGATCTACGTCGAGCCCGGCCGGTGGCGCGGGGGTGCCGGCCGCGCGCTGATCACGGCGGCCCGGGCCGGGCTGACCGCGGCCGGGGCCCGGGAGCTGCGGCTCTGGGTGCTGGCGGAGAACCACCGCGCCCGCCGCTTCTACGAGCACGCCGGGCTGACCTGCGACGGCACGCAGGACTTCTACACCCCACGGGGGAGCACGACCCCGCTGCCCGAGGTCCGGTACGCGGCCCCGCTCGCCGGCTAACTAGGCTGCCCGCATGGCACTCGGCTTCGTCCGCCCCGCGCGTCCCGAGGACGCCGATGAGATCGCCCGGATCCAGCTCGCCACGTGGCGCACCGCGTATCGGGGGATGGTGCCCGCGCACGTGCTGGCCGAGCTGACCGAGGCCGACCTGGCGGCGGGCTGGACCGAGGCGATCACCGCGGCTCCCACACCGCAGCACCGCGTGCTGGTGGCGATGGAGCAGAACGAGACCGCCTCCTGGCTGGTCGGGTTCACGGCGTCCGGTCCGGCCGACGAGCAGGCGCTCGCGCCGGAGGAACCGCCGCTGGCCGAGGGCGTCGCGGCCGTCACCGAACTGCTGGTGGAGCCGCGGTGGGGACGGCGCGGGCACGGCAGCCGGCTGCTGGCGGCCAGCGTCGACACCTGGCGTACGGACGGCTTCTCGGCCGCGGTGGCCTGGGCCTACGACGGTGACCAGGCGACCCGCAAGTTCCTCGGCGGGGCGGGCTGGGAACCGGACGGCGCCGCCCGCGCGCTCGACGTGGAGGACATGCTGGTGCCCCAGCTACGGCTGCACGTGGCGCTCGGCTGAGCCTCAGCCCGGTCGACGCGGCCGCCCCTCGACCGGGGGGACCGGCGAGGATCAGTCCAGCAGGTCGTCGATGCCGACGGTCAGGCCGGGGCGGTTCAGCACCGCGCGGACGGCCAGCAGCACACCGGGCATGAACGAGGAACGGTCCAGGGAGTCGTGCCGGATGGTGAGCGTCTCTCCCTGCGTACCGAAAAGAACCTCCTGGTGGGCGATCAGGCCCGCGGACCGCACGGCGTGCACGCGCACCCCGTCGATGTCCGCGCCCCGCGCCCCCGGCAGCTCCTCCTTTGTCGCGTCGGGCATCGGGCCCAGCCCGGCCTCGGCACGCGCCGCGGCGATCAGCCGGGCGGTGTGCCCGGCGGTGCCGCTGGGCGCGTCCAGCTTGCGCGGGTGGTGCAGCTCGATGATCTCGGCGGACTCGAAGTAGCGGGCCGCGCGCGCCGCGAACTGCATCATGAGGATCGCGCCGATGCCGAAGTTCGGCGCGACGATCACCCCGACGCCGGGCTTGTGGGACAGCCAGCCGCGCACCCGCTCCAGCCGCTGCTCGGTGAAGCCCGTGGTGCCCACGACCATGTTGATGCCCTGCTCGACCGCCCAGTGGACGTTGTCCATGACGACGTCGGGCTTGGTGAAGTCGACCAGCACCTGAGCGCCCGCGTCGGCCGCGTTGGACAGCCAGTCGCCCTCGTCGACCATGGCCACGAGCTCCATGTCGTCGGCCGCGTCGACGGCCTTGCACACCTCGAGCCCCATGCGGCCGCGGGCCCCGAGGACACCGACCCGGACCGGTTCACGCGCGTCAGTCACGACGGACAACTTACCTACCTGAATTCAGGCGTCGGTTGACGGGACCCGCCTGCGGGCGCGCCACCAGCGCTCGGCGAGGCCGACGCCGAGGAAGGTCGCCCCCACGTACGCCCACCCCACCAGCACATCGATCACGTAGTGCTCCCCCGAATACACCAGCGTGAACGTCATGGCCAGCGGGTACGCCAGCAGCAGCGGCCACCACCGGCGGCGCACCACCGGCAGGAAGAACGCGACAGCCATCATCGCGTACGCCGTGTGCAGCGACGGCATTGCCGCGACCGGGTTGGACGCCTCCACCTGCAGCGCGTTGAGCGAGTTGCCCGCGCTGTGCAGCCCGACCGCGCTCCACCCGTTCGTGGAGATCCGGGCCACCGGCTCGGCGATGAAGCCGAACTGCGCGGCCCACCACGGCGGGGCGGCCGGATACAGGAAGTACGTGAGCAGCCCCGCGAGGCTGAGGGTGAACCAGCGGCGCATGTAGCGGGCCCACTGTGGCCGCGAGCGCACCCACAGCACCACCGCCACGGTCGGCACGGTCAGGAAGTGCGAGACGTAGACCAGCGAGACCAGCACCTCCCACCACTGGACCGCGCCCGGGTGGTAGAGGTGCTGCTGGAGCCAGACGGTCGGTACGGCCCCGAACATCGTCCGGTCGGCGTGGATCATCTCGGTGACGTGCGGGGCGAACAGCTTGTCGGCGTACCCGCGGGAGATGTTGTAGCCGACCAGCAGCAGCGCGATGGGCAGCCAGTCGCGCAGGAACAGCAGGTGCTGCCGCCAGGGCAGCTCGTTGCGCCAGGCGATGGTGGCCAGCCACAGCCACCCGAACGCGATCAGCGGGTCGCTGGTCGGCACCCCGATGAACCAGGTGCCGACCGCGAACACGACAGCCCAGATCACCATGCCGGCCACCCGCCGGCGGTGCCGGTCAGTACGGCTGGGCGGTGGCGCGGACGGGTGTTCGGGGGCGAGCGTGGCGGTCATCGCTGACCAGGCTAGCCGCCCACGGCGGGGAACGCCGACTCGTCAAACGGCCCGACCACGGCCAGCGACATGGGCCGGTTGAGCAGCTCAACGGCCAGTTCATTGATTTCGTCGAGGGTCACGGCGTCGACGCGGGCCAGCAGCTCGGAGACCGTCAGCAGGTCGCCGTAGAGCAGTTCCGACTTCGCGATCCGGCTCATCCGGGACCCGGTGTCCTCCAGGCCCAGCACGTACGAGCCCTTGACCATGCCCTTGCCGCGGGCGACCTCCTCACCGGTGATCCCCTTCGCGGCGACGGCGGCCAGCTCGGTGCGGATCAGGTCCAGCACCTCCTCGGCCTTGCCGGGGGCGCAGCCCGCGTAGACCCCGAACACCCCGGCGTCCGCGTACTGGCTGCCGTAGGAATACACCGAGTACGCGAGGCCGCGCTTCTCCCGGATCTCCTGGAACAGCCGGCTGGACATGCCGCCGCCGAGCACGTTGTTGAGGATGCCCAGGGCGAACCGGCGCTCGTCGCGCCGCCCGATCCCGGAGCAGCCCAGCACCATGTGGGCCTGCTCGGTGTCGCGGTTGCGGACCACGGTGTGCGCGCGCTGGGTGCGTACCCGGTGGTCGGCCGGGCGGCACGGTGCGGGCCCGGCGGCCGGGGTGTCCAGCGCGGTGCCGGCCAGGGCCTTGCGGACCAGCCGGACCACGGCGGCGTGGTCGAGGTTGCCCGCCGCGGCGATCACGATCTGCGGCGGCGTGTACCGGCGCCGGTAGAACCCGTTGATCTGCGTACGGGTCATCGGGGAGACGGTCTCGGTGGTGCCCGAGATGGGGCGGCCGAGCGGGTGGTTACCGAAGATCGCCTCGGTGAAGACGTCGTGCACCTCGTCGCCGGGCTCGTCGTCGTGCATGGCGATCTCTTCGAGGATCACCGCGCGCTCGGTCTCCACGTCGGCCGGGTTCAGCACCGAGTCGGCGACCGCGTCGCACAGCACGTCGACCGCCAGCGGCAGGTCGGCGTCGAGCACCCGCGCGTAGTAGCAGGTGTACTCCTTCGTGGTGAAGGCGTTCGTCTCGCCGCCGACGGCCTCGATCTGCGCGGAGATGTCCAGCGCGGTGCGCTTGTGGGTGCCCTTGAACAGCAGGTGTTCGAGGAAGTGGGAGGCGCCGGACATCGCCGGGGCCTCGTCGCGGGAGCCGATGCCGACCCACACCCCCAGCGAGACGCTGTGCGCGGTGGGGATGTGCTCGGTCAGGATGCGCAGACCGCTGGGCAGGACGGTACGGCGTACCCCGTCCTTGATGGTCCTGGTCACGACGCGGGCCGGCCTCTCGGCCGGCCCGCGGGAACTCGCTGTCATGCCGTGATCAGCTGCGGTCGCCGCCGGGGCGGTCGCCGCCGCCGGAGCGCTGGCGCCGGCGGCGCGGCTCGCCGCCGCCCTCACCACGACCCTCACCGCGGCCCTCGCCGCGCGGACGGTCGCCGCGCGGGCGCTCGCCGCCCTCGCCGCCGGACGCCTCGGCCGGGGCCTCCGCGCCCTCGGGGCGGACCTTGTCGAGGTAGATCTTGCCGCGGTTGTCGATGTCCGCGATCGAGACCTCGACCTTGTCGCCGACGTTGAGGAAGTCCTCGACCTTCTCGACCCGCTTGCCGTCGCCCACCTTGGAGATGTGCAGCAGGCCGTCGCGGCCGGGCAGCAGCGAGACGAACGCGCCGAACGCGGCCGTCTTCACCACCGTGCCGAGGAACTTGTCGCCGACCTTCGGCAGGGTCGGGTTGGCGATGGCGTTGATCCGCTCGACCGCGGCCTCGGCGGCCGGGCCGTTGGTCGCGCCGACGTAGATCGTGCCGTCGTCCTCGATGGAGATGTCGGCGCCGGTCTCGTCCTGGATGGCGTTGATGGTCTGGCCCTTGGGGCCGATCACCATGCCGATCTTGTCGACCGGGATCTTGACGGTGGTGACCCGCGGCGCGTGCTCGCTCATCGTGGCCGGGCCGTGGATCGCCGCGTCCATCACGCCGAGGATGGTGGCGCGGGCCTCGTGGGCCTGCTGCAGCGCGCTGGCCAGCACATCGGACGGGATGCCGTCCAGCTTGGTGTCCAGCTGCAGCGCCGTGACGAACTCCGAGGTGCCGGCGACCTTGAAGTCCATGTCACCGAACGCGTCCTCGGCGCCCAGGATGTCGGTCAGCGCGACGTACTGCGTCTTGCCGTCGACCTCGTCGGAGATCAGGCCCATCGCGATGCCGGCGACCGGCGCCTTCAGCGGCACACCGGCCGCCAGCAGGGCCAGCGTGGAGGCGCAGACCGAGCCCATCGAGGTGGAGCCGTTCGAGCTAAGGGCCTCGGAGACCTGCCGGATCGCGTACGGGAACTCCTCACGCGACGGCAGCACCGGGACCAGCGCCCGCTCGGCCAGCGCGCCGTGGCCGATCTCGCGCCGCTTCGGCGAGCCGACCCGGCCCGTCTCACCGGTCGAGTACGGCGGGAAGTTGTAGTTGTGCATGTAGCGCTTGGACTTCTCCGGCGCCAGGGTGTCCAGCGCCTGCTCCATGCGCAGCATGTTCAGCGTGGTGACGCCGAGGATCTGGGTCTCGCCGCGCTCGAACAGCGCCGAGCCGTGCACCCGGGGCAGCACGCCGACCTCGGCGCTCAGCGGCCGGATGTCGCGCGGGCCACGCCCGTCGATGCGGACCTGCTCGCGCAGCACGCGGGTGCGCACCTCGGACTTGGTCAGCGACCGGAACGCGGCGCTGATCTCCTTCTCGCGACCCTCGAACTGGGCGGCGAGCTGCTCCTGGGCCTTGGCCTTGATAAGGTCCAGGGCCTCCTCGCGCTCCGCCTTGCCGGAGATCTTGAGGGCGTCCGCGGTCTCGCCGCGCACGGCGTCGGCCACCGCGGCGAAGACGTCCTCCTGGTAGTCCAGGAACACAGGGAACTCGGCGACCGGCTTGGCGGCCACCTCGGCCAGCTCGGCCTGGGCGCGGCACAGCTCGCGGATCGCGGGCTTGGCGGCCTCCAGGCCGCCGGCGACGATCTCCTCGGTCGGGGCGGTGGCACCGTCGGCGATCAGCTTGACCGCGTGCGGGGTGGCCTCGGCCTCGACCATCATGATCGCGACGTCGCCGTCCGGCAGGGTCCGGCCCGCGACCACCATGTCGAAGGTGGCGCGCTCCAGCTCCTCCAGGGTCGGGAACGCCACCCACTGGCCGTCGATGTGCGCGACCCGGGTCGAGCCGATCGGGCCGCTGAACGGCAGGCCGGACAGCTTGGTGGACATCGAGGCGGCGTTCATGGCGACCACGTCGTACGGGTGCGCCGGGTCGAGCGCGAGGATGGTCTCGACGACCTGGACCTCGTTGCGCAGGCCCTTGGTGAACGACGGGCGCAGCGGCCGGTCGATCAGGCGGCAGGTGAGGACGGCGTCCTCGCTGGGGCGGCCCTCGCGGCGGAAGAACGAGCCGGGGATCCGGCCCGCGGCGTACATCCGCTCCTCGACGTCGACGGTCAGCGGGAAGAAGTCGAAGTGCTCCTTCGGCTGCTTGCTGGCCGTGGTCGCGGACAGCACGACCGTGTCGCCGAGGCGGACGATCACCGAGCCGGCGGCCTGGCGGGCCAGCCGTCCGGTGGAGAAGGTGATCTCGCGGGTGCCGAACGACCCGTTGTCGATGACGGCGGTGCGGGATTCGGTGCCGAGAGCGTTCTGCTCTGTCATGTGGTGCGGTACTCCTTCGTCGAGGACCCGGCGGTCTCTGCAGCGCGGTTCAGGCTGCCGGTCTTCGATCGAAGTGCCCAGGTTGAGCGCCCGCACAGGCGGGGAGCCTGGGAACCACTACCGAGGACCGGTGCGCTGACGGCCTGCGGCCGCGCGGGTCCGTGGGTGGAAAAGCAAGGGGGAGCGCCCGGTTGAGCACTCCCCCGTCACATCTAGCGGCGCAGGCCGAGACGCTCGATCAGCGTCCGGTAGCGCTGGATGTCCTTCTTCTGGACGTAGTTGAGGAGCCGACGGCGGCGGCCGACCAGCAGGAGCAGGCCGCGACGGCTGTGGTGGTCGTGCTTGTGCACCTTCAGGTGCTCGGTCAGGTCGGCGATCCGCTTGGTCAGCATCGCGACCTGGACCTCGGGCGAGCCGGTGTCGCCATCCTTGGCCTGGTACTCCGACATGATCCGGGTCTTGGTTTCTGCGTCGAGCGCCATGTTCTCCGTGCTTCTGTGTTGCCGGTGGTTTCGGATTTCTCGCGGCCCGCGGCGTCGGGCAGGCAGGCGAGACCGGTCGTCGGAAGAGCCGACGTCGGGGCCAAGCTTATCAGCCGCGCTCCGACGGGGTTGCCTCAGCCGTGAACGACTGCACCGAGCGCAGCGAGGGCCAGGAGGGCACGGCCAGTCAGCTCAGCCGAGATGGAGCACTGCCCTGGTCTGTTCGACATCTTCCCGGATCTGTGTGATCAGGGGTTCGAGGCTGTCGTAGGTGCGCATCTCGCGGAGCCGGGTGACGAAGTCGAGGCTCACCCGCTCGCCGTACAGATCACCGGAGAAGTCCAGGGCGTAGGCCTCCACCCGGCGCTCGCGGCCGGAGAAGGTGGGGTTGGTGCCGATGGACACGGCGGCCGGCAGCCGCGCGGGCTGGTCGCCGCCGTCGCCGCCGCGGATCAGCCAGGCGGCGTACACGCCGTCGGCGGGGACCGCCGCGTAGCGGTGGCACATGAGGTTGGCCGTGGGGAAGCCGATCTCGCGGCCCCGCCGGTCGCCGCGGACCACCACCCCGGCCAGGCGGTGCGGCCGGCCCAGCGCGGCGGCCGCGGCCCGCACGTCCCCGGCATCGACACAACTCCGGATGTACGTGGAGGAGAAGACCACCCCGTCCGCGGCGACGAGCGGCGCCTCCTCCACGGTGAAGCCGAACGAGCGCCCCAGGGTCTCCAGCAGGTGCACGTCGCCCGCCGCCCGGTGCCCGAACCGGAAGTTGTCCCCCACCACGACCACCGCCGCGTGCAGCGCGTCGACCAGCACGTCGTGCACGAACGCCTCGGGGCTGAGCTGGGAGAACGCGGGGGTGAACGGCACAACGCAGAGGGCGTCGACGCCGAGCTGCTCGACCAGCTCGGCCTTGCGTACCGGCTCGGTGAGCACGGCCGGGTGCGAGCCCGGCCGCACCACCTCGGCCGGGTGCGGGTCGAAGGTCATCACCACGGACTGCAGGCCGAGGTCGTGGGCGCGCTTCACGGCGTGCCCGATGATCGTCTGGTGCCCGCGGTGCACGCCGTCGAAGACGCCGATCGTCACGACCGAGCGCCCCCAGCCACCGGGGACCCCCTCGTAACCGCGCCAGCGCTGCATGCCGACCGCCTCCCCCATGGCCTCCCGGCCGCGTCCCGGCCTTCGCGGCCGCGTCGTCTACCCGCCCGGCCGCGTCCGCGGTCCGTCCGGGCGTAAGCGTATCGGTCGCCGCCCCGGCCGGGCTGTTTCGCCGGCCACGTCCGGATCGGCGGGGCGGGCTCAGGCCGGGGACAGCACGATCTCGGGCTTCGCCCGGCCGTCGCGCTCGCTGACGATCGCCAGGACGGCGCCGGCCGGGTCGAAGACCGCGTACGGGCCGGCGATGCCGACCGCCGTCAGCGGCCCGCCGTGGCTGAGCACCCGCGCCTCCTCCTCGGACGCCGTACGCTGCGGAAACGCCCGCCGAGCCGCCTCGGCCACGGGCAGCCCCACCACGTCCGGCGCGCGCTGTTCCAGCTGCTCCAGCGTCGCCGCCTCAGCCAGCGTGAACCCGCCCACCGCGGTACGCCGCAGGGCGGTCAGGTGCCCGCCGACTCCGAGGGACACGCCCAGGTCGCGGGCGATGGCCCGGATGTAGGTGCCCGACGAGCAGGCGACGTCCACGTCCACGTCGATCACGTCCGCGCCCACGGGCCGCCGGATGTCCAGCACGTCGAGGCGGTGCACCGTGATCCTGCGGGCGGGCAGCTCGACCTGCTCACCGTCGCGGACCCGCTTGTAGGCCCGCTCCCCATTGATCTTGATAGCGCTGACCGCGCTCGGCACCTGGTCGATCTCGCCGGTCTGCGCGGCCAGCCCGGACCGGATCGCCGCGTCCTCGATCGCGGCCGTGGTCGCCCGGGCGGTGACCTCGCCCTCCGCGTCGTCGGTCAGCGTGCTCTCGCCCAGCCGGATGGTCGCCGAGTACCGCTTCTCGGACCCGATCACATACGTGAGCAGCCGGGTCGCGCGGTTCACGCCGATCACCAGTACCCCGGTCGCCATCGGGTCGAGCGTGCCACCGTGACCGACCCGGCGGGTCTTCGCGAAGCGCCGGATCCGCGCGACCACGTCATGCGAGGTCATCCCGCCCGGCTTGTCGACCACGATCAGCCCGTCCGTCTGCACCCGACCACCCTGCCAGACCTCCGTCGGCCGCCCCCGCGCGCCCTCCGGCCCCCCGGCGCCCGGGGAAGCCCGCGCGGCAGCCCGCCCGCTCGCGTCCGGCAGGCGAGCGTCACCGGGTGGCGCCGAGGACCGCCCACCGCGCGCTGCGCCAGCGGTGCAGGATCAGCCCGAGGCGCACCAGCATGAACAGCGCGAGCCCGGCCCAGACCCCGCCGAGACCCAGGTCGAGGGCGTACGCCAGCCAGATCGCCGGCAGGAATCCGAACGCGGCCGCGATCAGGGTCATGGTCCGCATGAACGCCACGTCCCCCGCGCCGATGAGGACTCCGTCGAGGGCGAACACGATGCCCGCACAGGGCAGCAGCCCGACGAACCAGGGCCAGACGATCGCCGCCTGCGCATGCACGGCCGGGTCGTCGGTGAAGAAGCCGGGCACCACGCCCGCCCCGGCCGCCGCGACGACGGCGAAGACCGTGCCGGCGACCAGGCCGACGACGGTGACCCGGCGGGCCACGTCCCGGGCCGCGGCCGCGTCTCCCCCGCCCAGCGCGGCGCCGACCAGCGACTGCGCGGCAATGGCCACCGCGTCCAGCGCCAGCGCGGCGAAGAACCACAGCTGCAACGCGATCTGGTGGGCACCCACCGCGGCCACCCCGAACCGGGCGGCCACCGCGGTCGCCGACAGCCAGCACGCCTGGAACGCGCCACCACGGATCAGCAGGTCGCGGCCCGCCACCAGTTGTCCCGCGATGATCCGGATCCGGGGCCGCAGCGCCGTCCGCTCGCGGATCACGGCCCAGAGGAAGAGCCCGCCGGACACGCTCTGCGCGACCACGTTGGCGATCGCCGAGCCGGTCAGCCCGAGCCCGGCCGGGTACACCAGCAGGGGGCACAGCACGGCGGAGAGCAGGTTCGCCCCCAGTACGAAGTACAGCGGGCGGCGGGTGTCCTGGACACCGCGCATCCAGCCGTTGCCCGCGGCGGCCAGCAGCAGCCCCGGCGCGCCGAGGACCGCGATGCGCAGCCAGCCCGCGGCGGCGTCGGCGGTCGTGGGGTCGGCGGCCAGCGCGCGGGTCAGCGGTGCGGCGATCACCTGGATCAGCGCCGCCAGCAGCACCCCGGTGAGCAGCGCCAGCCAGGATGCCTGGACTCCCTCGGCGATCGCGGCGGGCCGGTCTCCGGCGCCGAACCGGCGAGCGGCGCGCCCGGTCGTGCCGTACGCCATCAGGGTGCCGAACCAGACCCCGACGGACATGATCGTGCCGCCGACGGCGACCGCGGCCAGCGGAACCCGTCCCAGGTGGCCGACGACGGCCGTGTCGACCAGGACGTACAGCGGCTCGGCGGCGAGGACGACCAGCGCGGGCAGGGCCAGCGCGGCGATGCGCGCCATCCCGGCCCGCTCCGCCGCCGGCGCGGCGGCCTCGGCCGTGTCAGCGGGCGGCTGGGCCGTGTCAGCGGGCGGGGAGGGCTGGGCGGGCGGGCTCATGGGTAACCATGATGCCCGCCCAACCGTAAGGAGAGCAAACCTCGGCGGTGCTTACCTACTGCCGCGTGTCCATCGACGTCTGCAGCGCACGGCGTGCGGCTTCGCGGGCTTCTTCGGCGGTTTCGTTCTTCGGCTTGGCAGCCATGGTCGTGGTCCTTCCACAGGTCGGGCGCCACTGCGCCCACGGGCAAATCGAGCGGGGCGTCACGCGACCGGTCCGGGGTCACCGGACGTCTGGCGAGTGACGCGGCCCGGGTCGGTGGACCCGGGAGGCTCGAGGCTTTGCGGCGGGCGGTGGTCCCGGACGACACAAAACCAAATCACCGTTAACTCAAACTATCGTTCAATCCCACTCTTCGCTCGTGCCGTCCTGAATCTCGGGATATCCGAGTACGGGTGGCACTCATGCCTCAAGAAGTCGGCCGCTGTCCCGCAGCGCTAAGGCCGGTCCCGACTGGTGGAATCGCAGACTTCGTCGCGGCGCTCGACCCGGCCCGCGTCGCTTCGCCGGCCGGGCGTCCCGGTCCGCCTGACCGGGCGCCCCGACCCTGGGGGCGACAACAACCGCCGGAGCGCTCAGATCAGGTGCTGGTCGAGGCGTTCGCGGACGGCGACGACCACGTCGCCCGGCGCCCCGTGCCCGGTGAAACCGGCGGCCAGGCGGTGCCCGCCGCCGCCGAAGGTCACCGCGACCGCGCTCACGTCGACCGCGCCCTTGCTGCGCAGCGACACCGCCCACTCACCCTCACCGGTCTGCTTGACCAGGACCGCCACGTCGGCCTCGGCCACGCAGCGCACCGGATCGATGAGGGCGTCCATCACGTACGGGCGCTGCCCGTACCGCCGCAGGTCCTCCAGCGTGGCGTACGTCCACACCATGCCGTGCCCCGCGGCCGCCGCCGGATCCAGCTCGGCCCGGCCCAGCACCTCGGCGAAGAGTTTCGTGGCGCCGAACGGGCGAGTGTCGAAGATCCGGCGGGAGATCTCGCCGGGACGGATGCCCGTGGCGATGAGCCGGGCCGCCATCTCGTGCACGCGCGGCGTCGTCATGTCGAACCGGAACGAGCCGGTGTCCGTGGCCAGCGCCACGTACAGGCACTCGGCGATCTCGGCGTCGAGCGGCACGCCGAGCCGGGCCAGCAACTGCTCGGCCACGACCGAGGTGGCGGCGGCGCCCGCGTCGACGAGATTGACGCCGCCGAAGCCGGTGTTCGACGCGTGGTGATCCAGCACGATCGTCGCGCGGGCGCGGGGCAGCCGGTCCGCCAGCGCCCCGAGCCGGGACACCGCGGCCACATCGAAGACGATCACCAGATCGGGCTCCGGGTACGCCTGCTCCCCGGGCACCAGCAGATCCAGCCCCGGCAACGCCGTGAACGGCTCCGGCACCTCGAAGTCGCCCGGAAACGTGGCCTGCAGGGCCGGTACGCCCATCCGCCGCAGCCCGAGTCCGAAGCCCAGCATGCTGCCGAGGGCGTCGCCGTCGGGGTTGACGTGACACACCAGCAGCACCCGGCCCGCCGGCGCGTGCCGGTGGATCGCCGCGACGGCGGCCGTGAAGTCGGCGTCGGCGGGGCCGTGGGGGGTACGCATGTGGGGCAACGAGGGGGCGACGTCGACCACTACATGTCCTCGCGGGCGCCGACCCGCTCCTCGTCGTCCTCGTCGGTCTTGTAGGGGTCCGGGTCGCCCGCGTACTGCTTGCCGGCGGCCAGCCGCTGCACCTCGGCGTCCTGGTGCCGGGCCGCGGCCAGCAGGTCGTCGATCTCCTTGGCGTGGTCCAGCACGTTGTCCAGCACGAAGGTGAGGCTGGGCGAGTGGCGCAGGCCGAGGGCGTGGCCGACGCGGCTGCGCAGCATGCCCTTGGCGCTCTCCAGGGCGGCGGCGGTGCCCGCCTCGGCGGCCGAGTCGCCGAGCACGGTGTAGTAGACCGTGGCGTCGCGCAGGTCACCCGTGATGCGCGCGTCCGTGATCGTGACCATGCCGATCCGGGGGTCCTTGATCTCGCGCACCAACGATGCCACCAGCTCCCGCACGCGCTCCGCGTGCCGACGCGTCTTGGCCGGGTCCGACATGACACCCACCTCCGACATCCGTGCCCTGCGGGAGGCTCCCCCGAAGGCGTCGTGCGCCTCCCGCCCCAACGCGTGAAGCCTACCCACGCGCCGCACCGCCCGAACGCCCTCCCGGTCCGACATGTCACAGGCCACCACCGAGCCCTCCGCGGGACACCCACCGGTCCCCGCCGCGCCCGGGGCGGCGGCGCTACACGGCCGTCGCCGGACACCCGATCGGCACCCCGATGCCCGTCGCCGGGCCGGGGTCCGGCGCCTCAGTCCTCGTCGCCGTGCAGGCGGCGGCGCACCGACAGCAGCTCGATCTCTGGACGGCCCGCGACCTGGTTCTCGCAGGTGTCGATGACCGTACGGGCGTGCGCCGGGTCGGCGGCCACCACGGCCACCCCGATCTGGGCGCGCCCGGTCAGGTCGAGGGAGCCGACCTCGGCCACGCTCACCTCGAAGCGGCGCAACATCGCGATGATCGGACGGACGTAGGAACGCTTCTGCTTCAGCGACCGCGAGTCGCCGGGCAGCAGCAGATCGAAGAGCGCGGTCTCGGTATACACGACCGACGAGGGTACGGCCCTGCCACGTCCTCGTCAGCCAGGTTTCAGCCCGGCCGCCGGGCGACCACCACGTCGCGTTCGATCCCCTGGTCGACCCGGTGCGCCAGTTCCCCGTACTCGACGATCTGCAGACCGTTGGCCAGCAGGATGTCCTCGGCGAGTTCCCGCTTGGCGACCTTGGTGTTCCAGGACAGGCCGAGCGCGCCGCCGGAGCGCAGCAGCGGCAGCCACTGCGGCACGGCCCGCTCCAGCAGCTCCAGCGGTCGCCGGGACAGCCCGCCCTCCTCGGACCAGCTGCCGTGCGCGATCCCGTACGGCAGGTCGGCGACGAGCACATCGGCGCACCCGGCGCGCAGCAGCCCGCCCAGCTCGGTGGTGTCGGCGTGCAGCACGGTGACCTTCTGCACCGCACCGGCCTTGTGGTCGTCCCTGCTGGCGGCCAGCGTCACCTCCAGCCGCCGGGCGGCGCGCCGGCCCTGCCGCCGTACCGGCACCAGCTCGGCGGTGTGCTTGAGCCGCTTGTGCTTGAGCCAGGTCTGCAGGAACGCCTTGTACGCCTCCACGTCCTTGCCGTCCAGCTCGACGCCGATCGCGTCGTAGCCGTACATCAGGGCCTGGTTGAGGGTGGTGCCGCGGCCGCACACCGGGTCGCCGACCGTGAGCCTGTCGTCCAGCATCCGGGTGGCCGCGGCGGACGCCAGCAGGGTCAGGTTGAGCAGCAGCTTGGTGAACTGCTCGTTGGTCTTCCCGGCGTACTTGGGGATCGTGATGAGGTCACTGTCGTACCGGTCGAGGGGGGTCAGCTCCACCGGCCGCAGCAGGTCGTCCGGGGTCCACTCGAACAGGGCGTACGCGGCCGACAGATTGGACAGGTACGCGACGTCGCGCGCGGACAGGTCGGCGGCGAAGGTGAGGTAGTCCACGCCGCCGAGCCGGGTCTGCGCCACGTCACCGAGCGGGCCGGACAGCACCGGCGCGAACGCCTGCAGTTCCGCCCGGGACATGCGCCCGGCCTGGGCGGCGTAGACGCGGTTGGCGGACGGGGCGAGCAGCATGGCGTACCGGGACATGCAGGTAGTAAAGACGGCGGCCCCCGGCGCCGCAGCGCCGGGGGCCGTCTCGTGTCCTGCCGAGGGCGGTTACGCCCGCGGCTTCTCGCGCATCTCGAAGGTCTCGATCACGTCGCCGATCTGCGGGGTGCCGAAGCCGGACAGGGTCAGACCACACTCGAAGCCCTCGCGGACCTCGGTGGCGTCGTCCTTGAACCGCTTGAGCGAGCTGATCGTGACGTTGTCCGCCACCACGACACCCTCGCGCAGGATGCGCGCCTTGGCGTTGCGGCGGATGAGACCGGACCGGACCATACAGCCGGCGATGAGACCGATCTTGGACGAGCGGAACACCTCGCGGATCTCCGCGGTGCCCAGCTCGACCTCCTCGTACTCCGGCTTGAGCAGGCCCTTGAGCGCCGCCTCGATCTCCTCGATGGCCTGGTAGATCACGCTGTAGTAGCGGATCTCCACGCCGGCGCGGTCGGCCATCTCCTTGACCTTGTTGGAGGCCCGGACGTTGAAGCCGATGATCGTGGCGGTCTGCTCCGACGAGGCCGACGCCAGGTTGACGTCGCTCTCGGTGATCGCACCGACGCCGCGGTGGATGACCTTGAGCTGGATCTCGTCCGGAATCTCGATCTTGAACAGCGCGTCTTCCAGCGCCTCGACCGAACCCGAGCTGTCGCCCTTGATGACCAGGGTGAGCGAGGTCTTCTCGCCCTCCTTGAGCTGCTCCATGAGCGTCTCGAGGGTGGCCCGGCCGCGCGAGTTGGCGAAGCTCGCCGCGCGGCGGCGTGCCTGCCGCTGCTCGGCGATCTGCCGCACCGTACGGTCGTCCTCCGCCGCGAGGAACGTATCCCCCGCGCCCGGCACCGAGGTCAGACCCAGCACCAGCACCGGCCGTGCCGGGGCCGCCACGGCGACCTGCTTGCCGTTCTCGTCGAGCATGGCGCGGACGCGGCCGTGCGCGCCGCCCGCCACGATCGAGTCGCCGGCCCGCAGCGTGCCCTTCTGCACCAGGACGGTGGCCACGGCGCCGCGGCCCTTGTCGAGGTGCGACTCGACCACGACACCCTGCGCGGGCCCGTCGATCGGAGCGGTCAGCTCCAGCGACGCGTCCGCGGTCAGCAGGACCGCCTCGAGCAGCTCGTCGATGCCGATGCCCGGCTTGGCGGCCACGTTCACGAACATGGTCTCGCCGCCGTACTCCTCGGCCAGCAGGCCGTAGTCGGCCAGCTGCTGACGCACCTTCTCCGGGTTGGCGTCCGGCTTGTCGACCTTGTTCACCGCGACCACGATCGGCACCTCGGCGGCCTTGGCGTGGTTCAACGCCTCCACCGTCTGGGGCATGACGCCGTCGTCGGCGGCGACCACGAGGATCACGATGTCGGTCACCTGGGCACCACGGGCACGCATGGCGGTGAACGCCTCGTGACCCGGGGTGTCGATGAAGGTGATCGCCCGCTCTTCGTCGTTGTGCTCGACCGCGACCTGGTACGCGCCGATCTGCTGGGTGATGCCACCCGCCTCGCCCGCGACCACGTTGGTCTTGCGGATCGCGTCGAGCAGCTTGGTCTTACCGTGGTCGACGTGACCCATGACGGTCACGACCGGCGGCCGGGTGACCAGGCGGTCCTCGGCGATCTCGGCGTCGAGGTCGATGTTGAACTGCGCCAGCAGCTCGCGGTCCTCGTCCTCCGGGCTGACGATCTGCACGTCGAAGCCCAGGTGCTCGCCGAGCAGCAGCAGCGTGTCGTCCGAGCAGGACTGGGTCGCCGTGACCATCTCGCCGAGGTTGAACATCTCCTGGACGAGCGAGCCCGGGTTGGCGTTGATCTTGTCAGCGAAGTCGGAGAGCGACGCGCCGCGCGACAGCCGGACGACCTGGCCGTTGCCCCGGGGCGCGCCCGAGGACATGGCCGGAGCCGACAGGTTGTCGAACTCTTGACGCCGCTGCTTCTTCGACTTGCGACCGCGGGTCGGCCGACCGCCGGGACGCCCGAAGGCACCCGCCGCGCCGCCGCCACGACCGCGACCGCCACCACCGGGACGGCCGGGAGCACCGGCACCCGCCGGAGCACCGCCACCGCCGCCACCGGGGCCGCCACGGTAGCCACCGCCACCGCCGCCACCACCGGGGCCGCCACGGTAACCGCCGCCACCGGCACCGCCGCCGCCACCGGGGCCGCCGCGGAAGCCACCGCCACCGCCGCCACCACCGGGACCGCCGCGGAAGCCACCGCCACCGCCGCCCGGACCACCACGACCGGCACCGGGACCACCGGGACGGCCGGGAGCACCGCCGCCGGGACGACCGGGGCGCTGCGCGGGCATGGACGCGGGGCTGGGCCGCGGCGGCATCGACGCCGGGCTGGGCCGCGGCGGCATGCCGGGCTGGTTGGGCCGGGGCATGGCCGCCGGGGTCGGGCGGGCCGAACCGCCACCCGAGACACCGAACGGGTTGTTACCCGGCCCGCGCGCCGGCGGGCGCGGCGAGCCGCCCGGGCCGGGACGGCCCGGGGCCGGCGTGCCCGGCGCGGCCGGGCGTCCGGCGGCTGGCGAACCGGGACGCGGCGGAACCGTGCCCGGACCCGGGGGCCGCGGGCGGGTGCCGCCCTCGGCCGGGGGCTGCTGCGCCCGGCGCTCGGCGTCACGGGTACGGGCGGCCTGGGCCGCACGGACCGCGGCCTCCTGCTCCGCCTTGAGGGCCGACGCGCGGGCTTCCGCGGCCGCCACCTCGATGTCGTGCGCGCTGGCCGGCTTCGCCGCGGGACCCGGCGTGGGTCCCGGCCGCCCGGCCGGCGGCTTGGGTCGCGCGATGGAGCCGGGGGTCGGCGCGGGCGACGTCGGTGCACCGGGCGCCGCCGGGGCGGCGGGCCGGCGCGGCGGCGTCGGCCGCGCGCTTGTCGGAGTCCGTGCCTCGGCCGGGGCGCTGGGCGCCGCCGCGGGGGCCGCCGGAGCACCATTGCCACCCTGCGAGGCGACGAGGGCACCACGGAGCCGCCGGGCCACGGGGGCCTCGACCGTGCTGGATGCGGACTTGACGAACTCGCCCATCTCCTTGAGCTTGGCGAGAACGGTCTTGCTGTCGACCCCGAGCTCCTTCGCGAGCTCGTGTACGCGGGCCTTACCTGCCACTGCACTCCTCAACTCTTGAGGTCGTGCGGGCACGCCCGCAGCGACCTCACTCGTGCACTAGAAGCCTGGTCATTTCAGGGACTTCATCGTGTGCTCATGTCGGTCGTCCTACCTTGCGAAATCCGGGTGGGACCCAACGCCCCACCATCGGTGGCTCCGGGCGGCACGGAAGCCGCACGGACATGCTCCGCGAGCGGACCGGTGTCCGGGACACCTGTCAGTCGCAACGCCCGCCCGAAGGCGCGACGCCGCTCCGCCAACGCGAAGCAGGCCGGATCAGGATGCACATGTGCTCCCCGACCCGGCAGTCTGCGCGCCGGATCGGGGAGAAGCCGGAGATCGGCTCCCGTCCCGACCGCGACGAACCGCAGTAGTTGGGAGGCCGGCGCACGTTTGCGACATCCGATGCAGGTGCGCACCGGTGAAGCGCCCCTGAGATTCGGGGCAGCACGTCGAACCACGAAAAAGTCTACCCCGCGGGCCGCCGGTGCGGTTGACCGGTCAGCCACCCGTCTCTGCGGCATCGCGCTCCGAGACCGCCGCGGTCTCGTTGTCCGGACGGATGTCGATGCGCCATCCGGTCAACCGGGCCGCCAGCCGGGCATTCTGCCCCTCGCGCCCGATCGCCAGCGACAGCTGGAAGTCCGGCACGGTCACCCGGGCCGTCCGGGTCGCGGCGTCCACCACCTCGACCCGCAGCGCCTTGGCCGGGGAGAGGGCGTTGCCGACGAACTGCGCCGGGTCCTCCGACCAGTCGATGATGTCGATCTTCTCGCCGTGCAGCTCGCTCATCACGGCCCGGACCCGCTGGCCCATGGGCCCGATGCAGGCGCCCTTGGCGTTCACGCCGGCCACCGTCGAGCGCACCGCGATCTTCGTACGGTGACCTGCCTCACGGGCGATCGCCGCGATCTCCACGGTGCCGTCGCCGATCTCCGGCACCTCCAGCCCGAAGAGCTTCTTCACCAGCGCCGGATGGGAGCGCGACAGGGTGATCTGGGGACCCCGGAAACCCTTCGCGACGTGCACCACCACGCAGCGGATCCGGGCGCCGTGCTCGTACCGCTCGCCGGGGACCTGCTCGGACTGGGGCAGTACCGCCTCCAGCTTGCCCAGGTCGACGATGACGATGCCCTTCTCGGCGCGCGCCGCGTCGGCCTGCACCACGCCGGTGACCAGGTCGCCGTCGCGGCCCGCGTACTCACCGAAGTGCTGCTCGTCGGTCGCCTCCCGCAGCCGCTGCAGGATCACCTGCTTGGCGGTCATGGCCGCGATGCGGCCGAAGTCGTGCGGAGTGTCGTCCCACTCGCGCACGATGTTGCCGTCCGCGTCCAGCTCCTGGGCCAGTACGGAGGCCACTCCTGTCTTGCGGTCGATCTCGACCCGGGCGTGGCTCTCCGCCCCTTCGGTGTGGCGGTACGCCGTCAGCAGCGCGGTCTCGATCGCCGCGAGGATCGTGTCGAACGGGATCTCCCGCTCGCGCTCCAGGGCGCGCAGCGCCGCGAGGTCGATGTTCACCTCTGATCGCTCTCCCCATCCTCGTCGTCGTCATCGTCGTCGGAGTCGAGGACGTCGTCGTCCGCGTCCTCGAATTCGGCCTCGGCCATCCGCTTGAACTCGATCTGCACCCGCCCCGGACCGAGCTGGTCGTACGCCAGCTCGCGGGGCTCACCGTCGACGTCCAGCACGACACCGGCGTCGTCGGCCGCGCTGATCCGCCCGGTCACCGCGCGGCCGGCGACCGTGACGGTCACCAGCCGTCCCATGTTGCGCCGCCAGTGGCGGGGGGCGGTGAGCGGCCGGTCCACGCCGGGCGAGCTGACCTCCAGCTGGTACTCCCCCGCCAGCACCTCGCCCTCGGCCTCGTCGGCCGCGTCGAGCGCCGCGGAGATCTCCCGCGAGACCACGGCGACGTCGTCCAGGGCGATCCCGCCGTCCGCGTCGACCAGCACCCGCAGCACATGGCGGCGGCCGGCCCGCGACACGTTCACGTCCTCCAGGTCGTAGCCGGCCGCGGCGACGACGGGCTCGATCACCGCGCGGACCCGGGCCCGGGCGGCGGCCAGGTCGACGCGCGGGGCGGCGGGACGGGGCTCGGCCGTGTCGCGACCGCGCGCGCCGGAGCGACGGGTGCCGGGCCGGGCGCCGGCACGGCCACGCTGGGTCATCGGAGGACCCACCTCTCTGCTCAACCTTGGGGGTGTGGGCGAAAGGTCCGCCTCGACACCGCAATCCGCAAACACCACTATCCGCCGGGCAGATTCCCGGCGGCTTGCGCAGAGCGTAACGCGCCGATGGTGTCGGTTACCCGGCGCCGCACCGAATCGACATCATGCGAGGTCCCCGGCTCGCACCTGGCCCGCACCCGGCCGCATGGACCCGATGGTGTTCACTTGCCCGGTGGGCAGGACGGCGGGGGATGCGGGACCGGGATACACCCGGCGCCGGTTGCTGGGCGTGACCGCCGGTGCCGCCCTGGCCGTGGGTGCGCCGGCCGGCTGCGGCCTGTTCGGTGACGACCCCGAGCCGGCCCGGCCCGACCCGCTGCAGCCCGTACTGGACGAGGCTCTGCGGCTGGCGGCCGGCTACGACCGGGCCGCGCTCACCCAGCCGGCCCTCGGGAAAAGGCTCGCGCCGCTGGCCGCGGACCACCGGGCGCACGCGGCCGCGCTGGCTCCCGTCATCGGCGCCGCGCCGGCGTCCGCCGCGCCGTCGGCGTCGGCGGACGCCGGCGCGGCGCCCACGCTCGACGCGCTGCGCAGGGCCGAGCAGCAGGCCCAGCGCACCGCCGCGGCGGCGTGCCGCGAGACCAGCGCCGACCGGGCCGCGCTGGTCGGATCGATCGCCGCGTGCCGGGCCGCCCACGCCGAGGCGCTGCGCTGACCGGGCTAGGGTGCGACGCGTGAATGAGCAACTGGCCGGCGCGCTGGCCGCCGAGGAGGCGGCGATCTATGCGTACGGGACGATCGGGGTGCACCTCACCGACGACCGTGAGCTGGCCGACGCACGGGCGGCCGAGGCGGCGCACCGGGACCGCCGGGACGCGCTGGTGAGCCGACTGGCCTCGGCCCGGGCGAGCCCCTCCGCCGCCCCCGCCGGGTACGCGCTGCCGTTCCCCGTGAGCGACCGGGACAGCGCCCTCAAACTGGCCATCCATGTGGAGGACGGCGTCGCGCAGGCGTGGCGACCCGTACTGGGAGTGACCGCGGCCGACGAGCGGTCCACGGCGCTGAGCGCGCTGACCGACGCCGCGGTACGCGCCACCCGCTGGCGCCGCCACGCCGACGTCACACCGGTCACGCTGCCGTTCCCCGGCCGCCCCTGAGCAGGTCCTTCACCCGCCTCGCCCGGCCACGCCCGCCGGGCACTTCCCGCAGCTCCCGGACGGGCCGCTGATCTTCTCGGCGGGAAGCCGGGCCCTGCGCCCGATGGACCTTCCCTGAGCGGGTCATCGCGGCGAGAATGGCGCCGTGCCGCAGGACGAGTGGGATGCCGCCAACCCGCGCGGGCACCTGGCCACCCGCCTGCGTGACGTGATCGCGCGACGCTGGTCCGCCGAGGTGCGGGCGATCGGGGTGCACGGCTCGCTGGCGCACGGCGACGACAGCGACGCCAGCGACGTCAACCTGGTGGTCGTCACGTACCGGTCCGGTGCCGGGCCGCGGCCCGCGCTGCGCCGCGTGGACGGCATCCTGGTCGACCTCACCGTGGTCACCGCCGACGAGGGTCTGCGACAGGCTCGGGAGCTGAGCGCGGACTGGCCGCTGGTGGCCGACCGGTACGTCACCAGCCGCGCGCTGCACGACCCGCACGGCTGGTTCGCGGCGCAGCGCGACGCGCACCTGAGCCGGCTGGCCGAGACCCGCCCCGCCGAGTTCAGCGGCCTGGCCCGGCGTAACTGGTGCCGCGCGTCGGCGGCGCACGCCCGCGCGGTCCACCTCGCGCAGTGGTACGAGACCGACGCCGCCCTGCTGCTGATGGCCGAGGCCCGGCTGCACGCCGCGCTGGTGGCGGGGCTGCTGAGCCGCACCTACTTCCGCAACCGCGCCGACGCGGTACGCCGGACGGGGCTGGCGGGCGCGGACATGACCGAACTGAGCGCGGTGCTGAAGTCGCAGGCCGAGGAGCTCACCGCCCGCGGCCGCCCGGTGGACGGCAGCCTCGCCGCCCTGTTCGAGTGACGACGGTCAGGACACGCCGACGCCGATCAGGGCGCCGATCACGTACGTCGCGCCGGCCGCCGCCGCGCCCAGCAGCAGTTGCCGCAGCCCGCTGCGCCACCACGGGGTGCTGGTGAACCGGGACACCACCGCGCCCGCGACGAACAGCCCCGCCCCGCCCACGGTCAGCGCCGCCGCCAGGCTGTCGAAGCCGAGCAGGTACGTCAGCAGCGGCACCACCGCGCCCACGCAGAAGCACAGGAACGACGAGATCGCCGCGGTCCACGGGCTGGGCAGCTCGTCCGGGACGACGCCCAGTTCCTCCTGGGCGTGCACCCGCAACGCCTGCTCCGGGTTGGCCTTCAGCACGTCGGCAACCTGGCGGGCCAACGGTTCCGGCAGGCCGCGCGCGGTCCACGTACGGATCAGCTCCTGGGCTTCGCCCTCCGGGTTGACCCGCAGCTCGTGCAGCTCCTTGCGCAGTTCCGCGGCGACCTGGTCGTTCTGGGTACGGACGCTGGTGTACTCGCCGAGCCCCATCGAGATCGCGCCGGCGACCAGGCCCGCGACGCCGGTGAGGATCAGCGTGTGCCGGTCCACCCCGCCGCCGCCCACCCCGGCAATCAGCGCGATGTTGGTGACCAGGCCGTCCATGGCGCCGAACGTGGCGGCGCGCAGCCAGCCGCCGGAGACGTCGGCGTGGTGGTGCTCCCGGAGCACGGCCGCTGAGTCCGTCACGGCAGGGTGAGGATCTCGTGGCCGTCCTCGGTCACCACGAGGGTGTGCTCGAACTGGGCGGTCCACTTGCGATCCTTCGTGACGACGGTCCAGCCGTCGCGCCACATCTCGTAGTCGTGGGTGCCGAGGGTGATCATCGGCTCGATGGTGAAGGTCATGCCCGGTTCCATCACGGTGTCCAGGCTGGGGTTGTCGTAGTGCGGCACGTACAGCCCCGAGTGGAACGCCTCACCGATGCCGTGGCCGGTGAAGTCGCGTACCACGCCGTAGCCGAAACGGCGGGCGTACGCCTCGATGACGCGGCCGATGGCGTTGATCGGGCGGCCGGGGGCGACCGCCCGGATGCCGCGCATCATGGCCTCGTGGGTGCGCTCGACCAGCAGCCGCACGTCCTCGGTGACGTCGCCCACGCAGAACGTCGCGTCGGTGTCGCCGTGCACGCCGTTGAGGAAGGCGGTGACGTCGACGTTGATGATGTCGCCGTCCTCCAGCACGGTGGTGTCCGGGATGCCGTGGCAGATCACCTCGTTCAGCGAGGTGCAGCACGACTTGGGGAAACCCTTGTAGCCCAGCGTCGACGGGTAGGCGCCGTGATCGCAGAGGAACTCGTGCACCACCTTGTCGATCTCGTCGGTGGTCACGCCGGGCTTGCAGTGCTCGCCCGCGAGCTGGGTGGCCTGGGCGGCCAGCCGCCCGGCGACCCGCATCTTCTCGATCGTCTCCGCTGTCTGCACGTGGGAGCCGTGCCACGGCGTCGGGCGCTTCTTGCCCACGTACTCGGGGCGGGCGATGCCCTGGGGCACGGCCCGCCAGGGCGACAGCTTTCCCGGTTGCAGAGGAGCCCGAACGGTCATGCCGACAGCCTATCGCCGCCCTCCGTCACCAACCCGCCGGGAAGCGGCACCCAGCGAGGTTCCCCCACGCCAGGCGGCAGGCAGCGGGGTGGCGGGAGCGGGATCAGGCGGCGAGGCGACGAGGCGGGGCGGCGAGACCGGAGCGCTCGGCGGCCGCGGCCACCAGCGCCGCGAACACCCGCAGGTCGGTGGTGCGCTCGGGATGCCACTGCACACCCAGGGCGAAACTGCGCGCCGGGTCCTCGATGATCTCGACGACCCGGTCGTCGGGGCACCAGCCGACCGCGGTGAACGAGCCCGGGTCGTCCACGGCCTGGTGGTGGAAGGAGTTCACGGTGAGGCGCCCGCCCAGTTCTGCGTGCGCCCGCGAGCCGGGCTGGACGACCACGTCGTGGCGCCCGAACGCGGACGCGTCCGCCGACAGCGGGTCGGTGCCCGCGGCTGCCCGGTGCCGGTCGTCACCGATCAGGTCGGGCAGGTGCTGGTGCAGACTGCCGCCCCCGGCGACCGCCATCACCTGCATGCCCCGGCAGATGCCGAGGATCGGCAGGTCCTGCTCCAGCGCGGCCCTGGTGAGCAGCAGCTCGGCGCGGTCGCGGACCGCGTCGATCTCGGTCGCGGGGTGCCGTTTCGCACCCCAGTACGCGGGGTCGACGTCGCCGCCACCGGAGAGCACGAGCCCGTCGAGGGACTCCAGCACGTCCTCGTCGGGGTCGTCGGGGGTGATCAACACGGCCCGGCCACCGGAGGCGTGCACCGCTCGTACGTAGGTCATCGGAAGCATCCCGGCCAGCAGATCGTTGTCGCCGTACTGGACCTGCTGCGCGTACGCGGTCAGTCCGATCAGTGGCCTGCGCATCCGGTGAATGCCTCCTCTATCCCTCAAGTGTGCGTATCGTCCGGGAGTTGCCCAGTCTTAGCCGCTCGCGGCATCGATCAGCGCCCCGAACAGGCGCTTGTCACGGGTCACCTCGGGGTGCCACTGCACCCCGAGCACGAACCGGTGGGCCGGGTCCTCCACGCTCTCGGGCAGGCCGTCCGTGGCCCGGCCGGTCACCACCAGGGTTCCGGGGTCGGCCACGCCCTGATGGTGGTAGCAGTGGATCTCGGCGTCGTCGCCGAGCAGCCCGGCGATGCGGCTGCCGCCCGTGAAGGCCGCGGTGTGGGTGCCGTACACCCCGGGGGCGGGGCGGTGCCGCTCGTGGCCGAGGACGTCCGGCAGGTGCTGGTGCAGGGTGCCGCCCGCGGCGACCGTGAGCAGCTGCATGCCGCGGCACACGCCGAGGACCGGCAGGTCCCGCTCCAGCGCCGCGCGGGCCAGCAGCAGCTCGGCGCAGTCGCGGTCGGGGCGGGTGTCGGTCAGCGGCTCCGGCTCGGCGCCGTACAGCTGTGGGCCGAGGTCGGCGCCGCCGCTGAGCACGAGACCGTGCAGCGCCCGCAGGACGTCGGCGTCCAGGTCGTCCGGGGGCAGCAGGACCGCCCGGCCGCCGGCCAGCGTCACCGCTTCGACGTACGCATGCGGGACGAGCGCGGTGGGCAGATCGTGCCAGACACCCCACGATGCGGGTTCCACATAGGTCGTCACGCCGATCAACGGGCGCATCGTTCCACCCTAGCCATCTCGGGTTTCGGTTTTCACCGGGCGAACGGGTGAACCGGGGTCACAGCGGGGTGACGTACGCGCCCGTGATCCCGCCGTCGACGACGAACTGGGCGGCCGTCATGAACGACGCGTCATCGCTGGCCAGGAATGCCACCGCGGCGGCGATCTCGTCCGGTTCGGCGAACCGGCCCATCGGCACGTGCACGAGGCGGCGCGCGGCCCGCTCCGGATCCTTGGCGAACAGCTCCAGCAGCAACGGGGTGGCGACCGGGCCGGGGCACAGCGCGTTGACCCGGATGCCCTCGCGGGCGAACTGGACGCCCAGCTCGCGGGTCATCGCCAGCACCCCGCCCTTGCTGGCGGTGTACGCAATCTGCGAGGTGGCAGCTCCCATCAGCGCCACGAACGACGCCGTGTTGATGATCGAGCCCTTGCCCTGGCGCTGCATGTGCGGGATGGCGTACTTGCAGCAGAGGTAGACGCTGGTGGTGTTGACCCGCAGCACGCGTTCCCACGCGTCCAGGCCGGTGGCCAGGATCGAGTCGTCGTCGGGTGGGGAGATCCCCGCGTTGTTGAACGCGATGTCGACCCGTCCGTGCCGCTGCGCCACCCCGTCGAACAGCTCCCGTACGGAGTCCTCGTGGCTGACGTCGCAGGCGACGAACTCGCCGCCGACCTCCTTCGCCGCGGCGGTGCCCGACTCCTCGGAGACGTCGACGCAGACCACCCGGGCGCCCTCGGCGGCGAAACGCCGCGCGGTGGCCAGCCCGATCCCGCTACCCGCCCCGGTGATCACCGCGACCCTGTCCTGCAACCTCTGCACGCGCGCTTTCCCTTCTCCTGAGCAAAGTGGACGATCAACTGTCGGCGAGGAAGACGTTCTTCGTGTCGGTGAACGACAGCAGCGCGTCGGGCCCGAGTTCGCGGCCCAGCCCCGACTCCTTCATCCCACCGAACGGGGTCCAGTACCGCACCGACGAGTGGCTGTTGACGCTGAGGTTCCCCGACTCCACCGCGCGGCTCACCCGCAGGGCCCGGCCGAGATCGCGGGTCCAGATCGAGCCGGACAGCCCGTACGCGGTGTCGTTGGCCAGCCGTACCGCTTCGTCCTCGTCGCGGAACGGCAGCACGGACAGCACCGGGCCGAACACCTCCTCGCGCCAGTGGCGGTCCGCCGTGGAACGGGCCAGCAGCACGGTCGGCGGGAACCACCATCCGTCGCCGTCCGGCGCGCTGCCCGCGAACGCCACCTCCGCGCCCTCGACGTATCCGGCGACGCTGGACTGCTGACCGGCGGAGATCAGCGGACCCATCTCGGCGTCCGGCGACGCCGGATCGAGCACCCGGAACGCCTTGACCGCGGGCTCCAGCAGGGCGAGGAAGCGGTCGTACACGGAATCCTGGACGAGCAGCCGCGACCGTGCGCAGCAGTCCTGGCCCGCGTTGTCGAAGACCGAGGCCGGTGCGGACGCCGCGGCGCGCTCCAGATCCGCGTCCGCGAAGACGATGTTGGCGCTCTTGCCGCCGAGCTCCAGGGTCACCCGTTTCACCTGGTCGGCGCAGCCCGCCATGATGGACTTGCCGACCTGCGTGGAACCGGTGAAGCACACCTTGCGCACCGCCGGGTGGGTGACGAACCGCTGCCCCACCACGCTGCCCCTGCCGGGCAGCACGGTGAACACGCCGTCCGGCAGGCCCGCCTCGCGGCCCAGCTCACCGAGCCGGATCGCGGTCAACGGGGTCAGCTCGGCCGGTTTGAGCACCACGGTGTTGCCCGCCGCGAGGGCGGGCGCGAAACCCCAGCCCGCGATCGGCATGGGGAAGTTCCACGGCACGATGATCCCGACGACGCCGAGCGGCTCGTGAAACGTCACGTCGAGGCCGCCCGCGACGGGGATCTGCCGCCCGGTCAGCCGTTCCGGGGCACCGGCGTAGTAGTCGAGCACGTCGCGGACGTTTCCGGCCTCCCACCGCGCGTTGCCGATGGTGTGCCCCGCGTTGCGCACCTCCAGCTCGGCCAGCTCGTCGAGGTGCGCGTCGACCAGCGCGGCGAAGCGGCGCAGCAGCCGCGCCCGGTCACCGGGCGCGACCCGCCGCCACCCGGCGAAGGCGCGCTGCGCATTCTCGATCGCGGCGTCGGTCTCGGCCAGACCCAGCGACGGTACGGACGTCAGCACCGCGCCCGTCGCCGGATTGATCACATCAGTCACGGGGTCCCCTCTACGCCGGTTGCGAGCCAGCCGATCCTGGCACGCCGCGCGTCACAAGCGCTCGAAGCCACGGCGCAGCTCCCAGTCCGTCACGGCCGCGTCGTAGGCCGCCAGCTCCACCCGCGCCATGTTGGCGTAGTGCTCGACGACATCATCACCGAAGGCGGCGCGTGCCGCGCCGCCGGTCGTCCACAGCTCCATCGCCTCGCGCAGGGTGGTCGGCACCCGGGGTGCCGTCGCGTCGTCGTACGCGTTACCCACGAACTCCGGTTCCAACTCGCGCTCGTGTTCGAGCCCGTCCAGCGCCCCGGCGATCAGTGCCGCGATCGCCAGGTACGGGTTGACGTCGCCGCCCGGCACCCGGTTCTCCACCCGCATACCCTGGCCGTGCCCGGCCATGCGCAGCGCACACGTGCGGTTGTCCACCCCCCAGCGCAGCGCGGTCGGTGCGAACGAGCCGGGCTGGTACCGCTTGTACGAGTTGATGTTCGGCGCGAACAGGAGACTGAACTCGCGCATGGTGGCCAGCAGCCCGGCCACCACCCGCTGCCCGGTGCCGCTGAGGTGTCCGGGTCCGTCGCCGAGCATGGCGGAGCGCCCGTCCGCGCCGCGCAGCGAGAAATGGATGTGACAGGAGTTGCCCTCGCGGGCGTTGGGCTTGGCCATGAACGTCAGCGCCATGCCCTCCTGGGCGGCGATCTCCTTGGCGCCGTTCTTGTAGATCGCGTGGTGGTCGGCGCAGCGCAGCGCGTCGGCGTACCGGAAGGCGATCTCGTGCTGGCCGAGGTTGCACTCGCCCTTGGCGCTCTCGGGCGTGAGGCCCGCGCCGTACATGTCGTTGCGGATGCGGCGCAGCAGCGGCTCCACCCGCGCGGTGCCGAGCAGTGAATAGTCCACGTTGTACTGGTTGGCCGGGGTGAGGTTCTGGTACCCCTTCGTGAACGCCTGCTCGTAGGAGTCGCGGTAGAGGATGAACTCCAGCTCGGTGCCCGCGTACGCGCTCAGGCCGTGCGCGGCGAGCCGGTCGAGCTGGCGGCGCAGGATCTGCCGGGGGGAGGCGGCCACGGGCTCGCCGCCGGTGATCTCCAGGTCCGCCAGGACCAGGGCCGTGCCGGGATGCCATGGCACCCGGCGCAGCGTGGCCAGGTCGGGGCGCAGGACGAAGTCGCCGTAGCCGGTGTCCCACGACGACATCGCGTAGCCGTCGACGGTGTTCATGTCGACGTCCACGGCCAGCAGGTAGTTGCAGCCCTCGCTACCCCCGGCCACCACCTCGTCCAGGAAGTACCGCGCATGCAGGCGCTTGCCCTGCAGCCGCCCCTGCATGTCGACCAGGGCCAGCAGCACGGTGTCGACGCTGCCGTTGTCGACACCGACGCGGAGTTCCTCCAGGTCCATCTGACTCTCCTCGCGCACACGGGGGCGGAAGGGCCGGGCGGACGGCCCGGCCCCCTGTCTCGATCAGATCACTCCACGGGGGTGGTCTGCTCGCCGTGCGCCGCCTTTTCCAGAAGGTTCGGGCGCGGACCGGTGAACCACGTGCGGGCACCGAGGAACCACCACGCCGTCGCCAGCCCCAGCACGACCGCCACGGCCACGATCGTGTAGTTGAAGTTCGCCACGGTGATCGGATACCAGACCGGCAGGACGAACAGCACGCAGATCACGCCGACCCAGACGATCGCGATCCAGCCCACGGGCGCGCTCCACCGGCCCAGGTTCCACGGCCCCGGCACGAACTCCGGGTTGCGGCGCCGCAGGAACACCGGCCCCACGTACGCGATGTACAGCCCGATCACTGCGATCGACGTGGCGGCGGCGTACGCGGCGTTGTTCCACAGCGACGGCAGCACCAGCAGGGTCGAGCAGGCCACGCAGAGCCAGATGGAGTTGGTCGGCGTGCCGGTGCGCGGGTTGACCCGCTTCCACAGTCCCGAACCTGGCAGCGCGCCGTCGCGGGCGAACGCGAACGCCATCCGGGAGTTCGCGGTCACCGACGCCATGCCGCAGAAGAACTGCGCCACCACGCAGATGAACAGCAGGAACGTGCCCACGTTGTGGCCCACCGCGTCGATGAAGATCTGCGCGGGCGGCAAATTCAGGGGCGTGTGGAGTTCCGCGTCGTAGTCCTGGATCGACCAGGTGATCGCGAACAGCAACACGAAACCGGCGATCACCGAGACCACGACCGACATCACGATGCCGCGCGGCGCGGCCCGGGCCGCATCGTGCGTCTCCTCGGCGACGTGGGCGCTGGCGTCGTACCCGGTGTACGTGTACTGCGCCATGAGCAGGCCGATCAGCACCGCGTACACGCTCGCCCCGGCGAAGTTGAACCCGGTGGCGTTCCTGACCTCGAAGAACACCTCGGAGATCGGCTTGTGGTTGTCCGGCAGCACGGTCAACGCCCCGACGATGACGGCCACGCCGATCAGGTGCCACCACGCGCTGACGTCCGACAGCACCCGGACCAGGCTCACCCCGAACGTGTTGAGCAGTCCGTGCGCCAGGA
The DNA here is from genome assembly GCF_047159485.1 of Krasilnikovia sp. MM14-A1004. Taxonomy (GTDB): domain Bacteria; phylum Actinomycetota; class Actinomycetes; order Mycobacteriales; family Micromonosporaceae; genus Actinoplanes. Next base: position 1,234,301 of record NZ_AP038773.1, on the reverse strand, counting down.
TGAGCACCAGAAAGATCACGAACGTCCGGCCCGGGGTGACCTTCATGTCGAGGGTCAGGCTCAGGAACGCCGCGGTGGTGATCGCGGCACCGAAGTCGATCGCCGCGGTGACCGCCACCTCGCCGAGGAAGTTGAACCAGCCGATGAACCAGGCCCACGCGGCCTTGTTCCGCTTGGCCAGCGCGGCGGCCCACCAGTAGAGCGCGCCCGCGGTCGGGTACGCCGAGCAGACCTCCGCCATCGCGAACGCGACGAAGGTGACCATGCCGCCGACGACGAGCCAGCCGAGGGTGATGGCCATCGGCCCACCCGCGGTCATGGCGATCACGTACGAGGTGATCGCGCCGGCCAGGATGGAGATGATCGAGAAGGAAACCGCGAAGTTCGAGAAGCCGGACAGGCGGCGATGCAGTTCCTGCTGGTAGCCGAGCTGGGCAAGGCGTTCTTCGTCGGTGCTGGGGACGGGTTCAGTACTCATGCGACTCCCTCAGCCGGGGGTGACTGTGACCCGGGTCACGGTCTGCCGGAGATGATCGCGCCGCCGCGATACGCGCGTCAATGAGGTGGGTCAATTGCGTTGCTCTGCCCTGCGCGGGGGCGGCGCAGGATCTGCCGGGGGCGCGAAGACGCGAGGACGACCCCCGACGCAACCCGGCTGTCGCACAGGCACATCGGAGGCCGTCCTCGCGTTCAGGAGACTACGAACCGGGTTTCAGCCGACGACGTAGCAATCGATGTGGGCGCCGGTGTACGGCTCCCAGGAGAACAGCCACCCGCTCGTGGTGACCGTCTGCTTGCCGTCGGCATCCGCCGTGGTCCGCTTGATCTGGTACATGGCCTGACGCCCCACCCGATAGGCAACGTATTTCTGCCCGGACTTGAGTTTCGGGGAGTTGCAGGTGGCCGCGGCCGAGACCGTCCGGCTGAGCGAGAAGGAAAGGTCGGCGGCGACACCCGACTGGGAGTAGCCCAGTTTCGTGGCGATCGTGGTGGAAACACTCTGGGTCACGGCCAGTGCACAGGTCGATCCGGCATTGGTGCAGCTCGCCACCGGACCACCGGGGTTGTTGATGTTCTGGTAGTAGGACTTGTTAATCGTCTCATACCTGGTCCAGCCGTGGTTCGGCGCCGGCGGGCCGGCCTGCGCGGCGCCCGGAGTCGCGACCAGCGAAACTGCGGCCATGACGCCACCGGCCACCCACGTGGCGCACTGTCGCGCCCTCTTGCTCATCACCTTCGGCAACGCTGACAAATCCTTTCGGTGACTCGGGCTCACCTCAAGCCTGGCGCGGAAATCAACATTCATGCGCTCAGCACGACGTCGCACACGCCAGCGGGAGGGAGGTTGCCGAGAATCGAGCCACCTGCGCTGCGTGCGCCCATGAGCGACGACAACGCATCCCCCGTGATGCTTGAATCGGTAACTCTACGAAATTACATGCCTGAATGGCACGTGAGCGTGGGCGATAGTACGCACGCGCGAAGAGACCTGTCAAAGATCGCCGTGAATATTGAGACAACTACAATGATCAATCGCGGCAAAGCCCGGCGAAGAACTCATATCGCTCGACTCACATGATCGACCCGAACGCTGGGCTCCCACCCGCCCGGACCCTCTGATCCGGCGGTGGGTAATTGCGTTGCCCGCCCCCGGCGTCGGCCCGCACACTCGACATCGACGCGCGAGCCCTCGGCAGGTCTCGCGAATCCCGGTGGGCCGACACGGGCCCACCGCTCCGCGGCGGCGCGGGGCGCGGTCACCTCTCTCTCGACACAGCCTCGATGCTGTGCATCTGCGCCCGCCCCGCGCCGCCGCCCCACACGCTCATCGGGCGGCGCCGGCCACCCGCCGCGCGAAAATCTACAGCGGCGACACTAGAAATCACCCACCGCTGGTCATAAAATCGCAGGGTCGGCGACGCACCGCCGGCACGCAACTGGCACAGATCTGCAGTTGGAGAAGGAGGACGAGATACCGCAGCGACGCGAAATCGAACCGTCCCCGACCCGACAAGAGGTGATCGCAGCCGATGCCCATCACGCAGGCCGTCCGCTAGCGGCACGCAGGCGGACGACCGACTCTGCCGACGACGGTCGGCAACAGAATTGAACAGCCAGGGCCCCGGTTACCCGCCGGGGCCCTGGATTGTGCACCGCACGGTTCGCAGCGCCGGGAAGGAAGCATGAAGACCACGGTTCGCGGCGCCGGGAAGGAAGCATGAAGACCACCGCGTTCGACGACGCCGACGTCCCCGCGTACACGATGGGGCGGGCCGCCGCGATGATCGGGGTGACGCCCGCATTCCTGCGCAGCCTCGGCACGGCCGGGCTGATCGAGCCGCAGCGCTCGACCGGCGGGCACCGCCGCTACTCCCGCCACCAGCTGCTGCTGGCCGAACGAGTCCGGCACCTGCTCGACGAGGGCATCCTGCTCACCGCCGCCTGCCGGATCGTCACCCTGGAGGACCGCCTGGCGGCCGCGCACCGGCGGATCGTCGAGCTGGGCGGCGCGCTGACCGCCGACGACGACGCCGACCTGCCCACGCAGACCCACCCGGACATCGCCACCACGAACTACTACGGCTGAGCCACCTCAGGTCGCGCGCTGCACGATCGCCAGCAGCCCCTGCTCGACCTCCTCAACGGGCCGCTCCGGGGAGAACACCAGCCAGTCCACCGCGACCACCAGCCCCACGCCGAACAGCGCGGACGAGGCCACCCGGACGTCCAGCTCGGCACGTAGGTCACCGGAGTCCACTCCGGCCTGCAGCGTCTCAGCGATCACACTGATCGCCTGCTCGCGCAGCAGCAACAGGGTCTGTTGCCACTCCCGGTTGCTGCGCCACATCTCGGAGAGCAGCAACTGGGCGAACGACTGGTACCGCTGGATGAACTCCAGCTGCGCCCGGACCAGCGCCCCCACCGCCTCGCGCGGCGGCAGTCCCGCCACCGCCGCGCGGAAGTCGTCTGTCAGCTGCCCGATGCCGTGCCGCAGCAGCTCCTCGAACAGCGCGGTCTTCGAGGCGAAGTTGTAGTACACGGTGCCCTTGGCCACCTTGGCCCGCAGCGCGATGTCGTCCACGGTGGTGGCCGAGAAACCCTGCTCGGCGATCAACTCCACGGCCGCTTCGAACAGACGCGCTCTGGTGTCCTCCCGGCGCCTGGTCCGCCCGTCCGCGACATGTGCCTCGGTCATGTCTCCCTAGATCACCAGCTCCGGATGCAGCACCGACGGGGTGAGCCGCCGGGAACGGTGGGCCACTCCCACGGTGAGTGCGAACGACCCGATGCCAAAGGCGAGCAACGCGAGCACGCCCACCGTCACCGTACCCGCGGGGCCGCCGTCGATGGTGTGCCGGAGGGCCTGCACGACATAGGTCATCGGCAACCAGGGATGCACCGCCTGGAAGAAGCCCGGCGTGGTCTGCACCGGGTACGTGCCGCCCGACGACGTGAGCTGCACCATCAGCAACGCCAGCGCCATGATCCGGCCCGCCGAGCGCAGCGCCGCACCGAGCAGCTGCATGATCGCGGCGAACGCGACAGCCGTCAGCATCAGCAGGCCCAGGGTGGTCGCCGGGTGCACGCTCGACAGCCCCAGCCCGGCCGTGACGACGGTGAACAGGATGGTCGCCTGGGCCAGCCCGATGGCCACGGCCGGCAGCAACCCGGCCAGCGCCACCCGGTACGCGGGCGCCCCGGACATCACGTACCGCCGGTTCAGCGGCTTGAGCACCATGTAGCTGATCATCGCGCCCACCCACAGCGCGAGGGTCAGGAAGTACGGCGCGAAGCCCACGCCGTACGTGCTGGCGGCGTGCCGTACGGTGCGGTTCAGCGCCACCGGGTCGCCCAGCATGTCGGCGCGGTCCGAGGTGTCCTTGCCGAACCCGGGGATCTGGTCGGCCCCGTCGGCCAGGCCGTTGGCCAGCTTCGCGGCGCCGCCCTGTATCTGGCCCAGACCCGTGGTGAGCTGCCACTGCCCCGAGCTGAGCGTGCCCAGACCCGAATCCAGGTGTCGGGCGCCGGTGGCCAGCTGGAAGATGCCGCCCCGCAGGTCGCTCGCGCCCGAGGCCGCGGTCGCGGTGCCGTCACGCTGCTTCTTCATCCCGGCCTCGATCTGGTTGAGGGCGGTGGCGAACCGGTCGAGTTGATCCCGGGCGTTGGCGGCATCGTCGGCCAGGTTCGGCGCGACGGCGGCCAGCTTGCGGGCATCCGCCGACACCACACGCAACCGCTTGGCAAGCCCGTCCAGGTCGAGTGAGTCGACGACCTGCTGCACCTGCTTGGCGGCCGCCACGAGCTTGGCCGCCGCGGCTCGCGCGTCACCGATGCCCGGGATTTCGTCCGGCAGCCCGTTCAGGAACCGCTGGATCTCCTCCGCACGGTTCACCGCGTCCGCGGCGGCAGTGTCGAGCTTGTGCACGTTGGCGGCCAGCAGGTCGGCCCCGTTGCCCACCTGGGTGGCGGCCTCCTGGATGAGGTCGGCGTTGTCGCGAAGCACCGGCTCGATCTTGTTCACGGCGGCATCCGCGATCGCGGAGAGCTGCCGTCCCACCGCGGCGGTCTGCCGCGTGGCGTCGGCCAGCTGGTTGGCGCCCGTGCGGAGCTGCACGAGTCCGTCGGCGAGCGCGTCGGCTCCGTTCGCCGCGGTGCCGAGTCCCCCGGCAATCTTTCCCGCCCCGCCGTGGGCGCTGGTGATCCCGCCGGCAATCTTGGAGGCACCGGACTTGGCGTCGCCGACCTTGTCCTCCAGGGTCGCCGCGCCGTCGGCCGCCTTCTGGGTCTCCTCCTTGAGGTCGGTGAAGCCGATCAGCATCTTGTCGAAGTACCCGCTGGCGGACTTCTTCGCGGCCGCGGTGCGCACCTCCTCGAACGCGGTACGCGAGAACACCCCGGAGAGGTAGTTGGTCGCATCGTCACTGACCACCCGCAGCTCAGCGGCGCGCGGCGCCTCCTTGGGCTCGGGGTTGACGACGAGGTTCGCCGAGAAGTCGCGCGGGATGCGCAGCATCATGTGGTACTTGCCGCTGCGCAGGCCGTCCTCGGCACCCTTCTCGTCGGTGACGTGCCAGTCGAAGACCTCCCGCTCGATAAGCTCGTCGGCCAGGTCCTGTCCCGCGTGGACCTTGGTGCCGTCGCTGGCGGTCGCGGTCTGGTCCTCCATCACCATGGCGGCGGGCACGTGGTTCAGCCGGCCGTACGGGTCCCAGAAGGCGTACAGGTAGAGGGCGCCGTAGAGCAGCGGGATCACCGCCATGACGACGACCGCCATCGCGGTCAGCCGCCCGCGCAGCAGTTTGAGCAGTTCGAAGCCGGCCAGCTTCGTGGCGGACAGGCCCCTCATCGCTTCACTCCGTCCTCGAACTGCTCGGTCTGCTCGTCGTCGGTTGCCTCGTCGCGGGCGGCGCGCGCCGCGCCGCCGGCCGTCACCAGCATTTCTGTCGTGTCCAGTGGGTCGCCGTCCCCGGCCGCCGCGGGCCGCGCCGTCTCGGCCCGCCGCTGCTCCCGCGCGGCTTGCGCCGGCGCCTGTCGGGCCCCGGCCGGCGCGTTTCCGGCGTTCGCCTGTGCGTTTCCGGCGCTCGCCCGGCCCACGGGCTCCGCTGCCGCCTCGGCGGCGGGCTGGGCAGCGGGTGCGGTCCGACCGCCCGGCTCGGGCGGGGCGCTCAGCCGCAGGATCGTCGTCACCCGCGCCGGGTCCATCTCCCGGGCGGTCACCATGATCGCGACGCCGCCGGTGGCGATCCGGGCGAGGATCCGCCAGAGGTCTTCCTGCTCGTTCGGGTCCAGACCCTCATCGATGCCGTCGAGGGCGATCACCGCCGGGTCGGCCAGGCGGGCGAGCACCACACCCAGGACCTGCTTCTGGTACGGGGTCATCTCCCAGCCCTGCAGCTTCGGGTCCAGCCCATACAGGCCGCCGGAGATCACCGCCTCGGCGCTGCGGGTCGAGCGGCCGAGCAGCGCCAGCCGCTCCCGGACGTGGTCCGCGACGGTGAGCAGGTTCTCGGGCTGCTCCACATTGGCCACGTGGCCCAGAGCCGCGGGGCCGACGAGCCGCACCTTGCCCGCGGAGAGCTTGAACCGTTCCGTCAGGGCGAGCAGGGCGGTCGTACGCCCACTGCCGGCGTCCCCCACGATGGCGACGAGATCGCCCGGCTCGACCGTGAGGTCCACGTCACGGACGATCCAGCGGCGGCGATGGCGTACGCCCACCCCGGTCGCGACGAGCAACGGCATGGCCACTCCCTGTTTGCACTGACTGGTCAGTTCAAAAAGATACCGACAACCGGCGTGAATGCCAGCCATCGTGGGCGGGCTCACCGGGCATCGACGAACTGCTACCCGTCCGCAGTGGAGTGCACACGCTGCGTCCACCCCACTGTCACCAAGGTCGCAGTGCCGCTGTTACGAAGGTCGCGTTGTCGCTGGCCACATCGCACTGCCCGCCGTCGCGCAGGTCGAGAAGTCGCCCGCCGCATCGCGCTGCCCACCATTGCGAGGGTCGCCGCACTGCGGCGCTGGTGTTACCAAGGTCGCGCGCCCGGCCGTGCCGGATGCGCTTGTCGGAGCCCTGGCCAACCGGCAAGATCGGGACATGTCGACTCGCTGGGGCATGACAGTTCCGCTGGCCGGGGTGCCCCTGGCCGACCACGCGGCCGTCTACGCGGCCCTCACCGACGCCGGATTCACCGACCTGTGGTCGTCGGAGGTCGCGGGCGCCGACGCGTTCACCCCGCTCACCCTGGCCTCGGCCTGGCAGCCAAGGGCCCGCCTCGGCACCGCCATCGCGCCGGTGTTCACCCGCGGCCCCGGCCTGCTGGCCATGACCGCCGCCGCGCTGGCCGAGGCGGCTCCGGGCCGGTTCCAGCTCGGCATCGGCGCGTCCTCACCGGTGGTGGCGGGCGATTGGAACGCCGCCGACTTCGCCCGCCCCTACGCGCGCAGCCGGGACATGCTGCGCTTCCTGCGCGCGGCGCTCGCCGGTGAGCTGGTCGACGAGGCGTATGACACGTTCACGGTGCGCCGGTTCCGGCTGGAACGGCCGCCCGCCACACCGCCGCCGGTGCTGCTGGCCGCACTCCGGCCCGGCATGCTGCGCCTGGCCGCCGCCGAGGCCGACGGCGTGATCCTCAACTGGCTGGCCGCCACCGACGTGCCGCGCGCCCTGGCAGAGGTACGCCCGGCCCGCCCGGACTTCGACGTGGTCGCCCGGATCTTCGTCTGCCCCACCCCCGACGCCGGGTACGCCCGTACCGTCGCCCGCCGGATGATCGCCGCCTACCTGACCGTCCCCGCGTATGCGGAGTTCCACCGGTGGCTGGGCCGCGAGGCCGCACTCGCGGGGATGTGGACGGCGTGGGCCGCGGGTGACCGGCGCGGGGCGCTGGCCGCGATCCCCGACGAGGTCGTCGACGCCCTCATCGTGCACGGAGAGCCGGAGCAGTGCCGCGACCACGTCGCGGCGTACGCAAAGGCCGGGGTGACGGTCCCGGTGATGGCCCTGCTGCCCACCCCCGAGCTGGAGAAGGACCCCACCACCCTGGCGAAGCTCCTCCCCCGCCTCGGCCGCTGAGGACCCGACAGCACCGTCAGAACAGGACGGTGGCGAAGGTGCCGGCGGGCTGGAAGCCGCAGCGGGCGTACACCCGGCGGGCCGGGCGGTTGTAGTCGTTGACGTACAGGCTGACCGTGGGGGCGACCCGGCGCAGGGCGTCGCGGACCACGGCGGCCACAGCCGGGACGGCGAGCCCGTGTCCCCGGAACTCCGGGTCCACCCAGACGCCCTGGACCTGCGCGGTGCGGCGGGTGACGATCGCCAGCTCCGCCTTGAAGATCACCCGCCCGCCCACGAACCGGGCGTACGCGCGACCCGCACGGACCAGCTCGGCGATCCGCCGCCGGTAACCGCGCCCGCCGTCGTCGAGCAACGGTGAGACACCGACCTCCTCTGTGTACATGGCGACCGCGGCCGGAAACAGCGCGTCGACCTCGTCGGGCCGCACGAGGCGGACCTCGGGGTCGACCGGGGTGGGGGGCGCGGCGCCCGCGACGAGCAGCGGCTGATTCGGCCGGACGTCACGGGCCTGGCCCCAATGCGCGCCGAGCCGGTCCCAGAGGCCCAGCACGGCGTCGGCCCGGCCGATGATCGACGAGCAGGCGCGCGGCTCGGCACCGAGCAGGTCGGCGAACGCGGCGACGGCCGGGGGCGAGACGCAGACCGGCACCAGGTGGGCGCCGGACCAGCACAGCGACTCGACCTCGCGGCCGGGCCCGTACCCGTAGATGCGGCCGTCGGCGCGCCACCAGCTCAGGCCGTGCGCAGCCACGCGCTCGGCGATCTGGGCACCGGCGTAGGGGTCCCGGTCGAGGATCCGCTCGACCGTCGACCGCTCGGAGTCACCGAGTTGGCGGATCGGCACCGTCAGCACGGATATCAGACTGCCAGATGACGCTCCGGATACGCGCACCGTCCGGGCCCAAGGATGAAAACCCTTGCCGCCGATGCGTTGCCGATATATCGTCTACCTATCGCCAACTGATCGGAGATAGTCATGCGACAGCACTTCCACCAGCAGTTCCACGAGGCCCGCATGCGCGGCTTCGGTTTCGGCCCGGGATTCCCGTTCGGCGGGTTCGGCGGCCCCGGCGGCCCGCACGGCCACGGCCGGGGCGGGCGGCGCGGCAGCCGTCCCAACGTCAGACCGGCCGTCCTCGCGCTGCTCCTGGAGCGCCCGATGCACGGGTACGAGATGATCCAGGAGCTGGAGAGCCGCACCAATGGCATCTGGCGGCCGAGCCCCGGCTCGGTCTACCCCACCCTGCAGCTACTGGAGGACGAGGGCCTCATCGAGGCCGAGGCCACCGGCGGCCGCAAGCGCTACACGCTGACCGACGCGGGCCGGCCCGAGGCCGAGACCGCCGCGCAGAACCCGCCGTGGGCGCAGTTCGGCGCGGACACCATGTCCCAGGCGCAGGACTTCCGCGACGCGGCGTTCGGCATCATGGACGCCCTGCGTCAGGTCGGCTTCAACGGCACCCCCGAGCAGCGCGAACGCGCCCTCGAGGTGCTCAGCGAGACCAAGCGCAAGCTGTACGCCATCCTCGCCGACGGCGAGTGAGGCCGTGGAACGCGAACAGGGGCGCACCGATCGGTGTGCCCCTGTTCGTCACGTACGAAATCAGCTGACCGTGACCGTCGGGCCGGGCAGCAGCTCACGCAGCTCGTCGGGCAGCTCCGCGCCCATCTCGTCGGCCAGCCGCAGCGCCTCCTCGACCAGCGTCTCGACGATGATCGACTCGGGCACGGTCTTGATGACCTGGCCCTTCACGAAGATCTGGCCCTTGCCGTTGCCGGACGCCACGCCGAGGTCCGCCTCACGGGCCTCGCCGGGACCGTTGACGACGCAGCCCATGACGGCCACCCGCAGCGGCACCGGCAGGCCCTCCAGCGCCGCGGTGACCTGCTCGGCCAGCGTGTACACGTCGACCTGGGCGCGGCCGCACGACGGGCAGGAGACGATCTCCAGGCCGCGCTCGCGCAGGCCCAGCGACTCCAGGATGGCGTTGCCGACCTTGATCTCCTCGACCGGCGGGGCGGACAGCGAGACCCGGATCGTGTCGCCGATTCCGTCGGCCAGCAGCGCGCCGAACGCGACCGCGGACTTCACCGTGCCCTGGAACGCCGGGCCCGCCTCGGTCACCCCGAGGTGCAGCGGGTAGTCGCACTGCTCGGCCAGCTGCCGGTACGCCCGGATCATGACGACCGGGTCGTTGTGCTTCACCGAGATCTTGATGTCCCGGAAGCCGTGCTCCTCGAACAGCGAGCACTCCCACAGCGCCGACTCGACCAGCGCCTCGGCGGTCGGCTTGCCGTACTTCTCCAGCAGTCGCTTGTCCAGCGAGCCCGCGTTGACCCCGATCCGGATCGGCACCCGCGCGTCGGAGGCCGCCTTTGCGATCTCCTTGACCTTGTCGTCGAACTGCCGGATGTTGCCCGGGTTGACCCGGACCGCGGCGCAGCCCGCGTCGATCGCGGCGAACACGTACTTCGGCTGGAAGTGGATGTCCGCGATCACCGGGATCTGCGACTTCTTGGCGATCGCGGGCAGCGCCTCGACGTCGTCCTGCGACGGCACGGCGACCCGGACGATCTGGCAGCCCGACGCGGTCAGCTCCGCGATCTGCTGCAGGGTCGCGTTGACGTCGGAGGTGAGCGTGGTGGTCATCGACTGCACGCTGACCGGCGCGCCGCCGCCCACGGGCACCGAGCCGACCATGATCTGGCGGCTCTGGCGGCGCGGGGCCAGCGGCGGCGGGGGCACGGCCGGCATACCGAGACTGACTGCGGTCATATGTGGATCACCTGAAGATCGAGATCGGGTTGATGATGTCGGCGGTGACGGTCAGCAGCGTGAACGCCCCACCGATGAGGATGACCGCGTACGTCACGGGCATGAGCTTGTAGTAGTCCACCCGGCCCGGGTCGGGCTTGCGCATCTTGGCGAACAGCCAGGAGCGGGCCCGCTCGTACCAGGCGATGGCGATGTGGCCGCCGTCCAGCGGCAGCAGCGGCAGCAGGTTGAAGATGCCGATGAAGACGTTCAGCGAAATGAAGATCATCAGGAAGTACTGCGGCACGCCGGCGGCGATCGCCTCGCCGCCCAGCCGGCTGGCTCCCACGACGCTGATCGGGGTCTCCGGGTCGCGCTCGGAGCCGGTGATCGAGTGCCACAGCGCGGGCACCTTCTGCGGGATCTTCTTGAACGCCGTGAACGTGCCCTCGACCATCTGCCAGCCGAAGTCGCCGGTGGCCTTCACGCCCTCGACCGGCCCGTACGTGACCAGCGCGGGCTCGTCGGTCGTCCAGCCGATCCCGGCCACGGCCACCTGCGCCACCGGGCCCTTGGGGTTGTCCAGCGGCGCCCGCTGCGCCTGCACCAGGTTCACCGTCTTGCTGCCCGCCACCCCTTTACGGGTGTACTCGAACACGGTCGGTCCCGGCTTCGACGCCCGGATCGTGTCGGTGAGCTGGCCGTAGTTGACGACCGGCTTGCCGCCCACCTTCACGATGAGATCGCCGGTCTGGAGACCCGCCGCCGAAGCGGGCCCGGCCACAGCGCCGTCCTGCCCCACGACACAGGTCTGTGCGGCGGCGGTCGCCGGAATGCAGTCGGCCACCTGGATCATCGCGGGCTGGGTGCGCTCGTCCGTGATCGCCTGCAGCTTGGGGTTGGGCAGGCCGACGAAGACGGCCGCGAACCACAGCGCCACCAGGGCCAGCAGGAAGTGGGTGATCGACCCGGCGGACATGACGATGGTCCGCTTCCACACCGGGAACCGCCACATGGCGCGCGGCTGGTCCTCGGGCTCGACGTCGTCGTCCTGCGGGGTCATCCCGACGATCTTGCAGAAGCCGCCGAGCGGGATGGCCTTGAGGCCGTACTCCGTCTCGCCGCGCTGGAACGAGAAGATGGTCGGGCCGAAGCCCACGAAGTACTTCGTGACCTTCATCCCGAAGCGCTTGGCAGTGATCATGTGCCCGAGCTCGTGCAGGCTCACCGAGATCAGGATGGCCAGCGCGAACGCCGCCACTCCCAGCCAGTACAGCATCAGGCTCCTTCTGCCCCAGTCGCGATCAGTCGCCGAGCCTGGGCGCGCGCCCATGCTTCCGCCTCAAGCACATCATCGACGGTACCCGGTTGCGCATAAGCAGGCGCCGCCGTGAGAACCGCCTCGAGTGTCTCGACGATGCCCAGGAACGGTAGCCGACCAGCCACGAACGCGGCTACACACTCCTCGTTCGCGGCGTTGTAGATCGCCGGGCGGCAGCAGCCCGCCCGGCCCGCCGCCTTGGCCAGCCGTACCGCCGGGAACGCCTCCTCGTCCAGCGGGCGCAGCTCCCAGTTGTGCGCGAGCGTCCAGTCCACCGCGGGCGCCGCGTCCGCCACCCGGTCCGGCCACGCCAGCGCGAGCGCGATCGGCAGCCGCATGTCCGGCGGGCTGGCCTGGGCCAGCGTCGAGCCGTCCGCGAACTCGACCAGGGAGTGCAGCACCGACTGCGGGTGCACCACGACCTCGATGTCGTCGTAGGGCACGTCGAACAGCTCGTGCGCCTCGATCACCTCAAGACCCTTGTTGACCATGGTGGCCGAGTTGATCGTCACGACCGGCCCCATGTCCCAGGTCGGGTGCTTGAGCGCCTCCTCCGGGGTGACGTTCTCCAGCTCGGCGCGCCGCCGGTCCCGGAACGCTCCCCCGCTGGCCGTCAGCACCAGCCGCCGCACCTCGCCGCGCTGCCCGCCGCGCAGGCACTGCGCCAGCGCGGAATGCTCCGAGTCGACCGGCACGATCTGCCCCGGCCGCGTCAGCGCGGCCTTGACCAGCGGGCCGCCGGCCACCAGCGACTCCTTGTTGGCCAGCGCGAGGGTACGGCCGCAGCGCAGCGCCGCCAGGGTCGGCGCGAGCCCGAGGCTGCCCACCACACCGTTGAGCACCACGTCGCACGGCCACTGGGCCAGCTCGGTCATCGCGTCCGGCCCCGCCACGATCTTGGGTATCCGGAAGTCGCCGGTCGCGTACCCGTGTTGCTGGGCCTGGGCGTAGAAAGCGAGCTGGAGGTCCTGGACGGCGCTGGCCCGCGCCACCCCGACCACCTCCACGCCCAGCTCCAGCGCCTGGGCGGCCAGCAGCTCGACGTTGCCGCCGCCCGCGCCCAGGGCCACCACCCGGAACCGGTCGGGGTTGCGCCGCACGATGTCGATGGCCTGGGTACCGATCGACCCGGTGGAGCCGAGCAGGACGAGGTCGCGCATGGCTCCATCTTCGCCGACGCCCGCACGGGTGCGAAGCGCAGCCCGGCCCCGCGCGGCTGATCGGCTCGCCCGCGCGACCGCGCCGATCAGCCGGGTTCGTCCTCGTCGTCGAGCAGATCGGCCGGGTCGATCTCGAAGGGAAACGGTTCACGCATGCTGAACGTGCCGCCGGCAGCGGCCGCCACCACGGGCCGGTACTCCCCGTCAGCCAGCTCGTGCAGCACCAGGGAGGGCACCCGGTTACGGAAGTCAACCCGCATGAAGTACGGCACGCCGGCGGCCGCGTACTCCCGAGGGCGGTCGATGACGTCCATGCGCCGGTTGCCGCCGGAGACGATCTCGCCCATCAGCACGGCGTCCGTGATCGGCATGGTGATCCGGCCACCGCCCGAGCGCCGGAGGACCACGAAGTCCGGAATGAACAGATCGTCACCGGCGACGATGTTCACCTCGGGATACGCCCACATCCCTGCCTGGCGGGCCGCCTGGTGCAGCAGGAACGACAGCTGCCGCTCGGCCGCCTGGTGGTCGAACCCGGCGTGCGGTGTCACGATCACGCTCCCCCGGAAGACCTCGACCTTTGGGCCGTGGTGTTCCGGCAGCAGGTCGAGCGCGCGTTGAGCGGTCCACGGCGTGTCGAGCGTGCCGAGAACGTCGAACGACGGCTCCCGGGCGGGCGCGGCCATGAGACTCACCTCCTCCCGGCATCCTGCCGGGGTCAGCGTACCGCCGCGACCCCGCCGGACCGGGCTGTGGACGAGCCGGGCTCGGGTGGGTCGGCGTCGCCGGTCTCCGGCTTCGCGCGGGGCGTCTCGTGGATGCCGTACCGGGCGTACAGGCGGCCCAGGGGGCCCGGCGCCCACCAGTTCCAGCGGCCCAGCAGGCGCATGGTCGCCGGGACCAGCAGGGCACGGACCAGGGTGGCGTCCACGATGATCGCCACGATCATGCCCACGCCGATGGTCTTGATGACCGTCACGCCGCCCGTGGCGAAGCCCGCCACCACCACGATGAGCAGCAGCGCGGCCGCCGTGATGATCCGGCCGGTGTGCTGCAGGCCGGTCGCGACCGCCGTGGTGTTGTTCCCGGTGGCGTCCCACTCCTCGCGGACCCGCGAGAGCAGGAACACCTCGTAGTCCGTGGCCAGGCCGAACAGCACGGCCAGCACCAGGATGAGGTTGCTGGGCTCGATGTAGCCCGTGGACTGGAAGTGGAGCAGGTCCTCGAAGTGACCGTCCTGGAAGATCCACACGACAACGCCGAACGAGGCGCCGATGGAGACCAGGTTCATCAGCACCGCCTTGACCGGCAGCAGCACCGAACCGAACGCGAAGAACAGCAGCACCATCGTGGCCACCGCCATGATCAGCGCCATCCACGGCAGCCGGGCACCGAGGCTGTTCAGCAGGTCGAGGTCGATCGCGGGGCGCCCGCCGACGAGCACGGTGGCCCCGGCGGGGGGCGGCAGGTCGCGGATGGCCTCGGCGACGTCGCGCGCCGCCGCCGTGGTGGGCTGCGCGGAGTACCCGACCGTGATCAGCGAGGCGTTGCCCTTGGTCGCGGTGACCTGCGCCCCGGTCACCCCGGGCAGCCCGGCGATCGTCGTGGCGAAGGATCCGGCCGGGGCGCCCGTGACGAGCACCTCGATCGGGTTCTGCCCGGCGGCGGGAAAGTCCGTCCGGAGCGTCTCGGTGACCACCCGGGCCGGGGTGTCGGCGGGCAGCACCCGTTCGTCGAAGCCGCCGAACTGGACCCGCGCGAACGGCAGCGCGAACGCCACCAGCACCGCCAGCACGCCGACCGCGTACAGGACGGGACGGCGCATCACGCTGTGCGCGAGCCGGGCCCAGGCGGAACTGCCACCCGCGACAGTGCCCGCGGCGCGCTGCCGGGGAATGGCGCGGGCGCGACGCAAGCGCGGCATCGGCACGCGCAGCTTGTCGATGCGGTGCCCGAGCAGCGACAGCACGGCGGGCAGCACGGTCAGCGCGGCCAGCATGGCGATGAGCACGGCGGCCATGCCGCCGATGGCCATGCCGCCGAGGAACGGCTGGGGGAAGATCAGCAGGCTGGAGAGGGCCAGCACGATCGTGAGGCCGGAGACGACGACGGTACGCCCGGCGGTGGCGACCGTGGCCCGGATGGCGGACGGCACGTCACGCCCATTCGCCAGTTCCTCCCGGAACCGGCTGACCACGAACAGCGAGTAGTCCACCGCCATGCCCAGGCCGAGCAGGGTGATCACGTTGATCGCGAAGACCGAGATCTCAGTGAAGTAGGTCAGCGTCCGTACGGCCACGAAGGCACCGAGGATCGCGATCCCGCCGATCACCAGCGGCGACAGCGCGGCGATCAACCCGCGGAAGACAAGGATCAGCAACACCAGGAGTACGGGCAGGGAGAACAGCTCGGCCCGGGTGAGGTCCTCCTTTGTCTGCGCGTTGGCCTGCGCCCCGAACGCCGCGAGCCCGCCCGCCCTGGTCGTCAGCCCGGGCGCGTCGAATTCCGGCTCGATGGCCTGGTACGCGGCGAGCTTCTCGTCCTCGCTCCCGTCGGCCAGCTGCACGGCCGCGTACGTCGCGTGCCGATCGTTGCTGACCAGCGCCGGCGCCCTGCCGTCCAGGTAGCTGGTCACCGCCACGACCTCGGACCGCGCCTTCAGCGCCGCGACCCGGGCGCTGACCGCCGAGCGGAACGTCGCGTCGTCCACGGTCGCGGTGTCGCTCGACCAGAGGATGAGCACGTCGGGGTCGTGGCGGCCCAGCTCGGCGGCGATACTCTTGGCCGCGCGGTTGCTCTCGCTGTTCGGGTCGGCGTAACCGCCGCCGGTCAGCGCGCCGAAGACCCCGGCGCCCCAGGTGGCCCCGGTCACCACGAGCGCCAGGGCTGCGGCGATCACCCACCACCGCACCCGGACGACCACGCGTCCCCACCAGCCGAACATGGTTGTCCTCCCCGGCACGCCGTTTGCAGTCGCGGCAGTCATAGACCAAAATGTGAACGCTGTTTACTCTGGCAAACACCGTTCACCCACGTCAATGGAGCGCACTATGACGACGACCACGCCCGGCCGCCGGGAGCGGCTGCGCGCGGAGACCGTCGCCGAGATCAAGCAGGCCGCCCGCCGCCGCCTCGTCGCGGGCGGGGCCGCCAGCATCTCCCTGCGGGCCATCGCCCGGGACATGGGCCTGACCGCGCCCGCTATCTACCGCTACTTCGCCAACCTCGACGCCCTCGTGCTGGACATCGTCACCGATCTCTTCGAGGAGCTGCGCACCGCGGTCGAACAGGTCGCCGTCGCGTACGCCGAGGCCGACCCGGTCAGCCGGCTCGGGCACATGGCCCGCGGCTTCCGCCGCTGGTCACTGGCGCACCCCGCCGAGTTCACGCTCATGTTCGGCAGCCCCGTCCCCGGCATCACCCAGATCGGCGAGGCATGCAGCCCGGTCAACGAAGCCGGGGCCCGATTCGGCGAGACGTTCTTCACCGTCCTGGCCGAGATCTGGGAGCACCAGCCCGCCGAGCCGCCCCCGCCCGGGCTGCCCGGGCCCGCCCTGCAGGACGTGTTCCAGCCGTACCTGGAGTTGTTCGGTGACCGGTTTCCACTACCCCTGGTTTACCTGTTCATGGCCGCCTGGACTCGTCTGTACGGAATCGTCGCCATGGAGGTATTCGGGCAACTCCAGTGGGCGATGACCGACGTCGAGCCCCTGTTCGAGGCCGAATTGACCCGTACGCTGCAGCGCATCACGCGCTAGGCTCGGCCCCCATGACCCCTCAGACGCCCGCGACGCTGCCCGACCGGGCCGACGTAGTGATCATTGGAGCCGGCCACAACGGGCTGGTCTCCGCCGTCCTGCTGGCCCGCGCCGGCCTCGACGTGGTCGTGCTGGAGGCGGACCAGATCCTCGGCGGCGCCACCCGCACCGAGCGCCCGTTCCCCCGGGTGCCCGGCCTCGGCCAGTCCACCGGCTCGTACCTGCTGGGCCTCATGCCGCCCGAGCTGCTGCGCACCCTCGACATCGACATTCCGGTGCTGCGCCGCGACCCGCACTATTTCCTGCCGACCCCCGGCGGCCCCGGCTCGCCGTACCTGCTGTTCGGCTCGGACCGCGAGGCCACCCGCGCGCAGATGCAGAAGTTCTTCTCGCCGCGCGACATCGCCGCCGACGAGGCGCTGCAGGTAGAGATCGCCGCGCTGCGTGCCGACCTGGCCCCGGCCTGGCTGGAGGAACCGGAGTCCGTCGAGCAGATCGCCGACCGGCACATCCGGCCGCAGCTGCAGTCGACCTTCATCGACCTGGTCCGCGGCTCGGTCGCCGACTACCTGTCCCGGTTCGGCTTCAAGAGCGAACTGCTGGTCAGCATGTACGCGGTCACCGACGGCCTCTCCGGCCTCAACGCGGGCCCCGACGACCCCGGTACGGGCCACAACTTCCTGGTGCACAACATGTGCCGGCTGCCCGGCGCGGACGGCACCTGGATGATCGCCCAGGGTGGCATGGGTGCGGTGTCCGGCGCCTTCGCCGACGCCGCGCGCGCCGCCGGGGCCCGGATCCTCACCGGCACCCCGGTCTCCGCGGTGACTGTCGACGGCGGCGCGGCCAGCGGCGTCGTGCTGGCGGACGGGCGCCAGCTCTCCGCCCGGGTGGTGCTCGGCTCCTGCGACCCGTACCGGCTGATGTCGCTGGTGCCCGACGGCGCGCTGCCGGCCGAGCTGACCAGCCGGATGAACGCGGTCAAGCGGCCCGGCACCACGCTGAAGCTCAACCTGGCGCTCACCGACCTCCCCCGCTTCTCCTGCCTGCCCGAGGGCGCGCCGTCGCCGTTCGGCTCGACCATCCACCTGCTGCCCGGCTCCGCGGGGCTGGCGGGTCTGGCCGAGTCGGACTCCCCGATGGCCGCGCTGCGTGCCATGTGGGCCGACGTGCAGGCCGGAAAGCTGCCCGAGGAGCCGACCATCGAGTGGTACCTGCACACCACGGTGGACGAGTCGCTGCGCGACGAGGCAGGGCACCATTCGTCGGCGCTGTTCGTGCAGTCCGTGCCGTACTCGCTGGACGGCACCACCTGGGACGCGGCGCTGCCCGGCTTCGTCGACAAGCTGCTGGCCATCTGCGACCGCTACGCCCCCGGCACCTCCGCCCTGGTGGCGGACATGATGCCGCTCACCCCGCCCGGCATCGAGGCGCGCTTCGGCATCACTGGCGGCCACATCCACCACGTCGACAACACCGTCGCGTTCGACGCCCGAATGCCCTACGCAACAGGCCTCGACGGCCTGTACGCGGGTTCAGCGGGCGCCCACCCGGCAGGCAGCGTGATCGGCGCGGCAGGCCACAACGTCGCCCGCCGCATCCTCACCGACCTGGGGAAATAGCCACGCACGGACCTGGCAGGGACGGGCGCCCCAGCGCCCGTCCCGGTCTCGGCGGGAGCGACGGTCTGCACCGCCCACCCAGCTACGAGCTAATCCTTCTCAGGAAGCCGTCCTACTGGCCCGGATGGAATGGCCCACGCTGGTGAGACACCGCCCGCTGGGCAGGTCGAACTTCCAGCCGTGCAGCTGGCAGGTGAGCACGTTGCCCTCGACGATGCCGAACCGGCTCAGGTCCGCCTTCAGGTGCGGGCAGCGGCGCTGCACGGTCCAGTCGCCGAACACGGTGTCCTCGGCGTCGACGGACTTCTCGTGCTCGTCATACCAGCCCTCGGCATATTGCAGGCGCTCCTCGGAGAGGCACTTGAAGAACGCGTAGACGAACTCGTTGTACTGGCCGATCCGGGCGGCCGAGAAGCGGCACGACAGGAACAGCGAGTTCACCCAGTCGCCCTCGTCGATGAAGATCAGGTGCTCGATCAGCTCCCGCTGGGTACGGAACCGGTAGCGCACCTTCTCGTCCGCATACGGCCGGACCTGCTTGCCGGGGAAGTCCACCACGATCGACTCGACAGACTCGCCGTCGTAGCTGACCAGGTCGAAGCGGACCGGGCCGCCGACACCCTTGGCCAGGTAGATCGACTCTTCCAGCAGCGGCTCGATCCGCTTCTTCAGCTCACCCAGCACGTCGATTTCGGGATGCCGCCAGGACGCCTTCTCCGCGGCGATGACCGGCGCCTTACGGACCCGCATCTCCTCCAGGTGCGCCTTCTTGTTCGCGAAGAACTCGTCGACGTCCGTGGGGTGGGTGGTCTCGGCGCTATCCGTGGTCAGCTCGGTGACGCTGCCCGGCAGCAGCACGATGCCGTTGGTGCCGCCCACCTTCGCGTACTCGCGCTGGAAGACCGCCTGGTCGGGGAAGATGTTGCCCTCGTCGCCGAAGATGTCGTTGAACTGCCACAGCTCGTCGTCCAGGAAGCACGGCGGACCCGCGATCGGGAACACGTGCGACGCCTTGAGGTCGTCGATGTAGCGCCACGTCCGGTCGAACTGGCGGTCCCGCTTCTGCTTGCCGAACGCCCGCTTGGCGGATTCCGGCAGCTCGTAAACCATCGGATACCAGATCGCGCCGGAGAACTGCAGCATGTGCGCGTGCACGTGGCCCAGCTCTGTGAAGGTCGACAGGTCCGTGGGACGGGCGTCGTTCTGGTTCAGCACCCGGATGCCGTCGTGCTCCACCCACAGCGACGAGTCGCCGATCGGGCCGTCGGTCGGGCTGATCAGCGCCTGGATCATCACCTTGAGGCCGCCGTCGAGCTCGTGCACCTCGTTCGACTTCGTCTTCAGGAAGCTGGTGAATCCGAGGTCGCGCAGCTCGTCCTCGAGCTGGCTGGTCGGGTACTCCGGCAGTAGCACTGTCGCCTTCTTGCTGACGAACCGCTTGAGGTGCTCCGCGTCGAAGTGGTCCCGGTGCAGGTGCGAGACGTACAGGTAGTCGACCTGGCCCAGGCTCTCCCAGTCGAGCTGCGAATTGTCCGGGAACGGGAACCACGACGCGAAGTAGGCGGGGTTCACCCACGGGTCGCACAGAATGCTGCCCGCGGCCGTATCGATCCGCATGCTCGCGTGTCCGGTGCCCGTGATCCGCACGTCCTGCTCCCTTGAGTCCGACCTCGTCCTCCGACCGGATCGACGGTACCGGGTCCGGGCGGCCGGGGCGCGCCCGGAGGCGCCCGGGCCAGGACTGTCGGGCCGCCCGGCCCGGCGGTCAGGGCCACCCGGCCCGGCCTGCCGGGTCCCGCCCCGGGACCCCGTGCGAGACTGGCGCGAGAAGTGATCGCCGGAAAGCAGGAGGACCGAACGGTGGCAGAAGAGCCGGTTTACGCGCCCGACCAGCTCAAGCCGGGCAACCGCAAGTGGGCCCGGATCGGCGCCCTGGGCTCCGCCGCGGTGATGTGCATGTTCCTGTGGGGCAACCACGAGGGCAACACGGAGAACCTGTGGCTTCTCGTCATCGCCCTGCTGCTGGTCGTGACGGTGCTGGTCGACACGGTGCTGCGCCGCAACGGCCTCAAGCCCAACGACCAGTAACCCCGTACACGTCGAAGGGCCCGCTCGCACGCGAGCGGGCCCTTCTCGTGCCTCAGCGCTTCCTCGTGCCTCAGCGGCGGCGCAGCAGGATGTCCTTGACCTCGCGCAGCGCCGCGTCGACCTCGGCCTCGAAGTAGCCGCCCGGGACCAGCCCGAACTGCAGGGTGTCCAGCTCGTTCTCGGGCACCGGCATGGGGCCGCGGCCCGACATCGCCTGCAGGATGCTCTCGAACAGGCGATCCACCTGCATCGGGTCGTAGCCGCTGCCGAAGCGACGCGGCTGGAAGGTGCGGCGCAGCTGATCCACCCGGTACAGCTCCCCACCGGGGCCGCCCTGGCCGCCACCCATCGGGGGCCCGCCCATGGGCGGGCCGCTCATCGGGGCGCTGGACATCGGCGGGGCGCTCATCGGTGCGGGGCCGCCGTAGCCGCCGCGGTCACGCTCCGGCATCCGGATCTCGGCGGTCATGTCCGCCTTGCCGTGCCGGCCCGGCTCGTACGCGTCGTAGGCCCCAGTGTCGTAACCGGCCGGGCCGCCGCCGTAGCGCTGCTGTTGTTGCTGCTGCTGGCCGTACGCCGGCTCGTCGTACCGGCCGTACGGGTCGGGTCCGGGCCCGGTGGGCATCTGCTGGCGCTGCGGCATCTGCGGGGGCGCCATCCGGTCGTCGTAGCCCCGGTCGTCGCGCATCCGGTCGTCCTGCATCCGGTCGTCGCGGGTCGGGGCGGGCAGCCGCTCGGTGGGCGGGGCGGAGCGGCCCATCCGGTCCACCGGGGCCATCGTCCCGGTGTTGCTCATCCGGTCGCGCATCGAGTCCTGGGCCATGCGCTGGTCCGCCCCGCGCCCGCCGCGCTCCTCGAATTCCGCCAGCTGCCGCTCGACGCGGTCCAGGTGCAGGTCGACCTGCCACTCGTCGTACCCGCCGAACCGGACGCGGAAGACGACGTCGTGCACCTCCTGGGCGCCGACCGGCGCCCCGATGGGCTCCCCCGCCAGGGTGGCCTCGACGCGGTCGAGGAAGCTGTCGACCTCGTCGACCTTGTAGCCGCGCCGCAGCGCGCGCCGCCGGAAACGCTGCCCCTGACTCGTCACAACGTCTCCCACTTCGTCTGCTGGGAACTCGCCCCAGTCACTGTGCCACCTCCGCCTCGGCGGCGGCGCCCCCTGCGTCCACCACCGTCAGCTCGCTCGCAGCCAACTGGCCGCAGGCGCCGTCGATCTCCCTGCCCCGGGTGTCGCGGACCGTGGTCGGCACCCCGGCCGCGCGCAGGCGCCGGACGAACTCGCGCTCGACCGGCTTGGGGCTGGCATCCCACCGGCTACCCGGAGTCGGGTTCAGCGGGATGAGGTTCACATGCGCCAGCTTGCTGTGCAGCAGCCTGCCCAGCAGGTCGGCGCGCCAGGGCTGATCGTTTACGTCCCTGATCAGGGCGTACTCGATGGAGACCCGGCGAGAAGTCTGTGCCGCGTAGTCGAACGCGGCTCCGAGCACCTCGGCCACCTTCCAACGCTGGTTGACGGGCACTAGCTCATCGCGCAGATCATCATCGGGGGCGTGCAGAGACAACGCAAGGGTCACAGACAGCTCTTCGGCGATCAACCGGCGCATCGCGGGCACCAGGCCGACCGTGGACACCGTGATGTGGCGCTGCGAGAGCCCGAGCCCCTCCGGCGCGGGCGCGGTCAGGCGGCGGACCGCCTCGATCACCCGCGGATAGTTGGCCATCGGCTCGCCCATGCCCATGAACACGACCCGGGACAGCCGCGGCGGTGAGCCGGTGACCGCGCCGGACGCCGCCACCCCCGCCAGGTAGACCACCTGGTCGACGATCTCGGCGACGGACAGGTTGCGGGTCAGCCCGGCCTGGCCGGTGGCACAGAACGGGCACGCCATACCGCACCCGGCCTGGCTCGACACGCAGGCGGTCACGCGGTCGGGGTAGCCCATCAGCACGCTCTCCACCAGCGCGCCGTCGTGCAGCCGCCACAGCGTCTTCCGCGTCGCCCCAGCGTCGCAGGCCTGCTCGCGGACGGGGGTGAGCAGCGTGGGCAGCAGGTCGCCGGTGAGCCGGTCACGCTCGCCGGCGGGCAGATCGGTCATCGCGGCCGGGTCACGGACCAGGCGGCCGAAGTAGTGGGTGGAGAGCTGCTTGGCCCGGAAGGCGGGCTGCCCGAGGGCGGCGACAGCCTCCCGGCGACCGGCGAGGTCGAGGTCCGCGAGGTGGCGCGGCGGCATGCTCGGCCGCCGGCGGGTGGTCACCGCGTCGGGCGTATCGGGGCTGGTCGGGATGACCGGAAGCATCGTCATGGCCAGTCCAGTCTCCCACGGCGGGGCACACGTCCGGGCACCGCTCACCCCGGCGGCGCGATGAGCGAGAGCAGCACATATGCCGTGGGCACCGCGAACAGGATGGAGTCCAGCCGGTCCATCAGGCCGCCATGCCCCGGCAGCAGATTGCTCATGTCCTTGACACCGAGGTCGCGCTTGAGCATGGACTCGGCCAGGTCTCCGGTGATCGCCACCACCGAGATCACCGCCCCGAACAGCGCCCCCCAGCCGAGCGGCACGTCCATCAGCAGGGCGAACCAGATGGCGCTGCCGACCGCGGCGGCCACCACCGACCCGGCGGAGCCCTCCCAGGTCTTGCCGGGGCTGATGCTGGGGGCCATCTTGTGCCGCCCGAGGAACACCCCCGACGCGTAGCCGCCGGTGTCGGAGAGCACGACCGCGATCAGCGTCCCGAGCACCCGCCAGGGGCCGTCGTGCGGCTGGACCACGAGTACACCGAAGCCCAGCAGGAACGGCACGTACACCGCGATGAGCACGATCGCGGTCAGGTCACGCCGGAAACCGCTGACGCCCTCGCCGAGCCGCCACACCAGCGCGGCCGCCACGGTCACGACCAGCCCGAGGGTGAGCCCGTCCGGCCCGGCGAACTGGGCCAGCCCGGCCATGAGCAGGGTCCCGGCCAGCAGCGGCAGCAGCGGGGGCTGGGCGTCCGCCGCGCGGACCGCGCGGACCATCTCCCACACCCCGACCGACGCGGCCGCCGCGACCACGGCGAGGAACGCGGGCGGCCAGAACAGCGAGCCCAGGACGATCGCCCCGAGAGTGACGCCCACGCCGATCGCGGCGGGCAGGTTGCGGCCCGCCCGTCCGCCCGGCTTCGCGGCGGGCGGTGTCCCGTTGTCGGAGGGGGCCGTGTCCCGCGGCCGCACGGGGGCGCCCGAGCGGCGGGCGCGACGCCGGCCGGGGCCACGGCGGCGAGGCGGCTCCGGGTCGTCACCGCCAGGGATCGGCGGGCCTTCATTCCAACCCGGATTCACGTACGCGGAACCGCCGCCCGCCGATCCGAGCCCGCCCGATCCCGAGCCGTCCGATCCCGGTCCGCCCGATCCGGGTCCGCCCGATCCGGGTCCGCCTGTTCCCGGCCCGGCCGGAGCGGGGCCGAAGCCGGGGTCGGGCGATCCGCCGGTGGTCTCCGGCCAGCCGTCCCCGGGGGATCCGGATTCGGCCGGCCGGCGGTAGCGCGCGTACGGGTCCGGCGCCGCGGCGGGCTCATCGAAGGCGTAGGGCGCCACCACGTCGGGCTCGGACGACCGGCCGCCGAAGGGTGAGTGCCCACCGCGGGGCTCGGGGTACGACATCAGACCTCGAGCAACTCTGCTTCCTTGTGCTTGACCAGCTCGTCGACGACCGTGACGTAGCGGTGCGTCAGGTCGTCGAGCTCCTTCTCGGCGCGGCGGCCCTCGTCCTCGCCGGCCTCCCCGTCCTTGACGAGCCGGTCCAGCTGCTCCTTGGCCTTGCGCCGTACGTTGCGGATGGCGATCCGGCCTTCCTCCGCCTTGTGCCGCGCGACCTTGATCATGTCGCGGCGCCGCTCCTCTGTCATCTGCGGCAGGTGGATGCGCAGCTGGGTGCCCTCGTTGTTCGGGTTGACCCCCAGGTCGGAGTCGCGGATGGCGCGCTCGATCGCGCCGAGCTGCGACATGTCGTAGGGCTTGACGATCACCATCCGCGGCTCGGGGATGCCGATCGAGGCCATCTGCGGCACGGGGGTTGGCGCGCCGTAGTAGTCGACGACGATCTTCGCGAACATCGCCGGGGTGGCGCGGCCCGTACGGATCGCGCCGAACTCCTCCTTGGCGTGCTCGACCGCGCTTTCCATCTTCTCTTCGGCCTCGAAGAGGATCTCGTCGATCACCTGCTCCGTCGCCTCCTTGCTTGTCCTGGTGTAGCTGACCGGTGGTGGATGTGGCGCGGGATCACGTGGTGATCAACGTACCGATCTTCTCGCCGCTCACGGCCCGGATGATGGTGTCATCGCCCTGGGCACCGAAGACGAGCATCGGCAGGTCGTTCTCCTGACACAGGCTGAACGCGGCCTGGTCGGCCACCCGCAGCCCCTCCTTGAGCACGCCCTCGAAGGTGATGTGATCCAGCTTGCGGGCGCTCGGATCGGTACGCGGGTCGGCGGTGTAGACGCCGTCGACGCCGTTCTTGCTCATCAGCACCAGGTCGGCGTGGATTTCCAGGGCACGCTGCGCGGTGACCGTGTCGGTGGAGAAGTACGGCATCCCGGCACCGGCCCCGAAGATCACCACGCGGCCCTTCTCCAGGTGCCGGATCGCGCGCAGGGGGATGTACGGCTCCGCCACCTGGGCCATCGTGATCGCGGTCTGCACCCGCGTCTCGATGCCCTCCTTCTCCAGGAAGTCCTGCAGCGCCAGGCAGTTCATGACCGTGCCCAGCATGCCCATGTAGTCCGCGCGGGACCGGTCCATGCCACGCTTCTGCAGCTCGGCGCCGCGGAAGAAGTTGCCACCGCCGACGACCACCGCCACCTGGACCCCGGAACGGCTGACCGTGGCGATCTGCCGCGCGATGCCCTGCACGACGTCGGGGTCGACGCCGACGGCACCGCCGCCGAAGACCTCACCGGACAATTTGAGGATGACCCGCCGGGTACGCCCTGGCGGCGGGGCCGGCGAGTCGTCGATGCCAACAGCCTGTTCGGTCACCATTGTCATGCGACCCGCCTTCCCTTCGCTTCGCCAGAGACCATATGTGACGGGAAGGCCGGGCGCAGAACGCGGACCCGGCCTCCCCCTTTGTCGACTGCGTCGGTCGGGCGTTACTCCTGGCCGACTTCGAACCGGACGAACCGGGTGATCTCGATGCCAGCCTCCGTGGCGACCTGCTTGACCGTCTTCTTGTTGTCGACGACCGACGGCTGCTCGAGGAGCGCGAAGTCCTTGAAGAACGAGTTGACGCGCCCTTCAATGATCTTGGGCAGCGCCTGCTCGGGCTTGCCCTCCTCGCGCGCGGTCTGCTCGGCGATGCGCCGCTCCGACTCGACGACCTCGGCGGGCACCTCGTCGCGGGTCAGGTACTTCGGGCGCATGGCGGCGATCTGCATGCCCACGCCGCGGGCGTCCGCGTCGCCGGCCTCGTCGGTCTTGCCGCTGTAGCCGACCAGCACGCCGACCTGCGGCGGCAGGTCCTGCGCCTTGCGGTGCAGGTAGACCGCGACTGTGCCGTCGACGGTCGCGAACCGGTTCAGGACGATCTTCTCGCCGATCTTGGCGGAGTACTCCTGGATCGCGTCGGCAACACCCTTGCCGTCGGCCAGCGTGGCGGCCTGCAGCGCGGCGGCGTCGGCCACCTTGTTCTGGTCGCCGTACTCGACCAGCTGCTGCGCCAGGGCGACGAAGTCCGGGGTCTTGGCGACGAAGTCGGTCTCGCAGTTCAGCTCGAGCAGCGAGGCGCCGGAGTGGGCGACGATGCCGTTCGCGGCGGTGCGGCCGGCGCGCTTGCCGACGTCCTTGGCGCCCTTGACGCGCAGGAACTCGACGGCCTTGTCGAAGTCACCGTCCGACTCTTCGAGCGCCTTCTTGCAGTCCATCATGCCGGCGCCGGTGAGGTCGCGGAGCTTCTTGACGTCCGCGGCGGTGTAGTTGGCCATGACTCTCTCTTCGAATGTCCGGTCTTGGTGGGACGCCGGGCCCCGGCGGGGCCCGGCGTTCTCGCGTTACTCCGCGGCGGTCGCGACAGGCTCGGCGGGAGCGGCGTCGTCGGCCTTCTTCTCCGCGCCCTCGTAGAGGTCGCGCTCCCACTCGGGCAGCGGCTCGCCGGCGGCGACGGCGTTGGCCTCGGGCTTGGCGTCGGCGTCACCACGGTTACGGCCGGAGCGGGCGATCAGACCATCGGCGACGGCGCTGGCGACGACCTTGGTCAGCAGCTCGGCGGAGCGGATCGCGTCGTCGTTGCCCGGGATCGGGAAGTCGACCTCGTCCGGGTCGCAGTTCGTGTCGAGCACGGCGATGACCGGGATGCCCAGCTTGCGGGCCTCATCGACGGCGATGTGCTCCTTCTTGGTGTCGACCACCCAGATCGCCGACGGCACCCGGGTCATGTCGCGCAGACCGCCCAGGGTCTTGGTCAGCTTCTCCTTCTCGCGCGAGAGCTGCAGCGTCTCCTTCTTGGTGTACCCGGCGGCGGTACCGCTCAGGTCACCGAGAGCCTCCAGCTCCTTCATGCGCTGCAGCCGCTTGTACACGGTCTGGAAGTTGGTCAGCATGCCGCCCAGCCAGCGGTGGTTCACGAACGGCTGACCGACGCGGGTCGCCTGCTCGGCGATCGCCTCCTGCGCCTGCTTCTTGGTGCCGACGAAGAGCACCGTGCCGCCGTCGGCGACGGTGGTCCGCACGAAGCTGTACGCCTTCTCGATGAAGTCGAGCGTCTGGCGCAGGTCGATGATGTAAATGCCGTTACGCTCGGTGAAGATGAATCGCTTCATCTTCGGATTCCAGCGCCGGGTCTGGTGCCCGAAGTGGACACCGCTCTCCAGCAGCTGACGCATGGTCACGACGGCCATGGTGGGTTGCTCCCTAGTCATTCCCTGGTTGTCACGCCCACCGGCGGTGGGCGTCCTGGTGCCCGGTCGTCGGCCGCGGGTGGGCCCGAAGGGATCGGGACCAGGGAGGGCCGCCGCCGCCCGGGGCCAGTCGGGTGAGAGATGCTCACCAGAGCCGGTGCGGGCGGAGGGCACGCGAGGTCGACCGCGCAGGGCGGTCGCCGTCGTTCAGCATACGCCGGGCGGTCCCCGGCGCGCCGCCCGGCCGGGGGTGAGCCGATTGGTCCGTTTCCGCAGGGCACGCCGGACGCCGCATTTCCAGACCCGGAGACGTGCCGAACCGCCAGGCGGCCCCCGGATCCGGGGACGCGTTGCCGCCCCGAAGCTCATGGGCGGCTCGTGCGGGCCGGTCAGGGGCCCCGGACCCGCGGCACGGCGTCGGCAAGGCCGGTCGAGCGCGTCGGGTTCTCGGTGATCGCGTGGAATCAGGCGGCGATGGCCGCGGCGAACACCAGCAGCAGGCCGACCGGCAGGTAGACCACCGGCGGACGCAACCAGGCGTCACGATTCTCCGGCCGGCCGCCCCCGGCGAGGGCGAACAAACCCACCCCGGTCAACGGCAGGCCGAGCGTCAACAGCACCGCGGACACGACCGAAGCCGCGTTCAGGTGATCGGCGAACGTCGCCTGGGCCAACAAGCGCACCACCGGCACCATCAGCACCAGTGTCACCAGCCCCACGACCAGGGCCGAGACCGGACGACGCGTGCGGTACACCCGGTCGCCGGTGGTTGCGCTCAGGGACGGGATGACGCCGGTCGGATCGGCCGCTCCCGGGGCGGGCGTACCGCCGAAGTTCGGCGCGGGGGCCGCGGGCCCGTCGGCCGGGGCCGGGCCGCCGGTCGGCCCCACCGCCGGGAATTCCGGGCCGCGGACCGGCAACGGCAGCGACTCGAACGCCGGTTCACCCACCGGCCCGCGGTGCCCGCCGGTCGAGGTCACCGGGTCCACCGCGGCGGAGGCCGGGTACCGGTCGTCGGTGGAGCGCTGCTCGGGAAGCCGGAAGCCGCCACCCAGAGTGGCGGACTCGTCCGCGGGACCCGGCCGACCGAAGCCACCGGGGCCGTCGATGCCGCCCGGAGGGCCGTATCCGCCGGGGCTCTCCTTGCCGCCCGGGCCGTACCCGCTGGGGCTCTCGTTGCCGTTCGCCAGGCCGTACCCGCCGGGGCCGTCCTTGTCGCCCGTCAGGCCGTAGCCGCCGGGGCCGTCCTTGTCGCCCCTCAGGCCGTACCCGCCGGGGCCGTCCTTGGCGGCCGTCAGGCCGTAGCCGCCGGGGCCGTCCTTGCCCACCGGAAGGCTGTAACCGGCGGGGCCGTCGGCGGCGCCTGCCGAGCCGTATCCGCCGGGACCGTCCGTGCCGCCCAACCGGCCGTAACCGGCGGAGGCGTCGGGCCCGTCCGATCGGCCGTACTCGCCGGAACCGCTGGTGGAACGCGGTCCGGGGTACCAGCTCGGCGGCTCGGGGTCGTCGGCGTAGCGGCGTTGTCCATCCACGGTTCTGCACCGTAGGTGACGACCGGCCCCGGTGCCACCGGCAGGTGTTTATCACCTCACCGGCCACCACCCGGCCTTATCCACAGCCACGCTCCGTCCACAGGCCCGCACGCAACGCGATGCCCGGATCCGACAGGGTGGCCGCCATGACAAGACAGCGACGGGCGGTCGGCGCGTACGGCGAGCGGCTCGCCGAGCGTTACCTCACCGCACAGGGCCTGGTGGTGCTGGCGCGCAACTGGCGGTGCCCCGACGGCGAGGTCGACCTGATCCTGCGCGACGGCGAGGACGTGGTCTTCTGCGAGGTGAAGACCCGCCGCGGCGACCGCTACGGCACACCGTTCGAGGCGGTCGGGCCGGCGAAGGTCCGTCGCCTCCGTCGGCTGGCCGCACAATGGCTGGCCCAGGGCGCCCTGCGCCCCCGCGAGGTGCGCTTCGATGTGGTCGCGGTCGCGCCCCAGCCGCGCGGTGCATCCCTCGTCGAGCACATCCGGGCGGCGTTCTAGGTGGCCGAGTGAGCTACGCCCGGGTGCTGTGCGTGGGCCTCACGGGCATGACCGGGCACGTGGTCGAGGTGGAGGCGGACCTGTCGTCCGGGCTGCCCGCTCTCGTGCTCACCGGCCTGCCCGACGCCGCCCTGCACGAGGCCCGCGACCGGGTCCGTGCCGCGGTGGTCAACTCGGGTCAGCACTGGCCCAACCGGCGGATCACCGTCAACCTCCTGCCCGCGACCCTGCCCAAGCACGGCAGCGCGTTCGACGTCGCGATCGCCGCGGCGCTGCTGGCCGGGGCGGGCGAATTGCCTCTCGCCGCCCTCGACGGCGTCGTGTTGCTCGGTGAGCTGGGCCTCGACGGCGCGGTACGCCCCGTCCGCGGAGTGCTGCCGATGGTGGCCGCCGCCGCCCGCGCCGGCATCGACCGGGTGGTCGTGCCGCTGGAGAACGCCCGCGAGGCGACCGTCGTGCCCGGCGTGACAGTACGGGCGGTGGATTCCCTGCACCGGCTCGTCGCGTTCGTCCGCGGCGCCGCTCCCCTGCTCGACCCGCCCGACGTCCCGCCCGCCCCGCGCCGGCCCGGTCCCGATCTGGCCGACGTCGTGGGTCAGGACATGGGCCGGTACGGCATCGAGGTCGCCGCGGCCGGCGGGCACCACATCGCCCTGTTCGGCCCGCCCGGAGCCGGCAAGACCCTGCTGGCGGAAAGGCTCCCATCGGTCCTGCCCGAGCTGGATGACGCGGCGGCCCTCGAGGTGACCGCCCTGCAGTCGATCGCCGGGGTCCTGCCGCCGGACGGCCGCCTGGTGCGGCAGGCCCCGTTCCAGGCCCCGCACCACAGCGCCAGCCTGGCCGCGCTGGTCGGCGGCGGCGCAGGGCTGGCCCGGCCCGGTGCCCTGTCGTTGGCCCACCGGGGAGTGCTGTTCCTGGACGAGGCACCCGAATTCAAGACCGCGACGCTGCAGGCGCTCCGGCAGCCGCTGGAGAGCGGCCGGGTGCTGCTGGCCCGGGCGCGCGGCAGCACCGAGTACCCGGCCCGCGTACAGGTCGTCCTTGCCGCGAATCCGTGCCCCTGTGCCAGCCCCGCCGGCGACGAGCACTGCGAATGCACCCCGACGACCCGGCGCCGCTATCTCGGACGCCTCTCCGGCCCGCTGCTCGACCGCATCGATATCCAGGTCAGGCTGCGTCCCCTGAGCGCCGCCCAATTGATGAACGCGGGCGGCCCCGCCGAGGACTCCGGCACCGTCGCCGCGCGCGTGGCGAGTGCCCGCGCCGCCGCCGCGGCCCGCTGGTCGGGCGACGGCTGGCGGGTCAACGCCGAGGTGCCCGGAGCGCAGTTGCGCCGCCCGCCCTGGCGGCTGCCGCCGCGGGACACGCTGGCCCTGCGTACCAGCCTGGATCGCGGCGCGCTGTCCGCTCGCGGGTTCGATCGTGTGCTGCGGCTCGCCTGGACGATCGCCGACATCGACGGCCGCGACCGTCCGAACGGGACGGACGTGTACGAGGCGGCCGAGCTGAGGATGGGTGACGCCGACATCGTTCGCTCCCAGAGGGGAGCGGACTCCCCGGGGCGCCGCAGAGCTTCCCGCCCAACCGCCGACCCCACCGTCGAACGCCCCGCGTGAACGAACTCCCGCTGAGGTGTTCGGCATGCGAGGCAAGCCCTCGCCCTCCGACGAGGTGGCATTCACGAAAGGAGCATTGATGAACGCCTGCTCACCCGACAGCACGGGACTCGGCCCGGCCCATGCCGCCGACCCGCCCGGCACCGATTCAAGGCAGGTCGACCACCCACCGGACACCAGCGCGGAACAGGCCGCCCACCCGGCAGGCACCGGCACCGGCACCGGCACCGGACCGGGCACCTTCGCTGCGGTCCGGGAGTCGCCCGGCCCGAGGACGCCGTCACCGGCCGGGGAGCCGCCGTCCCAAGGGTCCGAGGAGGACCGGATGGCGCGGATCGCCCTCACCTGGTTGGCCGAACCGGGCAACCGCACGGTCTGGGCGATGACGCGCAACGACGGGGCGCCGGCGACCCTCGACCGGCTGCTGTCCGGCGACAACCCGGATCCCGCTCTGCGCGCGGCGGTCCTCGCCCGGACCGGGAGCGCTGACCCGCGCCGGCTCGCCGAGGCGGCGCTGCGTCGCGCCAAGCGCCTGGGAGCGCGAGTGGTGATCCCCGCCGATGCGGAGTGGCCGCGTCGAGTGGAGGAGCTGAGCACCCTGGAACTCGACAGTGGGGGCCGCATCAGCCACGACACACGGCCCCCGCTGTGTCTGTGGGTGCGCGGCGGCCGGCTGCTGGACGAGTCGTTCCACCGCTCGGTGGCGGTGGTGGGCGCCCGCGCCGCGACCGGTTACGGAAACCACGTCACGACGGACATCGCGTACGGGCTCGCCGAACAGGGGTGGAGCGTCGTGTCGGGCGGCGCGTTCGGGATCGACGCGGCGGCGCACCGGGCCGCCCTTGCCGCGGGCGGGCTCACCGTCGCCGTGCTGGCGTGCGGCGTCGATCGGCCGTACCCGGTGGGCAACACCGCGCTCTTCGAACGGATAGCGGACGCCGGGCTGCTGATCAGCGAGTGGCCTCCAGGGAGCGATCCCCTGCGTCACCGTTTCCTGATCCGCAACCGCGTCATCGCGGCCGCCACCGTCGGCACCGTCGTGGTGGAGGCCGCGGCCCGCAGCGGGGCGGTACAGACCATGGGCCGGGTGCTGGCGCTGCGGCGCAAGGCGATGGTGGTGCCGGGCCCGATCACCTCCGCGATGTCTGTCGGCTGCCACCGCCTGTTGCGGGCGGACCCCGCGGCGCGGCTGGTCACCAACCTTCAGCAAGTGCTCGAAGAGGTCGGATCGATCGGCGAGTACTACGCGGATTCACCACGCGGGCGAGTGCACGACCGGGACACATTGGACGAGGAGTCGGCGCTGGTACTGGAGGCGGTGCCGCGGCGTGGGGTGGCGAGCCCGGACCAGTTGGCCGCGACGGCCGGCCTCAGCCTGCGTACGGTGCTGCGCCGGTTGTCCCTGCTCGAAATGGCGGCCCTGGTGGTACGCCGCGACGGCGGCATCGCACTTCCGCCGCGGGCAAGGCCGCCAGGGCGGTGACAAAGGGCGGGAGGCCCTCACTCCTCCGCGTCGTCCAGATCCCGCCGATGCACCTTCATCCAGGCCTCCACGTCCTCGGTGAGCCAGACCTTGCCCTGGGCGAGGTCGGCCACCGGCGTCGGAAAGTCGGCACGGCTGGTGATCTGGTAGGCGCGCTGCCGGCTCACCCCGCCCAGGCGGACGCGGATCTCGTGCGCGCCCATCAGTCGAATCGGCTTCACTCCCACGCCATCGACCGTAGGCGCAAGACTATTAGTCGTTTATCAAGTTGATA
Organism: Krasilnikovia sp. MM14-A1004; assembly: GCF_047159485.1. Lineage (GTDB taxonomy): Bacteria > Actinomycetota > Actinomycetes > Mycobacteriales > Micromonosporaceae > Actinoplanes. The sequence continues at coordinate 1,201,731 of NZ_AP038773.1, read as the reverse complement.
TGCGACAGGTAGTCTCTGAGCAACTAGTCTGGCTGCATGACTCGACAACACCGGGTTCCATCCCCGGTTCCATTCCAACCTCGACATCGACGCGACTGGCGCACGTTGTGGCGCCGGTGCATCTGCGGGCTTCCCGCCCCGTGCATCGACCGATCCCGCTCGTCGATCGCTCCCCTCCCGCACCGCCCCGAACCGGACGCACCGGACCACGGGCGGTCCAGCCGGACCGCACTGGGCGTCTCTCGTCCCCAGCGGGGCCCGGAACAACCATCGCCACTGTGGTCAAACGCCACGGCCGGCGTGGGGGTTCCGCCCGCCCACGCCGGGCCACGCGCGACACCGCGCACTCTGACGGGCGGTGCGGTGCATGCGGGACGGGCCGCACCGCCGGCGACCTGCCACGCGGGCCGCGCCGGAATGCTCACTCCCGCACAGGAGTTCCGCGCGAACGGCGGACGCCGCGCGGTAGGGCGGCCCCACTTTCCGGGCCGCGAACGCATCGAGGCATACGGACTGGATGCCCGACCACGGGCACCCCGCGCGTCGCCCGCCGCGGCCCCGTTCCCATCGTGGCGGTCGTCCGCCCTCGACCCCGCAGCGGGATCGTCGCGGACCGGCTGGCACTGCGATCCCCGCCGTGGGCGCGCATGACCACACCGAGCCCGGACGAGCACATCGGGCAACGACCGACCTGGGTGTGCCGCGCATGCGCACAGCCCTGGCCGTGCCCCGACGCGCGGCAACAACTGCTCCGGGAGTTCCACGGATACGCCTCGATGCTGACGATCTACATGTCTGCACAGATGTGCGAGGCGCTCCAGGACTTCACCCTCCACCACGACGCCCCGCCACCCGACCTCTACCAACGCTTTCTCGGGTGGGTGCGATCTCCTGGGCCGGACGATGAGCCGTCCCACTGACCACAATCGCCGCATTGTGGACCGGGTCACCACAATCCTCACCGGATTCGGATGGAGATCCGATAGCTCGCACACCCTTGCCATGTTCAACCCGCGGACGCCACTGAGGCAGCCCTGCGGGCGTCCCTGAAGAAACGGCGGCAGCCGGCGCACCTCAACCTCGTGCCTGTCCTCACGGACTCGCCGACCGCCGCCGCCCACACCGCGCGATCAAGCTCGGCCTTCTCAGCGCGGCGCGGGAGTACTATACCAACATTGGTTTGTATGTACAGCCTGACGGAGCATTGTGGCCTCGTACCGTGGCCGACATGATCGATCCCTCCGCGGACCGGGCGGTGTTCCGCCAGCTTGCGGACCTGCTGCGTGACCGCATCACGTCGGGCGAGCTGGGCCCGGGCGAGCCGCTGCCGAGCGAACTGCGCCTGGCCCAGGAGTACGGCCTGAGCCGCACCACGGTCCGCCAGGCGATCGGCCAGCTCCGTACTGAGGGACTGGTCACCGTGGAGCGGCCGCGCGGTACGTTCGTCCGCGTCCCGGAGCAGACCCAGACGATCCCGCTGGCACGTGGCGAACGCGTCAGCGCCCGCATGCCCACGGACGCCGAGCGCCGCAGCCACCGCCTCGGCGAGGGCATCCCCGTGCTTGTCGTGACCGCCCCCGACGGGACCGTCACGGTTCATCCCGCCGATCGGATCCAGCTCAACCGCCCCTGATCCGGCGGACGATTCAGAACAGCTCGTACCTCTGCACGGAGAGCGTGAAGCCGTGCCGGGTGGCGAGGTTGGCGCAGTGCACGCCCGTGCTGAGGCTGTCGCATACGATGTCCCCGGCTCGCAGCGATCGACCGTAGGCCAGCTCATCGGCGCCACCCAGCACCGTATCCCCGGCGCAGGTGAGGTTCGCCTTGCGGTTCTGTTCGACGGCGACCCCGAACGCCCAGTCGAATTCGCAGCTGGCCGGCGCCGGTGGGGGTGTCCACGATCGCTTCGCGATGTCGCATCGCGCCAGCTCCGCCGACAGGTAGCAGCCGATGTTCTTCGACGGCAGGTGGAACTGGGCTTCGGTGACCTTGGTGGTGGCGTTGGCCGGGACGGTGGCCGGAACCGCGGACGGCGAACCGCCGACCGGCCCGGGCGTCACCGCCGCCGACGGTGCCCCGCCGATGCCCGCGCTCGCGGCCACCCGCGGTGCGGACGACAGGGGTGCGGGTGACCGGCCCGTGGAGTCTCCGGGCGAGTCCGCGCACGCCGTCAACCCGGCCACCATCAGCACGGCCACGCTGAGGCGGGCACATCCGTACGCCATGTTCATGGAGCCTCCCTGGTCAGAGCGGCAGCATAGGCGTCGCTGGCAAGCGGCGTCGGATCATCGCCGCGCGGGCCGGGAACCGGCCGTCCGTCTGGGCGGCGGTGGCCGAGGTGCTGGAGACCCGGCGAGCCACTGTCGGGGGACGCGCGCCCGACCCCGGGAACACGCGGTGGGGCGACGCGCCGCCAGCACATGCGCAACGAGAGGCGGCTCGGTGTGCGCACTTGACGACGGCCGTTGCAGGGCCCACGGTCGAGGGCGATGAGCACGCAGGAAATCCACGAATCGCTGCCCACGGCGATGCGGCACGCGGTGGACGAGTTCGGACTGCACCTCGCCCGGGTGGACAACCGGTCCGCGCACACGGTGCGGGCCTATGTGGCCGACGTCGTCTCGCTGCTCGACCACGCGGCCCGCCGCGGCTGCGCGACGCCCGCCGACCTCGACGTCGCGGTGCTCCGCAGTTGGCTGGCCGAGTTGCTGGTCGCCGGCGCCGCCCGCAGTTCCCAGGCGCGCCGGGCGGCCGCCGCCCGGACGTTCACCGCATGGGCGCACCGGGCGGGACTGTGCCCGGCGGATGCCGGCGCCCGGCTGGCCAGCCCTCGGGGACATCGCGACCTCCCGACGGTGCTGCGCGCCGACCAGGCCGCGGATCTCGTTGTCGCACCCGCCCCGGCCCGACCGGCGGCCCCGGCCCCGGCCCCGGCCCCGAAGGCACAGGGCGACGCGGAGGCGCTCGTCGCGCGCGACCGCGCGGTCCTGGAACTGCTCTACGCCACCGGGGTACGGGTCAGCGAGCTGTGCGGACTGGACCGTGCCGACGTGGACGCCGGCCGCCGGGTCGTGCGGGTGTTCGGCAAGGGCGCCAAGGAGCGTGCGGTGCCGTACGGCGTGCCGGCTCAGCGAGCCCTCGACGTCTGGCTGCGCGACGGGCGACCCCGCCTGGCCGCCCCGGCGGGGGGCGACGCGCTGTTCGTCGGCACCCGCGGGGGCCGCCTGCAGCAGACCGTGGTGCGCCGGATCGTGGCGGGCGCCGCGCGCGCCGCCGGCCTGCCGCACACCAGCCCGCACGACCTGCGTCACTCGGCCGCCACCCACCTGCTGGACGGCGGCGCCGACCTGCGCGCGGTGCAGGATCTGCTGGGCCACTCCTCGCTGTCGAGCACACAGATCTACACCCACGTCTCCACCGAGCGCCTCCGAGCCGCCTTCGACCAGGCCCATCCCCGGGCATGAGGGCGCGCGCTCCGGCGCGAGGGCGATTCGCAATTTTCAGCGTCAAGTGCACAGGCACCGTACGATCGAGGCGTGCCCGCCGGAGATCCACCCCCACCCATCGCGGGAGCCCGGCTCCTGTTCTCGCTGGACCCGGCGGTGTCCTATTTCAACCACGGTGCCTTCGGCGCCGTGCCACTCAGCGTGCAGCGCGTCCAGCAGCGGCTGCGCGACGAGGTCGAGTCCAACCCGCTGCGCTTCTACGCGCAGGGGCTGCTCGATCGCATCATCCACACCCGACGGCACCTCGCGGGGTTCCTGGGTGCCGACCCGGACGGCAGCGCCCTGGTGCCCAACACCACGTCCGGCGTGGCGGTGGCGCTGCAGTCCGTGCGGCTCGCGGCGGGCGACGAGGTCCTGATGACCGACCACACGTACGGCGCGGTGACGCTGGCCGTCCGGCGGCAGTGCCGGCGGGCCGGTGCCACGGCACGGACGGTCGCGTTGCCGCTGTGTGCCGCGGAAGCCGAGGTGGTGTCCCGGATCCGGGACGCGCTGCGCCCGGGGCGGACCAAGCTGCTCATCGTCGACCAGGTCACCTCCGGTACGGCGCAGATCCTGCCGGTACGGCAGATCGTGGCGGCCGCCCGCGAACACGACATCCCGGTCCTGGTGGACGGGGCGCACGTGCCCGGCATGCTCCCCGTGGACGTCGGCGCGATCGGGGCGGACTTCTGGGTGGGCAACCTGCACAAGTGGGCGTTCGCGCCGCGCGGCACCGCGCTGATGACCGTGGCACCGGTCTGGCGGCGGCGGATCGAGCCGCTGGCGGTGTCCTGGGAGCAGGACGCCGGATTCCCGCTGGCGGTCGAGTTCCAGGGCACCGTGGACTACACCGGCTGGCTGGCCGCGCCCGCAGGGCTGTACGCGCTGCGTACCCTCGGCGTCGAGGCGGTGCAGGCGCACAACGCGGCGCTCGCGGCGTACGGGCAGCGGGTGGTCGGGGAGGCACTCGGGCTGGCCCCCGCCGACCTGCCGGACCCCGGCGGGCCGGGGTCGATGCGGATCGTGCCGTTGCCGGTCGGGCTGGCCACCACGCAGGCGGAGGCGCAGGCGCTGCGGCTGCACATCGCCGAGAAGCTGTCCGCCGAGACCGCTGTCAACGCGTGGGGTGGCCGGGGCTGGCTGCGGCTGTGCGCCCAGGTCTACAACCGGCCGGAGGAGTACGACCGGCTGGCCGAGCGGCTCCCGGCGCTGCTCAATGCGTATCAGCGGCAGTAGCCGCAGTCGGGCGTATCAGCGGCAGTAGGCGCACCCGGCGCAGGCCCAGCAGCGCGAGCGGATCCAGGTAGGTCTCGCCGCGGCGCACTCCCCAGTGCAGGCAGGCGGGTGCGGGGCAGCCGGGGTGCCCGGTCCGCAGGGTGCCGATCCGCTGCCCGGCCGCGACCGTCGCACCGGCACGCACGACCGGGTCGACCGGCTCGTACGTCGTGCGCAGACCGCCCGGGTGCGCCACACTGACCACCCCGCGGCCCGCCAGTACGGCGGCGAAGACCACGATGCCCGGCCCGGCCGCCTGCACCGGAGTGGCCGGGGGCGCGGCGAGGTCGACGCCGCGGTGGCCGGGCAGCCATGGGCGCGGCGGCGGGGCGAAGCCGCGCACGACGTGCGGCGCATCGAGCGGCCACCGGAATCGCGCGCCCGCTTCACCCGGTGGCTGGGACATCGGGCGGCCCGGCCGCTCGGGTGCGGCGGGCAGCAATCGCTGCGGGCCGGCGAAGAGCATCAGCGGTCCGGCTCCGGCATCCGCCGGGTCGCCGGCCGGTAACGGCGACCCGCGGCGAGAGATGCCCAGCACCGGGTCGGCGATCGGCGGCGGGACGGGACCGGACGAGGGCGGCGCGGCCGGACATCCGGGGCACGCCAGCAACAGCAGGCACAACAGCAGCGGGACCATGTGCGCACCCTGCCGGATACGCCGCCGTTCGCGGGACGGCCCTGTGGACAGGCCCGCGCTGTGGACAAGGACCCGCGTCGTGGACGGGCAGGGCTGTGGACGGGCGTCAGCCGCCGAAGTTGGCGTCGTCCGGCAGCGAGATGTCGGGCTTCTCCAGCTCCTCGACGTTCACGTCCTTGAACGTCATCACCCGCACGTTCTTGACGAACCTGGCCGGGCGGTACATGTCCCAGACCCAGGCATCATGCATCTCCACCTCGAAATAGACCTCGCCGTCGGCGTTGCGCACGTGCAGATCGACCTGGTTGGCCAGGTAGAACCGGCGCTCGGTCTCCACCACGTACGAGAACTGGCGGACGATGTCGCGGTACTCCCGGTAGAGCTGCAGCTCCATCTCGGTCTCGTACTTCTCGAGATCCTCTGCGCTCATCGCTTCTCGCCCTCCATGGCCTCATCTTCCCCCACCGGCACCGGCGGCCGAGGCTGGTCGCCCGACGCCACGCCGACGGTACCCTCCGCCACCGGCCAGAGCATCATCGGCTCGGCCGCGTCGGACACGGGGGGCGGCGTGGTGTCGCGCGGGCGGCGGGCTCGCGGGGGCCGGTTGCCCCGGCCGGAGGCCGCGGCCACATTCACGTACGAGAACCGGTGCTCGGCGCACGGCCCGAGCTCGGTGAGGGCCGCGCTGTGCTCGTCGGTGATGTAGCCCTTGTGCACCGCGAAGCCGTAGCCGGGGAAGCGGGTGTCCAGCTCGACCATGAGGCGATCCCGGGTGACCTTGGCGAGGACGCTGGCCGCGGCCACGCACGCCGCCACCCGGTCGCCCTTCCACACCGCGAGGCCGGGGGCGTCCAGCCCGTCGACCGGGAAACCGTCGGTCAGGACGTACTCGGGGCGCTCGGCCAGGGAGGCCAGCGCCCGGCGCATCGCGGCCAGGTTGCAGACGTGCAGGCCGCGGGCGTCCACCTCGGTGGCCGGGATGACCACAACGGACCAGGTCAGGGCGCGGGCGACGACCTCGTCGTACACGCGTTCGCGGGCGGCCGGGGTGAGCAGCTTGGAGTCGGCCAGCTCCTCGATCTCGCCGCGCCGGCCCTCGGGCAGGATCGCCGCGGCGGCGACCAGCGGCCCGGCGCAGGCGCCGCGGCCGGCCTCGTCGGCTCCGGCGACCAGCCGGAAGCCGCGCCGCTGCAGGGCCCGCTCCAGCGCGTAGAGGCCGCCTTCGCGCCGCACCACGGTACGGGGTGGGGCAAGCATCAGTGGCCCCCCAGCGCTACGTCGTCGGACACGAGCCGCCGCAACAGGTCGGGCAGCTCCTCCGGGTACACGTCCTCGTCGGTGGCGTCCAGCTCGGCCAGCGACCACCAGCGGTGCCCGTCGACGCTGGTCCGCTCCTCCTCCTCGAAGCCGGCCGTGTCGACCTGCCAGCGGTCGACCCGCAGCAGGTAGAACTGCTGATCCTGCCGGTACCACTGATGCCGGTAGCTGAACTCGATCACCTGGTGCCAGACGGGCTCGCCCAGCTCGGCGGGGTCGACGCGCAGGCCGGTCTCCTCGAACAGCTCCCGGGCGGCGCCCCGGGCGGGGGTCTCCCCCGGTTCCAGGCCGCCGCCGGGGGTGAACCACCAGCTCTCGTCCGGGGCGACCGGGTCGCCGCCGTGGAACAGCAGGATCCGGCCCGCCGCGTCGACCAGGAGCACCCGCGCGGCCGGGCGGTTCGTCATCACGCCACCCAGCCTAGGGCGCGGGCGGCGCGACGGTCAGCCCGGTCAGCCCGTGGGCGCCGGGGCCGGGATCGTGTCGAACTCCGGCGGCACGGGGAGCCAGGCGGCGCGGCTCAGCGGCCAGAAGATCACGAATGCCCGGCCCACCACCGAGTCCACCGGGACCGTGGCCTCGTTGATGTTCTGAGTCTGCTGGTAGTGCTCCAGGGAGTCGCCCGAGGCGGAGCGGTGGTCGCCCATCACCCACAGCCTCCCGGACGGGACGGTGATGTCGAAGTCCTCGTCGGCGGGCGGGTCCTGGGTGCCGTCCGCGTCGCGGTAGATGTATGGCTCGTGCAGCGAGTGGCCGTTGATCATCAGCTGCTTCTTCGCGTCGCAGCAGACCACGTGGTCGCCGCCGACGCCGATGATGCGCTTGATGAAGTCCTCGCCCTCGGTGCCGCTCTGCCAGTCGCTCGGCGCCTTGAACACGACGACCTCGCCCCGGCGCGGATCGCGGAAGTCGTACACGAGCTTGTTGACGAGCACCCGGTCGAGCACGTTGAGGGTGTGTTCCATCGAGGGGGACGGGATGTAGAAGGTCTGCAGGACGAAGGCGCGGACGAGGACCGCGACGAGGATGGCGACGCCCAGCAGGATCGGCAGCTCACGCCAGAACGAACCGCGGCGTTTGTTGGTTTGCTCGTTTTGCTCGTCAATCACGAACGGAGCCTACGTCGCCGCGTCATGGTCGGAAGACCGGAACGCGCGGATACTCCCGCGGTCAATAGGAACGGGACGATAAGGGCACCCGTAGCCGGATCCGGGTCGGACGGGGGCACGGCGCCCGGCGGTGCCGCGGCGACCGGGTGGCTCGCGGCGAAGTTCTTCCAGTTGTCGGGCACGGACAGGCCGGTGAACCGGCTGCTGGGCCAGACCACCACGAAGGCGCGGCCGATGATGTTGCGGATGGGTACGGGCCCCTGGCAGCGCGCGTCCTGCGACACCAGCCGGTGGTCGCCCATGACGAACATCTCACCGGGGGGCACGGTCACCTCGGCGAACCGGCGGCTCGTGCACTGCTTCGGATTCGGCGGGGCGTCCAGCGACGAGTTCTCCTGCACGTACGGCTCGTCGATCGGCTTGCCGTCGACCGTGATCCGGCCCTTGGCGTCGCAGCAGGCGACCTTGTCGCCGGGCAGGCCGATCACCCGCTTGATGAAGTCCTTCTCCCCGGGACGGCTCACTCCGACCAGGTCGCCGATGGTCCGGCCGAGCTTGGCGGAGAAGGCGTTGCTGACCGGGGTGGCCGGCTGCTCGGGCGCCCAGTTGTCCGTGCCGCGGAAGACCACGATCTCGCCGCGCACCGGGTCACGCATGTCGTAGACGACCTTGTTGACCAGCACCCGGTCGCCGACCAGCAGCGTGTTCTCCATCGAACCCGAGGGGATGAAGAACGCCTGAACCAGGAACGTGCGGATGAGTACGGCCAGGCAGAACGCCACCACCAGCAGCAGCGGCAGCTCCTGCCACAGGGGCATCTCCTTGCGCCGGATCACGCCCCGGCGCCGCCGGGAGGCTCGATAGCCTTCCATCGGTTCCACGCTACGCATCTCCTACCGCCGTCCCGGCCGACCGCTCCGGATACAGCACTACCGCCCGAGGCCCCAGCTACAGGGCAGGTCGGGCGGTAGTGCGAATGGTCCGCCGCAGCGGCGGTTACCGCAGTGGCGCTGGTGCCCATCCGTCACTCGCGCAAGCGTAGTTCGCCCGCGCGGCAAACGTCAGTCCGAGAGAACGTACGGCCCGGACCTCGATGGGGTTCAGCTGACGGTCTGCTTCTCGCGCAGTTCCTTGATCTTGGCCTTCTTGCCGCGCAGCTCACGCAGGTAGTACAGCTTGGCGCGGCGCACGTCGCCGCGGCTGACGACCTCGATCCGGTCGATCTGCGGGCTGTTGATCGGGTACGTGCGCTCCACGCCGACCCCGAAGCTGATCTTGCGGATCTTGAAGGTCTCGCGCAGACCACCGCCCTGGCGGCTGATCACGACGCCCTGGAAGACCTGGACGCGGGAGCGGTTGCCCTCGACGACCCGGGCGTGGACCTTGAGCGTGTCACCCGCCCGGAAGTCGGGAATGTCGGTGCGCTGCGACTGGGCGTCGAGAGCGTCCAGCGTGTTCATCGCTGCATCCTCGTCGTACTCAAAGCACACCGGGAGTTCGGTGTGCAGGTGGGTGATTCTGAACCCCGGCTCGATGGTGCCCCGGAGCCCCTCGCCCGCCCTCCACGGCGTGGAGGCGAACGGCAACCTCCCTACTTTGCCACATCCGGGTCGGGGATCTGAAATCCGGCCCCGTCCAGGGCGGCCCGGTCGTGCTTGTCCAGCCGCTCCGGCGGGTACGCGGCCCACAGGTCCGGCCGCCGGGACGCCGTACGCAGCAGCGACTGCTCGCGGCGCCAGCGGGCGATGCGGCCGTGGTCGCCGGAGCGCAGCACCGCCGGGACCTCGTGCCCGCGCCACTGCGCGGGCTTGGTGTACACGGGGGCCTCCAGCAGGCCCGCCGCGTGTGACTCCTCGGTCAGCGAGTCGGCGTTGCCCAGCACCCCGGGCAGCAGCCGGGTCACCGCCTCCATGATCACGATGACCGCGACCTCGCCGCCGAACAGCACGTAGTCGCCGAGCGACACCTCGCGGACCGGCATCCGGGTCGCCGCGTCGTCCAGCACCCGCTGGTCGATGCCCTCGTACCGGCCGCAGGCGAAGACCAGATGCGGGGCCTCGGCCAGCTCGTGCGCGGTCGCCTGGGTGAACGGTGCACCGACCGGGGACGGCACCACCAGCAGCGAATCCGGGCGGACCACGGCGTCCAGGGCGCCGGCCCACGGCTCCGGGCGCATCACCATTCCCGGCCCGCCGCCATAGGGGGTGTCGTCGACGGTGCGGTGCACGTCGGAGGTCCAGGCCCGCAGGTCGTGCACGGCGACGTCGAGCAGGCCGGACGTGCGCGCCTTGCCGATCAGCGACAGGTCCAGGGGGGCGAAGTACTCGGGAAAGATCGAGACGATGTCGACGCGCACGGCAGCTCTCTCACGGGTCGAGCCTCGGGGCAGGACGATCAGAGATCGAGCAGACCCTCGGGCAGGTCGACGATCACGCGCCCGTTGGCGAGGTCCACCGAGGGGACGATCTGGCTCACGAACGGAATCAGGGCGGTCCCGCCCCCGGCCTTGCGCAGCACGATCAGGTCGGACGCCGGGGCGTGCTCGATGCGCTCCACCTCGCCGTACACCGTGCCGTCGGCGGACACCACGGCCAGGCCGATCAGCTGGTGGTCGTGGAACTCGTCCGGGTCGTCCGGCGCGGCGATGTCCCCGCTGTCGACGCAGAGCATCACCCCGCGCAGGGCCTCGGCGACGTTACGGTCGGGCACGCCCGCGAACTGGGCGATCACCCGGCCCTGGTGCCAGCGCAGCGACTCCAGGGTCAGCTTGTCGGGCACGCGGTAGGCCACTCCGCCCGGAGGAGCCGGCGGCGTGGCCGGGCCGGTGCTCACCCGCCGGTCCCGGGGGACCTCGGTGGTGAACACCTGCCCGGCCACGAATCTCGCCTCGGGCTCGTCCGTACGCACCGTCACGAGCACCTCCCCACGGATGCCGTGGGGCTTGCCGATCTGGCCGACGACGAGCAGCATCGCGCGGTGTGCGTCAGTACGCGTCGACGATGTCGACACGGATGCCACGCCCACCGATCGAACCGATGACCTGGCGCAGCGCCTTGGCCGTACGCCCGCCGCGCCCGATGACCGTACCCAGGTCCTCGGGGTGCACGCGGACCTCGAGCCGCTTGCCGCGGCGCGAGTCGACGAGCCGGACCCGGACGTCGTCCGGGTTGTCGACGATGCCCTTGACGAGGTGCTCCAGCGCGGGCCGGAGCGCCCCGTCAGCTCGCGGAGTCGGCGCCGGCACCGGCGGCGTCCTCTGCCTTGGCAGCGGCCTCCTCGCGGGTCTCCGCCGGAGCCTCGTCGGCGGCCTTGGCCTCAGCCTTGGCCTCGGCCTTGGGGGCCTTCTCCGCCTTGGCGGGGGCCTTCTTGGCGGTGGCCGGCTTGGTCTCGGCGACCCCGGCGGCGGACTTGGCCTCAGCCTCGTACGCGGCCAGGCGGTCCGCCTTGGGAGCCGCGACCAGCAGCGGCGGCGGGGCCGGCAGGCCCTTGAACTGCTGCCAGTCGCCGGTCTTCTCCAGCAGGCGCTGCACGGCCTCGCTCGGCTGGGCGCCGACGGAGAGCCAGTACTGCACGCGCTCGGACTTCACCTGGATGACCGACGGGTCTTCCTTGGGGTGGTAGATGCCCACGTACTCGATGGCACGACCGTCACGCTTGGTGCGCGAGTCGGCGACGACGATGCGGTACTGCGGGTTGCGGATCTTGCCCATCCGCAGGAGCCGGATCTTTACGGCCACGGTGTCTTTTACTCCTGAATGCGACGTGATCGAGTCGCCGGGCACCACGTGGGGTTGTGGGCCGTTGCCTCGCGGACTGGCAGCGCGTCAGGAGTTAGAGGGCAGCCTCACGCACGCCGAACCAGCCACCCATTCTGCCAGACCACCGGCCGTCGGTCCCACCGCCCTCCCATCCCGCCCCATTCCGGTGATCAGGACGAGCGCTCGGCGGCGGCCGGGCGATCCCAGCCCGGTGGCAGCGCCTGCGGAACCAGCCAGGACGGGTCGGGCTCGAAATCGGTCCAGGTGCCGTCGAAGGGGAACTTCCCCGCCTCGATCAGCTCGATCGCCCGGTACCCCTCGGCCCACACCGCGGCCTCGTCGGGCACCCAGTACTGCTCGGGCAGGGCCAGCCGCTCGGCGAACTCGTCCTCGTCCTTCCATCGCCAGCTGCGGTCCGGGGCGGCGACGATGTCCAGGTCCTGGTCGATCACGTCGACCCCGGCCGCCGGGCCGTCGTCCCAGCGCGCCAGGGGCTCCTCCAGGTTGACGTACCAGGCCACGAAGGCGTCCCTGTCGTCGCGGAGGAACCACACCGAGTGGTGGGCGTCGCGGGGCAGGAACTTCACGATCGCGGGACCCTGCCACGTCGCCTCGTGCAGGCGGCGCTCCCCCGTCACCCATTCGGTGAACGGCATGTCCCGCACTCCCCGCCCGTCGGCGGCCAGCTCGACCGCCACGGCCGAGCCGCGCGGCAGCCACAGCAGCAGCCCGCGGTCGTCGTCGCTGATCACCCGGCACGGGCGCACCCCGACGACCCGGTCGCGCGCGATGTGGCGGTACAGCACCGTCCGCCCCGGCGCGAACGGCGTCACGGCCGCCCCGCCCGCAAGCCCATCAGTACGCGCGGGCCAGGATCGCGACCAGGTCCGGCTCGTCGTCGGCGTCCGGCACGGTGCCGTCGGGACGGACCAGGCACCGTACGGTGACCGCCTTGCCGTTGGCCTCGGCCTCGCCCTCCACGCCGACCGCCGACCAAGGCACGCGCGCCCAGCCGGTCTGCGCCGCCTCCAGCGCGTCGCCCAGCGTCTTGACGTCGACGGTGCGCTGTTCGCGCAGCGCCAGCGCGTCGTCGAGCAGCTGCTGCTGGTCGGCCTTGAGCGCGGCGGTGACCGCGGCGGCGACCTCGCCGAGCGCCACGGGCGCCTTCGCCCCGGTGATCCGGCGGACCAGCACCGCGTTACCCGCGGCCAGGTCACGCGGGCCCACCTCGACGCGTACCGGAATGCCCTTGAGTTCGGCGTCCACCGCCCGGCGGCCGAACGGCACGTCGGCGCGGTCGTCGAGGGTCACCCGTACCCCGGCGGCGGCCAGCTCGTCGCGCAGCTTGGCCGCGGCCTCGGCCACCCCCTCGCCCGCCTTGACCACCATGACCTGGGCCTGCACCGGCGCCAGCCGGGGCGGCACGCGCAGCCCGCTGTCGTCGCCGTGCACCATGATCAGCCCGCCGATCATCCGCGTGGTGCTGCCCCACGACGTCGTCCAGCAGTGCTCCAGGCTCCCGGCCGCCGACGAGTACGTGATGTCGAACGCCTTGGCGAAGTTCTGCCCCAGCTCGTGCGAGGTGCCCATCTGCAGCGCCTTGCCGTCGCCCATCATGGCTTCGAGAGTCATGGTGTTGGTGGCACCCGCGAACCGCTCCCCGACGGTCTTGCGCCCCGGCACGACCGGGATGGCCAGCAGGTTGACCATGAAGTCCTCGTACACGTGGTGCAGGATGCGGCGCGCGTAGGCCGCCGCGTCCGCCTCGGTGGCGTGCGCGGTGTGGCCCTCCTGCCAGAGGAACTCGGTGGTCCGCAGGAAGGTGCGCGGGCGCAGCTCCCAACGCACCACGTTGGCCCACTGGTTCAGCAGCAGCGGCAGGTCCCGGTACGAGTCGACCCACTTGGCCATGAACTCACCGAAGATCGTCTCGCTGGTGGGGCGCACCACGATCGGCTCGGCCAGCTCCTTGCCGCCCGCATGGGTGACCACGGCCAGCTCGGGCGAGAAGCCCTCCACGTGCTGGGCCTCGCGGCGCAGGTAGCTCTCCGGGATGAACAGCGGGAAGTACGCGTTCTCCGCGCCCGCCGCCTTGATCCGGGCGTCCATCTCACCCTGCATGCGCTCCCACAGCGCGTAGCCGGTCGGCCGGATCACCATCGTGCCGCGCACCGGGCCGTTGTCGGCGAGCTGCGCCTTGGCGATGAGGTCCTGGTACCAGCGGGGGAAGTCCTCCGCACGGGGAGTGAGCACGCGAGCCATGAGGCAGCATCCTAGCGAGGCCCGGCGGATCACCCGCCTCCGGAGCCCAGCCGACCGGCACCGGATCACCGTCCCGGACGGCTCCGCCGGTCACGCGGCGCGCACGCTCAGCGGATGACCCGTCCGCGAAGGACGATCCGCTGAGGTGCCCGCACGACGGTCAGGTCGCGGCGTGGATCCTCGGGGTAGACGACCAGGTCGGCGCAGCCGCCCTCGACCAGGCCGGGGAAGCCCAGCCAGGACCGGGCCCGCCAGGACGCCGCCGCCAGCACGTCCAGCGCGGGGATGCCCGCCTCGTGCAGCAGCAGCATCTCCTCGGCGGCCTGCCCGTGCCGGATGCCGCCGCCCGCGTCCGTGCCCACGTAGATCGGCACCCCTGCCTCGTGGGCGGCGCGGACCACGGACGGGAAGCGGTCCCGCAGGGCGATCATGTGGTCGGCGTACCCCGCGAACTTGTCGCGGGCCCGGTCGGCGATCCCACCGAAGGTCCTGATGTTGATCATCGTGGGCACCAGGGCGGTACCCCGCCGGGCCATCTCGTCGATCAGATCGAACGACAGCCCCGTGCCGTGCTCGACCGAGTCCACCCCGGCCCGGACCATCTGCGCCACCCCCTCCTCGGAGAAGGTGTGCACCGCCGCCCGCGCGCCCGCCGCGTGCGCGGCCGCGACCGCGGCGGCCATGGTCGCCGGGTCCCATGACGGGGCGAGATCGCCGACGGATCGGTCGATCCAGTCGCCGACCAGCTTCACCCAGCCCGTTCCGGCCCGGGCCTGCGCGGTCACGGCCGCGGCGACATCGGCGCCGTCGACCTCCACCCCGATGTCGCGCAGGTACCGCTTGGGGGCCGCGACGTGCCGTCCGGCGCGGGCCAGGCGCGGCATGCCGGGCTCGTCGTCCAGCTCCGGATACGGGTACGGCGAACCCGCGTCCCGGATCGCCAGCACCCCGGCGTCGCGGTCCGTGGTGGCCAGTTCCCGCGCCTCGTCCAGGTGCTCGATCGGGTGTCCGCCGTACTGGATGCCGAGGTGGCAGTGTGCGTCGACGAGGCCGGGCAGGACGTACCCGGAGTCGCTGATCGTCTCGGCGTCGGCGACCGGCTCGAAGGTGACCCGGTCGCCGATCAGCCACAGGTCGCGTACCTCGTCGTCGGGGAGCAGGACACCGCGCACATGCAAGGCCATGTCCACAGTCCTACCTGATCGGCCGTTCAGTCGTGCGGACGGGCACGCTCCAACAGGGCACGGCGGCGCTCGGTCAGCGCGGGCAGGTCGATGCTCACGTCGAACGGCGCGTCCGTCGTGAACACCTTGTCGGTGCTGGCGACGATCTCGTACTCGCCGTTGTCGCCGGGCTGGAACGCGGTGAGCACGATGCCGTCCTCGAACAGCGGGTCGATGACCCAGTAGTGGGCGACCCGGGCGGCGGCGTAGATCTTCGCCTTGGCGTACATGTCCCGGAAGTGGGAACCCGGTGAGATCACCTCCACGGCCAGTACGGCGTCGTCCACCGGCACCGGGCTGATGTTGGCGTGGTCCGGCCGGATGACGACGACGTCGGGCCGGGGCTCGTTGCGTGAGTTCACCGCGAGCGACAGATGGACGACGGGCATGAGGTCTGGCGGACATCCGACCCGCAGTGCGAGCAGGATCTGGACGCCGATGTCCTGATGGATCGCGGTGGGGGACGGCAAGATCAGCCTTCCGTCGATCAACTCGTAGCGAAGGTCCTTCGGAAGGCTCGCCAGGTCGTCGACGGTCCAGTCCTGCTTGTCGGGCAGGTTCAGCGCGGCGGTCAATGGGCCTCCTCGGGCAAGGACACCGTCACCGTAGGGACGTCAGGCTACCCGGCGTGGTCCGTGATCGCGGGCTGTGGACAACCCGGAAAGCCCGCCGTACTCGGGTCAGTGGTGGCCGCGGCGGCGGTGGGACAGTGCGGCGTGGTGGTGGCCGCCGGGGTGGGTGGCCGGGTCGGTGTGCACGGTGGCGCCGGTCAGCCGGGGCACGGCGTGGGTGAGCTGGTGTTCGGCGTCGGCGGCGACCTCGTGTGCCTCGATCAGGGACAGGTCGGTGTCGACGACGAGGTCGGCCTCGGCGTGCAGCTGGTGCCCGATCCAGCGGATCCGGACGGCGGCGACGTCGCGGACGCCGGGAGTGGCGCGCAGGACGCTCTCGGCCCGGTCGACCAGGTGGGGGTCGACGGCGTCCATCAGGCGCCGGTACACCTGCCGGGCCGCGTCCTGGAGCACGACGACGATGGCCGCGGTGATCAGCAGCCCGACGACGGGGTCGGCCCACCACCAGCCCAGTGCCGTACCGCCGGCACCGGCCAGCACGGCCAGCGAGGTGAACCCGTCGGTACGCGCATGCAGCCCGTCGGCGACCAGCGCCGCCGAACCGATCCGCCGGCCCACGGTGATGCGGTACCGGGCCACCAGTTCGTTGCCGGCGAACCCGACCAGCGCCGCCACGGCGACCCAGCCGAGCCGGTCGACCGGCTGCGGGTCCAGCAGCCGCCGCACCGCTTCCCACCCGGCCAGCGCCGCGGACACCGCGATGGTGATCACGATGACGACGCCGGCCAGGTCCTCGGCGCGGCCGTAGCCGTACGTGTAGCGACGGTTCGCCGCCCGCCGCCCGAGCAGGAACGCGATCCCCAGCGGCACCGCGGTCAGCGCGTCGGCCACGTTGTGCAGGGTGTCCCCGAGCAGCGCCACCGATCCCGACCACACCACCACCACGGCCTGCAGCGCCGCAGTCGCGCCGAGCACCACCATCGAGATCCACAACGCACGCAGCCCCGCGGCCGAGGTCTCCAGCGCCGTGTCGACCTTGTCGGCGGTGTCGTGCGAATGCGGCCGCAGCAGGTGCGCCACCCGCCGCCACCAGTCGTGCGCGTGATCGTGGCCGTGGTCATGGGCATGGTCGCGGTGTGGGTGCACCCGTCCACGGTAGGCGGCGAAACGGGTGTGCCTCTACCTGGTAAATGCCGCTGACCTGCAACAACACGCACCGACGCGCTCGCGGACCGCCCGCGGCACCCGGTCAGCGCTTGTCGTCGTCCTTGGGGGGCCGGGTCAGCTTGTTGAAGTCGAGCTTGGGGAGCTTGAAGCCGGGAGGCAGGCCCGGACCGCCGCCACCCAGCGCGTTCGGGTCGAGACCCGGCGGGAGCTGGGGCATGCCGCCGGGGAAACCGGCCGGCATCCCGGCGCCGCCGACGCGGGGCCGGCTGCTGCCGCCCTTGGTGCCCTTGCGCTTGTTCTTCGGGCTCTTGGTCGCCTTGCGGCGGGCACCGGGCAGGCCCATCATGCCGCCCATCTGCTTCATCATCTTCTGCGCATCGGCGAAGCGGTTGAGCAGCTGGTTGACGTCCATGACGGTGACGCCGGAGCCGTTGGCGATGCGGGCGCGGCGGGAGCCGTTGAGGATCTTCGGGTTGGCCCGCTCCTGCGGGGTCATCGAACGGATGATCGCGGTGACCCGGTCGAAGTGGCTGTCGTCCAGCTCGGCCAGCTGGTCCTTCATCTGGCCCATGCCGGGCATCATGGACAGCACGTTCGCGATCGGGCCCATCCGCCGTACGGCGATGAGCTGGTCGAGGAAGTCCTCCAGGGTGAACTGCTCGCCACCGAGCAGCTTGGAGGTCATCTTCTCCTTCTGCTCCTCGTCGAACGCCTGCTCGGCCTGCTCGATGAGGGTCAGCACGTCGCCCATGCCGAGGATCCGGCTGGCCATCCGGTCGGGGTGGAAGACGTCGAAGTCCTCCAGCTTCTCGCCGGTGGACGCGAAGAGGATCGGCTCGCCGGTGACGTGCCGGACCGACAGGGCCGCACCACCGCGGGCGTCACCGTCGAGCTTGGACAGCACGACGCCGGTGATGCCGACGCCGTCGCGGAACGCCTCGGCGGTCTGCACCGCGTCCTGGCCGACCATGGCGTCGATGACGAAGATGACCTCGTCGGGGCTGACCGCGTCGCGGATGTCCGCGGCCTGCTGCATCATCTCGGCGTCGATACCGAGGCGGCCCGCGGTGTCGACGATGACGATGTCCTTCGCGGCCCGCTGCGCGTGCTCGATGGAGTCCTTGGCCACCTGGACCGGGTTGCCGACGCCGTTGCCGGGCTGCGGGGCGTACACGTCGACGCCCGCCCGGCCGCCGAGGACCTGGAGCTGGTTGACGGCGTTGGGGCGCTGCAGGTCGCAGGCGACCAGCAGCGGCTGGTGGCCCTGGCCCTTGAGCCAGCGGGCCAGCTTGCCCGCGAGGGTGGTCTTACCGGAGCCCTGCAGACCGGCCAGCATGATCACGGTGGGGGGCTGCTTGGCGAACCGCAGCCGCCGCGCCTCGCCGCCGAGGACGTTGATGAGCTCCTCGTGGACGATCTTGATGATCTGCTGCGCCGGGTTGAGCGCCTTCGACACCTCGGCGTCGCGCGCCCGCTCCTTGAGGCTGGCGATGAAGGCCCTGACCACGGGCAACGCCACGTCCGCCTCGAGCAGGGCGAGGCGGATCTCGCGCGCGGTGGCATCGATGTCGGCGTCGGTGAGCCGGCCCTTGCCCCGCAGCTTGGTGAAAATGCCGGAGAGGCGGTCGCTCAAGGTGTCAAACACGGCGCAACTTCCCGTTGGTCAGCGATGAGGGAACGCCCGCAAGCCTAACCGCCTCGCCGACTCCTCACCGCTGGCGCATCCGGTACGTCCGCGTCGCGGCCTCGATGCGGCGCTGGGTCCGGGTGCCGGGGGCCAGCGAGCGCTTGGCCCTGCCGTACAGGTAGACGCCGCCGCCGACCACCACGGCGCCGACGATCAGGTACGCGAGCGCCCCGACCAGCACGTGCAGCAGGTTCACGGCGATCCAGCCCACCACGATCACACCGGCGATCATGGCCACCAGGTACGCGATTGCCTTGCCCATCTCCGCCTCCCCTCGGCCGCCGACCGGCCGACCTCCACCATGCGCCTGCCGCGCAAGCCGCGCATCGGCGGGATCCCCGGAGCGCACCCGTAGGGGTTGCGCCGCCGCATTCACCCACGCCCCACGGGCAAATCGAATATACCGGTTATAACGGGCGACACAACCGTAGCTTGGGCCCCACCTGTGGCGACTTGGCACAGATGTCCGATTGGCCGATATCGACCGCAACCTTCCGCGGAATCCCGCCGTTGAGGGTCAGGAACCGTGCGGGCGACGCGCTCGCTCATCGGTACGACGGACACCCGGCGGAAGGAATCAGCCGTGCCCCTGCGGCGCATCCTGCGCCTGGCCCCCTGGCGGGTCCGGAAGCGCATCTTCACCTCGGTGCAGGATCGGCTGCTGCCCCGGGTCGCTCCCCACCGGCGGCTGCACGTGGCGCGGCGGATCGTGCCGCTGTCGCCGCCGCCGCGGCTGCCCACCATGCGGGTCACCCCGGACACCCCGACCATGCGGGTACGCACCGGCCAGGGCTGGATCACCGCCCGGCGCGAGCGCACGGCCAGCCCGGCCTCGGTCCGACGGGACAACCTCGCTCGGGTCACCACCGCCCTGACCGGCGCGGACGTCGACTGGTTCCGGGTACCGACCCCCGACGTGCGGCGCACCGCGGTGGCCGTACCCGCGGCCGACCGGGACCGGGTCGTGGCCCTGCTGGAGGAACTCACCGCGACCGGCGACGGCCTGCTGGAGGTCGTCGCGCCCGCGCGACGCGGCGCCGGGCGCCGGGCCGACGTGCTGCGGGTCTGCTGGCCGGTCACCGACCCGACCGGCAGCCTGCTGCTCGGTACGGACCTCGGCTGCGAGATCGAGTTCTGGCGCGAGGGCGACGGGCACCTGACCGGGCCCCGCGGCAACCCGATCGCCGACGTGATCAGGGCCGACGAGCCGGTGACCTCCGCGCCCGAATCCGCCTTCGGCCCGTTCAGCGCCGCGTCCGACCACACCCGCTACCGCACCCGCGAGGTGTTCACGCTCGCCGACCCCGACCGGATCAACTTCCCGGTCGACGTGGTCTACACCTGGGTCGACGGCGGTGACCCCGCCTGGCGCGCCCGCAAGGCCGAGGCGCTGCGCGACAACACCTGGGTGACCGGCGTCAGCGAGCAGACCGCCAACGACTCCCGGTACGCCTGCCGCGACGAGCTGCGCTACTCACTGCGCGCCCTGCACTGCTTCGCGCCCTGGGTACGGCACATCTTCATCGTCACGGACGACCAGGTGCCCGCCTGGCTGGACACGGAGCACCCGGCGATCACCGTGGTCGACCACCGGGAGATCTTCGGCGACACGGGGCGGCTGCCGACCTTCAACTCGCAGGCCATCGAGTCGCGGCTGCACCGCATTCCGGGCCTGTCTGAGCACTTCCTGTACCTCAACGACGACGTGTTCCTGGGCCACCCGGTCACCCCCGACCTGTTCTTCACTCCGGGCGGGCTGACCCGGTTCTTCCCGTCGAGCGCGCGGGTCGACTCCGCCCCGGCGAGCCCCGACGACGCGCCTGTCAACTCGGCCGGCAAGAACAACCGGCGGCTCATCCGGGAGGCGTTCGGGCGGGTGCTGACCCGCAAGATGCTGCACACCCCGCACCCGTCGCGGCGCAGCGTGATCGCCGAGATCGAGCAGCGGTTCGCCGGGGACGTGGTGGCGACCGCCGAACACCAGTTCCGGCACCCCGACGACATCGCACTGCTCTCCTCGCTGCAGCAGTACTACGCGTACCTGACCGGGCGGGCGGTGCCGGGGCAGATCCGCTACCGGTACGCGGACCTGGCCGACCCGGCCACGCCGTTCAAGCTGGCGTCGCTGCTGCGGCACCGTCACCTCGACGCGTTCTGCCTCAACGACACCGAGTCCGACGCCGACGTCGCGGCGGAGCAGGCCGGGCTGGTCGCCGACTTCCTGCCCGCGTACCTGCCGTTCGTCTCGCCGTGGGAGCTGGCCGAGCCGCGGCCCGCGACTGTCGCGCTGAGCCGGCTGCGCCCGGCCCCGCCCGTGGTGGCGCGGCAGGCCACCCGCGCGGTGGCCGGTACCGGCGACCCCCGCCCGGCCGACGACCTGCCCCTGCCGTCCTCCCCGTGAGGGCCCCTGCCGTCTTTCCCGTGAGGAGTGAATCGTGAGCTACGACGTCGTGATCCTCGGCCTGGGCTACGTCGGCCTTCCGCTGGCGCATCAGGCCACCCGGGTCGGTATGCGGGTGCTCGGCTTCGACGTTTCCGAGCGCGTGGTGTCCGGGCTGGCCGCCGGGCGTTCGCACGTCGACGACCTCAGCGACGCCGACGTGGCGCAGATGATCGCGGACGGCTTCCAGCCGACCACGGACGAGTCTCTGATCGCGACCGCGTCCACCGCGGTCATCTGCGTGCCCACGCCGCTGTCCGAGGGGGACGGCCCTGACCTGTCCGCGGTGACCGGGGCGACCGGGGCGGTGGGCCGCAACCTCAAGCCCGGCATGCTGGTGGTGCTGGAATCCACCACGTATCCGGGCACCACGGACGACGTGGTCCGGCCGCTACTGGAACGGCTCTCCGGGCTCACCGCCGGGCTGGACTTCCACCTCGCCTTCTCGCCCGAGCGCATCGACCCGGGCAACCCGACGTACGGCGCGCACAACACCCCCAAGGTCGTCGGCGGGCACACGCCGGCCTGCACGGACGCCGTGGCCGCGTTCTACGGGCGGCTGGTGGAGACGGTGGTGCGCACCCGGGGCACCCGGGAGGCGGAGACCGCGAAGCTGCTGGAGAACACGTACCGGCATGTGAACATCGCGCTGGTCAACGAGATGGCCCGGTTCTGCCACGAGCTGGACATCGACCTGTGGGACGTCATCCACGCCGCGTCGACCAAGCCGTTCGGCTTCCAGGCGTTCTACCCCGGTCCGGGGGTCGGCGGGCACTGCATCCCGATCGACCCGAACTACCTGAGCCACAACGTGCGCAGCAAGCTGGGTTACCCGTTCCGGTTCGTGGAGCTGGCGCAGGAGATCAACGCGACCATGCCCGCGTACGTGGCGCGGCGCGCGCAGAACCTGCTCAACGCGGACGGGCAGGCGGTGCACGGCGCCACGGTGCTGCTGCTGGGGGTCACGTACAAGGCGAACATCGCGGACCGGCGGGAGTCGCCGGCCACGCCGCTGGCCCGGCACCTCATGTCGCTGGGCGCGACGCTGGCGTACCACGACCCGTTCGTGCCGTCGTGGCGGGTGGGTGACGTGGTGGTGCCGCGTACAGAGGACCTGGAGGGTGCGGCCGCGGCCGCCGACCTGACCATCCTCGTGCAGCACCACCGCGGGTACGACGCGGACCACCTCGCGGGCATCGCGAAGCGCTTCTTCGACACCCGCGGGGTCACCACGAGCGCGGAGGCGCACCGCCTGTGACCGCGCTCGGGACCGGCACCTCCGGGTCGAGCAGTGCACCGGTCCGTACCGCGCCGGCTCCCGCCCCGCGCCGTCGCGGGCCGCTCAGCGTCGAGCGGCCCGCGGCCCGCGCGGCCCGCCCGTCCCGGCACCGCCGCGACATCCAGGGGCTGCGCGCGGTCGCGGTGCTGCTCGTGGTGGCGTACCACTGTGGCCTGCCGCTGGTCGGGGGCGGCTACGTCGGGGTGGACGTCTTCTTCGTGATCTCCGGGTTCCTGATCACCGGGCTGCTGCTGCGCGAGGCGCGCGACACGGGCCGGATCTCCGTACCGGGCTTCTACGCGCGCCGGGCGCTGCGGCTGTTGCCCGCCGCGACGGTGGTCGTGGTGGCGACGGTCGCGATGTCTGTGTGGTGGCTGCCGCCGCTGCGGCTGCCGGACATCCTCGCGGACGCGCTGCACACCACCGGCTATGCGATGAACTGGCGCCTGGCCGTGATCGGCACGGACTACCTGAGCGCGGAGACGGACCCGTCGCCGTTGCAGCACTTCTGGTCGCTGGCCGTGGAGGAGCAGTTCTACCTGGTGTGGCCGCTGCTGCTCCTGCTGGTCGTTCGGGCGCGGGGCGATTTGTCCAGGATTGTCAAGTCTCGGATCGCCCTGCTCCTCGGCGGATTGACGGCCGTGTCGTTCCTGGTCAGCGTCTGGCAGACCCGGCACAACGCGGGCTGGGCGTACTTCGGGACGCACACCCGGGCGTGGGAACTCGGCGTCGGCGCGCTGCTGGCCCTCGGCACGGGCCGGGCCGCCCGGCTCGGCCGCCGCACGGCCCTCGCCCTGGCCGGCGCGGGGCTGATCGCGATCGCGGCCGCCGCTGTCGTCTACACCGAGGCCACCCCGTTCCCCGGGTACGCGGCCCTGCTGCCCGTCCTCGGTGCCGCCGCGGTCATCGCGGGCGGATGCGCCTGGCCCGCCCCGCCGCTGGGTCACCCGGCCCTGCAGGCGCTCGGGCGGCTGTCGTACTCGTGGTACCTGTGGCACTGGCCGCTGCTGGCGGTCTCCCCGTACCTGTGGGGTCATCCCCCGGCCTGGTGGCAGAACATCCTCGCGGCAGTGGCCGCGCTCGTCCTGGCCGCCCTGACGTACGCCCTCGTGGAGAACCCGGTCCGGCGCCTGCCCATGCTGCGCCGCCGCGCGTGGCGCGGCCTGTGCGCGGGCCTGGTGATGTCCGCCGCGTCGGTGGCGCTGTGCGTCACGCTGACCGCCGAAGCGGGCACGGCCACCTCCGGCTACCACGCGCAGCCGCTGGCCCCGCAGTCGAACGTGACGACGCTGCAGCAACGCATCGCCGACAGCGTCCACCTGCCCGGCGTGCCCGTGGACCTCACCCCGAAGCTGTCGCAGGCCGCCCTGGACAAGCCGCAGCTCTACAAGGACATGTGCTCCCCCGCCTTCACCGACTGGGTGATCAAGGACTGCGCGTACGGGGACCTGACCTCGCCCACCACCGTCGTGCTGTTCGGCGACTCGCACGCCGGGCACTGGTTCCCCGCCATGGAGGCGATCGCCCGCCAGCGGCACTGGAGGCTCGTGCCGCTGGTCAAGAGCGCCTGCTCGGCCGCGAACGTGTTCATCTACCAGGACTCGCTCAAGCGGCCGTTCACCGAGTGCGTCCGGTGGCGGCGGCTGGCGTACCAGAAGATCCGCGACCTGCACCCGGCGATGGTGGTGCTGGCGTCCGTGTCGCCCGGCGGCGGGCTGCTCGGCGTCACGGGCGACCCCGACACCGCCTGGATCCGGGCCTGGCAGTACACCTTCACGCAGGTGTCGGCGCCGGGGCGGAAGGTGTACTTCGTCAACGACACCCCGTGGCACCAGCTGGTGCCGGACTGCCTGTCGCAGCACATGACCGACCCGGCGGCCTGCGCCCACCCGCGCGACGTGGCGGTCCGCAACCCGGAACTGCGGGCGCGGGTCATGACCGCCGCCCGCAGCCAGGGGATATCGATCATCGACCCGCTGCCCTGGTTCTGCACGGCCACCGACTGCCCGGTGATCATCGGCAACGTCCTGGTCTACAAGGACCGCCACCACATCACCACGGTCTACAGCAAGCTGCTGGCGCCGCTGCTCTCCGCCGAACTCGTGCCCTGAGCCGGTACCCGCGGCGATTCGCGGAACGTCCACCGCGAGTTGATCGTGTAGTTCACCAGCGGGATCAGCATCAACGCCACGGCCTGCACGATCCGGTACGGCGCGTGCAGCAGCGCCGTACCGGCCCAGACCACCGCGGTGTTGCAGGTCAGGGCGACGGCCGTGACGACCAGGAAGCGGGCGCCGCCGACGACGTGCCGGGTCGCCGCGCGGAACACCCAGTTGCGCTGCAGCACGTACGAGACAGCGATGCTGGCCGTGAAACCCACGGTGGACGCCGCGACAGGGGGCGCGCCGAGCCCCTCGACCAGGGCCAGCGCGGTGCCGAAGTGGGTAGCGGCGCTGGCCGCGCCGCTGCATCCGTACCGGAGGAGGCGGCCGAGGTCAGCGCGGCGCACGGTCCGCCCGCTGGCCGGGCACCGCGGCCTGCTCGGGAACCGCGGAGGGAGCGTCGGCGCGGTCCTGGATCAGGTAGCGCGGGCGGCCGCGGACCTCCTCGTGGATCCGGGCCAGATACTCGCCGATCACGCCGAGGCCCAGCAGGATGAACGTGCCCATCACCAGCAGCAGCAGGATGACCGTGGGGAAGCCGGCCACCGAGCCGCCGCGCAGCCAGCGCAGCAGCGTCTGCACCCCGAGTACGGCCGCGAACCCGGCGAAGCCCACCCCCACGACCGTGACCAGGTGCAGCGGCGCCGAGGTGAACGAGGTGAGCCCGTTGACCGCGAGGCGGCACAGCCCCCCGAACGTCCACCGCGAGGCGCCGCCCTCCCGATGGTCGATGTCCACCTCGACGGTGTCGCGCGAGTAGCCGATCCAGCTGCTGGTGCCGCGGAAGAACGACGAATGCTCCGGCAGCCGCAGCAGCGCCTCCAGTGCGGGACGGCTGAGCAGGCGGAAGTCGGTGGCGTTGACCAGTTCCACGGTGGTCAGCCGGGTGAAGCCCGCGTTGAACAGCCGGGCCGCCAGGCGGCTGGGTACGGACTGGCCGGGCCGGTTGCGCTTGACCGCCTCGACCACGTGCGCGCCGGCCCGCCAGCGGCGCAGCATCTCCGGGATCGCGGCGGGCGGGTGCTGCAGGTCGGCGTCGATGACGATCACGGCGTCGCCCCTGGCGGCTTCCAGCCCGGCCAGCATCGCCGCCTCCTTGCCGAAGTTGCGGGACAGGCGCAGGCCGCGTACGCGGGGATCGCGCTCGGCCTGGCGGACCACCCGGTGCCAGGAGTCGTCGCGGGAGCCGTCGTCGACGAGGATCAGTTCGTGCCGTTGTCCGGGGACGGCCAGGACCTCGGTGAGGCGGTGCACGAAGCGGTCCACGCCCTCGCCCTCGTTGTAGACGGGGGCGATCACGGAGATCAGCGGCTCGGCGTCGCTCATCCGGCGCTCCGGCAGAACGGGACCCCGGCGATGTCGCGGGCGCCCACGTCGAGGGACTCGGCGTACCGGGTGCGGGTGGGCTCGTTGTCGGCGAAGAGGGTGTACGCGTCGTGCAGCAGCGCGCACCGGCGTTCGTCACCCGCGGCCGTTCGGTCGAACCCGGCCATCTCCAGCGCGATCCGGTTGTCCAGCAGCGACATCTGGCGGCGTGCCACCCGGTCGGAGTACGTCCGGTTGGCGGCCACGGTCCCGGCGCCCACCACAGCCAGCAGCACCAGCACCCACGTCAGCGCCCGGTACGGGCGGCGCCGCCGGGCGGTCAGCGCCACCGCTCCGAGCGCCAGCAGCAACCCGCCCGCGACCGCGGTGACCCCGCTGTCCCGCCATCCCTGCCCCCAGCGCCCCAGCCCGGCGAAACGCTGCACGTCGGCGTTGAGGCTGGCCAACGCGGCCCCGAGGGCCAGCAGGGTGACCGCGACGACGGCGCCCCCGAGCAGCTGCCCCCGGTCGGGGATGCCCAGCCGGGGCAGGTCGCGGGCGGCATGCCACACCAGCAGGCCGAGCGCGGCGAGCGCCAGCAGCGGCAGCACGCCCACGGGCCACCGGGCCCCCGCGCCGTCGGCGGCGCGGGCCCAGCCCAGCGGCGGCAGCCAGGCGCCCAGCCGCAGCGGGAACGCCGCGAGAGCGCCGGGACCCAGCACCACATCGGAGCCCTTGTAGCAGTCACCCGCCCGGCAGTAACCGGCGATGATCACCCGCACGGTCAGGAAGATCGGCAGGAAGCCCAGCCAGCAGGCGGCGACCGCGCGGGCCGCGGGGCCGGTCCAGGTGCGCCGCCGGTCCAGCCCGGACACCCAGCGGGCGCGGGCCAGCACGGTCACCGTCAGCAGCGGCACGGCGAGCGCGGCCAGCTCGTTGAAGCAGGCGATCGCGGCACCGGCCAGCGCGGCCGCCGCGGCCCGTCGCCACCCGAGCCGGAATTCCCCGGTACGGACCAGCCGGGCGAACGCCGCGGCCAGCCCCAGCACCAGCGCCGCCGTGGTCAGGTACAGCGCACCGAAGAGGATGAACACCGTGGTGTCGCCCGCCGCGACGCAGCAGCCGCCCACCGCGAACGGCAGCACCGCGGCCAGCCGCGACGGCGGGCCCGCGAACACCCTCCTCCGGGCCACGACACACTCCACGAACACCACCGCGACCACCGACAACAGCATGGCCGCCGCGCAGGTGACCAGCCGCAGCGCGATGTTCGCGGGCAGGTGCAGCAGGTCGGTGAGCAGGTAGACGCCGAGGTCGATGACCCCCTCGACCATCCGGCCGAGCGGCCGGAAGTTGCCCAGCCGCAGGTAGGTCGGCAGCACGTCGATGGTGCCCGTGACGATGCCGAGCGGGTCGGTGCGGTACAGCCCGCCGTGCCAGTAGATGTTGAACCGGTGGTCCCCCGACGGCGCCAGCGTCGTGAGGGGCGCCAGCACGATCAGCGGGATCAGCGCGGCGCGCAGCACCGCCCGCCGCCACAGCGGGCCGACCGGGACGGCGTCCGGTGGGCCGGCGGCGGGCGCGGCGGGCCCCGACGAGGTACCGGGCCGCGGCTTCACCACATCGACGGTCACACGGGGCAAAACGACACCGGCCGGTTTCCGTTGCGCAGGGCCTTCTGGTTGAGCTGGGCCGCCAGCGTCGCGCGCTGCCGTCAGCCGACCACCGCGTCGCTGCGGTCGGGGTCGCTGCGGTCGGGGCGGCGCTGTCCGGGTACCCCCCTGGTCAGCTCCTCGTACAGGCGGGCGTAGAGGTGGGCGTTGGCCGCCCACGTGCGCTCCCTGCGTACCCAGGCGGCACCGGCCTCGGCCAGCTCACGGCGGCGGTCCGGGTCGGCCAGCAGGCGGCGCAGCACCTGGACGAGCGAGGCGGGATCACCCGCGCTGAACAGCTCCGCGGCGCCGCTCTCCCGCGCGATGCCGGCCAGCGCCCGCACGTCGGAGAGCACCACCGCGCGGCCCGTCGCGAACGCCTCGAACGGCTTCAGCGGCGTGACCAGGTGACAGACCTCGATGGGTGGACGCGACACCACGAAGATGTCGATCAGGCTGTAGTAGCGCAGCACCTGCTCGTGCGGGACCTGCCCGGTGAAGTGCACACCGGACACGCCGAGATCCGCGGCGAGCTGCTGCAGGTTCTCCCGTTCCACGCCGTCGCCGACGATCAGCAGGGCGAGGTCGCCGTCGAGCTGCGCGTACGCGCGGATGAGCGTGCCCACGTCCTCGTACTCGGTCAGCGAGGAGATGTAGCCGACGACCGTGGTGTCCGCCGGGATGCCCAGCTGCTCGGCCAGTTCGGCGTCCCGGGACAACACGGGGAACCGGTCGGTGTCCACCGCGTTGGGCACCACGTGGATCCGCTCGCGGGGTACCCCGCCCAGGACGATCCGTTCGGCCATGACCTCGGCGAGCGTGACGACCCGGTCGGCCTCCCGGCGGCACCGGTCCTCCAGGTCCCGGCGCATCCGGTAGATGTCGGGCTCGCCGTACTTCGCCATCACCTCTGGGTAGTCCCATCCGGCGCGCTGGATCTGGCGGGAGAGCCAGTTCTCCTCCCAGAAGCCGCGCGTCTCGTAGACGACGGGGATCCCGTACGCCCGGCCGATGGCCAGGGCGGTCAGCGCGTTGAGGTAGTTCGAGGCGGCGTGCAGCACGGCCGGACGCAGCTCGCGGACCAGTTCGGCGGTCCGTTCGACGTGCTCACGCAACCACTGGTCCAGCGGCACTGTGCCCGCCGCCGGGCCCGTGATGCGGTGGTAGGTGATGCCGTCGATCACCGCGTCGGTGCCCCCGCCGAAGCCGAGTTCCGTGGCGACGTGCGGGTCCAGGCCGGCGGCCTGCTGCGCGGTGGCGATGAAGTGGGTGCGCAACGTGTAGCCCGCCTGCGCCTCGGGCAGGGACTTACCGACCAGGTGCAGGACCCGGTTGGGCACGAGCGCCCCCGGTTCCCGCACGGCCACCGACGGCACGTACGTGCCGGAGAGGACCGCGTGTTCGCCCCGCAGGTTGGCCAGGGCGCGCCGGTCGTTGGGCTTGTCCCACTTGACGCAGAGCTGGGCCATCTCCTCGGCGTGCGCAAGGTAGCCGCTGCGGTGCAGGTCCCGCCGGAGCCGGCGGTAGGTCGGCAGCGAGATGGCCTCGGCCGCGCTGCGCCCGGCCAGCTCGAAGGCGGGCAGCACGTCGCCGCGTTCGGCCAGCGCGTCCAGCACCAGGGGCCCGAGGGCGGCGGGGAACTCCCGTCCGGCGGCGCGGGTCTGGTCGTACAGCTCCAGGGCGAGGTGGGCCTGCACCCGGTCGGCGTCACGGACCCGTTCGGTGGTGGCGCGCAGCCGCTTGGCCTGGCGGCCCAGCGCCATGCGCAGCTCACGTTGCTCCCACAGCGCGCTGCCCAGGATCGCGGCCACCACGAACGACTCCACGATCAGTACGGGCCAGGAGCGGGTCGCGGCGGCGACAATCAGACCGGCGACCAGTACGCAGCCGAGCGCCCCGTAGCGGACCCGCCGCGGCACGCGGCGGACCAGGTCTTTGACGCGGCGGGCGGGCATGGGGACTCCTAGTGCGTGCGGAATCGGTGCGACGCTGACGCGCCGCCCCTCGATGAACGAGACGACAGTGCGGGATGTAGCGCTTTGTCCCGAATCTCTGCAGTATGCCCGGCGTTGTACAGCACGTTCCCCCGACGCACCGACGGAGGTTGTTCATGCCCGGCCCCGTACTGCACGTCACCGGCGCGCGGCCCAACTTCCCCAAGGCGGCGCCCGTGCACCGGGCCCTCGCCGAGCGGGGGGTCGAACAGCAGCTCGTACACACCGGACAGCACTACGGGCAGCAGATGTTCGACGTGTTCCTGCGCCAGCTCGACCTGCCGCACCCGGACGTCAACCTCGGCGTCGGCTCGGGCAGCCACGCCACACAGACCGCGGCCGTACTGACCGCCGTGGAGGAGCTGCTGCTGCAGCGGCGCCCCGCACTGCTGGTCGTCTACGGCGACGTCAACTCGACCGTCGCCGCCGCCCTGGCCGCCGCGAAACTCGGGATCCGCGTCGCACACGTGGAGGCGGGCCTGCGCAGCTTCGACCGCACCATGCCCGAGGAGATCAACCGCGTGGTCACCGACCGCATCGCGGACACCCTCTTCGCCACCAGCCCCGACGCTGTCGCTCACCTGGGCAACGAGGGGATCGCGGCGGACCGCATCCACCTGGTCGGCAACCCGATGATCGACACGCTGCTGGCCAACCTGGACCGTTTCGACGCGGCGAAGGCCCGCGCCGAACACGGCCTCGACGGCCCGTACGTGGTGGCCACCCTGCACCGGCCCGCCAACGTGGACCGCCCCGCCGACGCCGCCGAACTCGTCCACGCCGTGCACGCCGTCGCCGACCAGGCCGACGTCGTCCTGCCGCTGCACCCGCGGGGACGCGAACGGCTGCGGTCCGTGGGCCTGTTCGACCACCCCCGGATCCGGGTCCTCGAACCCCTCGGGTACGTCGAGTTCCTGGGCCTGGTGCGGGGCGCCGAAGCCGTCGTCACCGACTCGGGCGGGGTGCAGGAGGAGACCACCGTCCTCGGCGTACCCTGCCTCACCATCCGCCCCAACACCGAACGGCCCGTCACCATCACGCACGGCACCAACTGCCTCGTCACCCGCGCCACGCTGGCCGCCGAGGTCGAGCAGCGGCTGCGCGCCGGACGGCCGCAGACGTGGCCGACCCCGCCGCTGTGGGACGGCCACGCCGGGCAACGGATCGCCGACGTCCTCGTGCGCGAACTCTGAGCCGCCCGTCAGGACGGTACGACCGACACGGCCGGGGGCGGCACGTACGCGAGCGCGGTGAACCGGCCGACCACCGGGAACTCCGGCAGCGAGGCCCCCAGCGCAGCGCTCGCCGCGCGGGCACCCGGCCCGTCGTCGACCACGACCACCGCGTCACCGGTCAGCCGCGGGCCGAACACCCGCAGGGCGGCACCGACGCGCCGGGCCGTGGCCATGCCCGCCGGACCGTCCACCACGAGCAGGTCGACGTCGCGCAGTTCCGTCAGGGCGGTCCACTCGTACCAGCCCGCGGTGTCGCTGCCCGGCCGGGCGTCCGACAGCGGCGCGTGGACGACCTCGGCGACCTGGGCCAGTCCGTGCGCGGCGGCCAGCGCCCGGATCCGCTCGGCGGTGTCCCTGTCGTGCTCCACCGCGACGAGGCGGCCACCGGCGGCCTCCACCGCGTACGCGAGCCACACCGCGGCCGAGCCCGCGCCGAGGGTGACCACCACGGCGGGCTGCCGGGCGCGCACCAGATGCAGCAGGCCGAGCAGGTCGGCGGCGCCGCACCCGGCGTCGGCCGAGAACGGCATCGGGGCGCGCGGCGTCACCAGCCGGTAGACCTGCAGCGCCGCCTCCGCCTCGCTGCTCTGCTCGCGCAGCAGCAGCCGGGTGACCTCCTGGGCGTCGCGGTCGTCGCGGGCCAGCCGCGCCGTCAGATCCCGGTGCCGGGTGGCCGCGGCGACGCGTTCGGTCTCACCGGTGGCCACCATCCGGCGTTGCGTCTCCTCCAGCAGCACCCGCAGGTCCCGCAGCGAGGCCCGGTGGGCGCGGATCAGGCCGCCGAGGCGCCGGGACACCTGCATGAGGCCGACGAGGGCCGCACCGAGGAGACCGGCCAGCAGCGTCATCGCGACCGCGCCCTGCCCGGCCGCCGACGCTCCCGCAACGCCCAGGCACAGCACGACGATCGCGGTCAGGGCCATCCCCTGCCGCGACGTGAGGCTGTGCAGCCGCGCGATCTGGCCGCGGGCGAACCGCAGCAGCGTGCTCATCCGTCTCCTCCGGTGCTGGTTGAACTGACGTTTCGGTAACGCCCGCCGTCAGCGCGGCGTTACGCGGTCTCCCACCGGGCCGGGTCAGCGGGCCGGGGTCAGCGCGCCGCGCGGCACCGGCAACGTGGCGCCGGGGCGGCCCAGCAGGTCGCCGATCCGGGCCGCGAAACGCCCCGGGTGGTAGGCCGCGGCGGCCAGCTCGTACGCCTGCCGGCTGCGGGCGGCGAAGCAACCGGGGTCGGCGGTGTACCGGGCCAGGACGGCCGGCACGGCGTCCGGCTCGGCGTACACGGCGACGTCGCCGTACTGCGGGGCCAGCCGCTCGGGCAGCAGCACCACGCAGCCCGCCGCGGCGGCCTCCAGGACGGGCTGCGACCAGCGGCCCACCTCGTTCGGGTGTGGATAGTGCAGGTAGCAGTCGAGCTGGTGCAGGAAGGGTCCCGGCTCCAGGTCTGTCGCCTCGAAGCACAGCCAGGACGGCGGCATCTCCCCGGCCGGGCGCAACCGGTCGGGCATGCGTACCCGGATGTCGGCGTCGCCGCCGAGCCGCCGCAGCGCGGCCAGAACGTCGGCCCGGTCCCCCGGCAGACCGCCCTGGTCGCACAGGTCGACGCCGACCGTCGGCCGGCGACCGGCGAGCCCGGCGCGTGGGCCCGCGCCGTCACCCGGCGCGACCACGAACGGCACGTCGTCCGGCAATACCGCCAGGGCCGGCTCCGCGTCCCGCAGCGCGCGCCGGATCGCCGGATCCTGCGGCCACCACACCGGATCGGCGCCGAACAGCTCCCGCGCCGCCACGGCGCAGGCGGCCGTCGTGTACCGGTGATCCGTGCCGTCGGCCTTCGCGGGCGCCCGGTCGGCCACCACGATCACCCGCTGCGCCGTGATCCGACCGGGGCGCCCACCGGCGAACTGCAGGACCGCCGCGTGCCGGACCAGCACCAGGTCCGCGTCCGTACGCTGCCCGATCTCGACGTGGTCGATCGACCCGTCGTTCACGAGCTGCTGGAGTTCGCCGATCGGCGAGAGCCGCCGCTGCCGGACGTACCGGTAGGTCTCCAGGTGGGCGACCGCGACCCGGCGGCCCGCCTCGACCAGCGCACGCAGCTCGGCGATCGCGGCCCGTTGCGGGCTCTGCCAGAACCGCCAGTCGGCCACCACGATCACGTCGTAGCGGCGGGGCGAGGCGGTGTCGCCGGGGCGGCGGGTCAGATGTTCCGGGGCCCGGAACGGCCGCTCCACCGCGTCGCGCGGCCGGTACGGATCCACCTCCCCGGCCGCGATCCGTTCATGCCACCGCAGGTACGCCGAGCTGTACGCCACCCGCGCCGGATGCATCCAGTACGCCCGGATCTCGGCCCGCGACAGCGAGTGCTCCGACAACCGGATCAGCGCCAGCGGCTCCATCTCCAGGTGGCGAACGGCATCGGCGCCGAACGTCGCGCCGATCCGTCCGATGTACTCGGAATCACCGGCCTTGCGCACCTCGTCGAAGTAGCCGATGCGCCGCATCACCTCGTCGCGCCGGAACAGCAACGACGACGGGTTGAACCGGCCGCTGCGCACCCCCGGCCGGTTGATCAGCAACTGGTCGGTGACCGACAACCCGTCCGAGGTGGTGGCGACCAGCCGCGGCGTCGCCAGCAACGGCTGCACCTGCAACTCCAGGCGCCGCGGATGGGACCAGTCGTCGGCGTCCTGGAACGCGACGAACTCGCCGGCGCAGGCCGCGAGTCCCGCGTTGCGGGCCGCGTACGTGCCCGCGTTGACCGCCAGCTTGACCAGCCGTACCCGTGGGTCGAGGGCGGCCACGGCGGCCAGCTCCGCGTCGTACTCCGGCGGGGAGCCGTCGTCGACCAGCACCACCTCCAGGTTCTGCCACGTCTGCGCCAGGATCGACCGGACCGCCGTGTGCAGGCTGCGGTCCGGCTTGTACGCGGGCACGACCACGGAGATCTGGTGCGGCGCCGGCACCGGTTCGGCCTCGGCCGTGCCGAGCCGGTCGAACGGGGTGGGCGCCTCCGGGTCGAGCAGCACCGGCGCGGGCTCGGGCAACAGCGCCCGGAACGCGTCGAGCCACGGCTCCTGCGGGCGCCCCTCGACGGCGAACGGGTTCGCCAGGTCGAGCAGGATCCCGGCCCGGGTGGCCCGCTTCATGTCGGCGTACGCGGCCAGCAGCTCGGGCACCCGGTCGGGTCCCTGCTCGGCCAGCACCAGCTGGGCGTGCAGCCCCTGGTGCACGGCCGACAGGGCGCCCGGCCCGTACCCGGCGTACACCAGGTCGAGCAGGCCGAGGGCGTCGCGGCGGTCGTCGGGCCGCAGGTCCTGGAACGCCAGCAGTTGCGCGAGCGCGGCCACCGCCCCGGGATCGACGGCTCCGGCGTGCCCGATCAGCCAGGCCTGGTCACCGGCGCGGGCCGCGGACAGCAGCTCCGCCAGGGTGCCGGCGTCGCCGAGGGCCGCACGGGCCAGCAGCAGCCGGGCGTCCTGGGACCGGTTCCGGATGGCGGTGACGGGCAGCGCGGAACGCAGGGCGGGCCCGATGACCGCGATGTGATCGTCCAGCAGGGCCGTGGGATGGGTCGCCGACGCCGGCTGACGTTCTGGCATGCTGCGCGCGCACCTCTTCGATCCGTCGGCGCCGGCCGCCGACGCCCTCGAAGTGCCAACGGCGGCGCCGCGCCGAGGTGACGCGCCGGATCAGACAGCGGCCAGGACGGCGGCGCCGATCCGTTCCCGCTGCGCCGGGTCGGCCCCCGCCCCCACGAGGTAGAACGCGTCCACGACGTCGCCGCCGAGGGTGGAGATGCGGGCGGCGCGCACCTCGGCACCGACCTCGTCGAGCGCCGAGGCGACCCGGTACAGCAGGCCGGGCGAGTCGGCGGCGCGCAGTTCGAGGATGACCGCGTCGGTCGCGGCCCCGCCCTGCCACACCACGCGGGGTGCGGCGCCACTGCGGGAGTTCATGGCGCGGGCCCGGACCCGCTGGGTGACCGAGACGTCGCCCGCGGCGACCCGGCGCAGGTCGGCGGCGAGGGCGACCGGGTCGGCGGGCGAGCCGTACCGGGGCTGGGTCCAGAACTCGACGATGGCGCGGCCGTCCACCGCGGACGCGTCCGCGGAGAGCACGTCCAGGCGGTGCAGGGTCAGGCATGCGGTGACCTGGGCCAGCAGGCCGCGCCGGTCGGCGGCGGCGACCGCGACCCGGTCGCCGTCGAGGTGTACGGCGGGCAGATCGCCGGCCAGCAGCGCCGGGTCGGCGGCGGGCGGATCGGGCAGCTCCCCGGTGTCCATTGCCGTGTGGACGCGGCGCACGAGGTCCGCCAGCAGCCGCCCCTTCCAGTCGGACCAGGCGGCGGGCCCGGTGGCGTGCGAATCGGCGCGGGCCAGGGCGTGCAGCAGGTCCAGGGTGGCGGCGTCCCCGACGGCCCCGGCGACGGTGGAGATGGTGACCGGGTCGGCGAGGTCGCGCCGGGTCGCGGCGTCGGGCAGCAGCAGGTGCAGCCGGACCAGCTTCTCGATCGTGGCGACGTCGGCGGGCGGCAGCCCGATCCGGGCGGCGATGTGCGCGGCGACCGGCGCCCCCGCTTCACTGTGGTCGCCCGGCAGGCCCTTGCCCACGTCGTGCAGGAACGCGCCGAGCAGCAGCAGGTCGGGCCGGTCCACCTCGCGGGTGTACGCGCTGGCCTCGTACGCGGCCTGGACGAGGTGCCGGTCCAGGGTGAACCGGTGCACCGGGTGGTGCTGCGGCAGGCTGCGCATGCGGGCCCACTCGGGCAGCCACGCGTCGATCAGGCCGTACCGGTCGCAGGTCTCCCAGGCGGGCAGCAGGCCGGGGCCGGAGCCGAGCAGCGACACCAGGGCGGCGCGGGCGGCGGGCGGCCATGGGGTGGGCAGCGGCGGACAGAACGCGGCCAGCCACTCGCAGGTGGCCCGCGCGATGGGCAGCCGGTGGGCGGCGGCCGCGGCGGCCACCCGCAGCGACAGCGTGGGGTCGGGCACGGGCCCGATCGCGGTACGCGCCAGCACCAGCTCGCCGTCCTGCTCGACGACGTCGCGGGCGACCGGCCGGCGTACCGGCCCACCGGCCGGCAGGCCGCGGCGGCGCCCGTTGCGCAGCCGGTCCGCGGCCCGCCAGGCGTCGTCGAGCGCGTGCGCGACGGTACGGGCATCGCCCGCGACCCGGCGCAGCAGCGCGTCGCCGTGGCTGACGGATTCGGTGGGCCCGTGGGCCGCGTCCGGTGTGGGCAGCGGCAGGTCGAGCAGGTCGGCGACGGTGGCGCGTTCCTGGGCGACGAGCCGGTCGACGCGCCGCCCGACCGCGAGGTGCAGCGCGTCACGGGTGTCGAGCAGGCGTACGTGGGCGGCGCGGACGGCGGGCCGCATGGTGTCGGCGACGCCGGTGCGGCCGATGGCGCGCAGCAGGGTGACGTCGCGCAGGCCGCCCGCGGCCTCCTTCAGGTCGCCTTCGAGCAGGAAGGCCAGCTCGCCGTGGGTGGCCCAGCGGGCGAGGGTGATCTCCTTGAGCTGCGGCAGCAGCCGTACGGCGGTGCGCCGCCACTGGTCGGCCACGGCGGTGACGAGTTCCGCGGAGAGCTGCTCGTCGCCCGCGACGTGCCGGGCGTCGAGCAGGCCGAGCGCGACCTTGACGTCGTCGTGCGCGACGGACAGCGCCTCCGGCACGGTACGCACGGAGTGGTCGAGCCCGAGCCGGGCGTCCCAGATCGGATACCACAGCGCCGACGCGATCCGGTCGATCCCGGCGGTGCCCCGGTGCAGCAGCACCAGGTCGAGGTCGCTGTAGGGGGCGCATTCGCGGCGGCCGAGCCCGCCGACCGCCAGCAGGCTGACCCCTGGCACGTGAGCCGGGAACAGGTCGGCCAGCCAGGTGTCGAGCGCCGCCGCCCGCGCGGCGCGGGCGGCGGCACCGAGGTGTTCGCGCAGGGTGTGCAGTGAGTCGCCGGCAGCCCGGGCCGGCGGTACCGGCGACTCCACCACGTGTGACATCAGAGCGCGTCGAGGCCGCGTTCGCCGGTACGGACCCGGACGACGTCCTCCACGGCCGTCACCCACACCTTTCCGTCGCCGATCTTCCCGGTGCGGGCGGCCGTGACCACCGCGTCGACGACCTTCTCGACGTCGATC
The DNA here is from genome assembly GCF_047159485.1 of Krasilnikovia sp. MM14-A1004. Taxonomy (GTDB): domain Bacteria; phylum Actinomycetota; class Actinomycetes; order Mycobacteriales; family Micromonosporaceae; genus Actinoplanes. The sequence goes on along the minus strand of NZ_AP038773.1, from coordinate 1,165,032 downwards.
TCGTCGGTCAGCACCTCAACCTTGATCTTCGGCAGGAACTCCACCGTGTACTCGGCACCCCGGTACACCTCGGTGTGGCCCTTCTGCCGTCCGTAGCCCTGTACCTCGCTGACGGTCAGGCCCGCGACGCCGAGTGCGTGCAGCGCCTCCTTGACCCCGTCGAGCTGGTACGGCTTGATGACCGCGGTCACCAGCTTCATGCTCAGTCCCTCCATCGGTGCAGTCATCAGGAAAAGCTAACCGGCGACCTTTTCGCTGACCGCGGCCTTGCCGTCAGCGTCGGGCGTGCTGGACGTGCCGAGCCCGGCCATGGCGAACGCGCCACCGCCGCCGGAGCCCGTGGCCGGAGTGAGTTCGTACGCGGTCTCGCCGTGGTCGGCGATGTCGATGCCGCCGCGCTCGGCGTCCGCGCTGATCCGCAGGCCCTTGAAGGCCTTGATGGCCAGCGCGATGACCGCCGCGATGGCGAACGAGTAGACCGTGACGGACAGGCTGCCCGCGAACTGGCGGCCCAGCTGGGTGAGGCCGCCGCCGTAGAACAGGCCCTCGCTGGCGCCCAGGCCCGGGTCGCTGTTGATCGCCGCGTTCACCTGCGTGGTGGCGAAGAAGCCGATGGCGAGGGAGCCGATCCATCCGCCGACGAAGTGGACGCCGACCACGTCGAGCGAGTCGTCGAAGCCGAGCCGGTACTTCAGGCCGACGGCCAGGGCGCAGACCGCACCGGCCACCAGGCCGAGGATGATCGCCGGAACCGGGGCGATGAAGCCGCAGGCCGGGGTGATGGCGACCAGACCGGCGACCGCGCCGGAGGAGGCACCGACCATGGTCGGCTTGCCGTCGCGCAGCCACTCCACGATGAGCCAGCCGACCAGCGCGGCGGCCGTGGCGACCTGGGTGTTGATGAACGCGAAGACGGTGGTGCCGTCGACGGTCAGCTCGGAGCCGGCGTTGAAGCCGAACCAGCCGAACCACAGCAGGCCCGCGCCGAGCGCGACGAACGGCACGTTGTGCGGGCGCATGTTCTCCCGCGGCCAGCCGACCCGCTTGCCGAGGATCAGGCAGAGCGCCAGCGCGGCCGCGCCGGCGTTGATGTGCACAGCGGTGCCGCCCGCGAAGTCCAGCGCGTGGAGCTTGCCGCCGATGAAGCCGCCGCCCCAGACCCAGTGCGCGACAGGGATGTAGACCAGGGTGAACCAGGCGAGAGCGAAGATCACCCAGCCGCCGAACTTCATCCGGTCGGAGACCGCGCCGGAGATCAGCGCGACGGTGATCACTGCGAACATCATCTGGAAGACCATCACCGCGTACGTCGGGATGCCGGTCTTGGCGCCGAGGAACAGCCATTCCTCGCTGATCGTCCCGGTGCCGGTACCGAAGTACTGGGTGAAGCTGCCGATGACGTTATTCACGCCCGCGTTGCCGTTCGTACCGAAGGCCAGCGTGAAGCCGTAGATGGTCCAGAGGATGCTGACGAGCCCGATGCAGGAGAAGCTCATCATCATCATGTTCAGAACGCCCTTGGACCGGTTGAGGCCACCGTAGAAGAGCGCCAGGCCGGGGGTCATGAGCAAAACGAGCGCAGACGACAGGAGCAACCAGGCGGTATTGCCGGTGTTGATCTCCACGCTGCCTCCTCTCGGATTAGGTGTCCTCGCACACGACCCACTTCAGCAGCGTCGCCAGTCGGCCGTTTTTCGTGGCGGAAGCCTCTCCGGCCGCTGTTTCGCGCACGGTCTACGCGCGATTTCTGGCGCGTGACGGCTTGTTTCGTACGTGTGAAGAAACTCTCACAGGCGACAGCCTGACGCGGCTGAACCGCCGCAATGCGCCCATCGGGCGCCGCACCCGGTCAGCGGAGCGCGTACTCCAGGGTGTGCCGCTCGTAGTCGAGCAGCCGCAGGTCGCGCATGGGGCGGCGCAGGTGGCCCTTGTGCACGATACGGACGAACGCCGGATCCCCGGCCGCCGCCATCCGCCGGATCCCCTCGACATGATCGACGATCCGCTTGCGGATCGTGCGCACGAGGCGGTGCCGGTCCCGCGGGATCAGCCCGTACGCGTCCGCGAACAGCCGCAGCCGCCGCGGCCGGTTCGGCCGCTTCCAGCCCAGCGTGTACGAGTCCCGGTCACTGAACAGCGGCACCCACGTCCACGCCGCGTACGCCACGTCGTAGATCCGGGCACCGGGCGAGGCCAGGTCGAAGTCGATCAGCGCGAGGGTGCCGTCCGGCCGCCAGACCACATTGTGCGGGGCGGCGTCGTGGTGGCAGATCACCTCGGTGTCCGGCGGCGGCGGCCCGAACGAGCGCCACACGGCGTTCTGCGGTGGCACGAAGCCGTACTGCGCGTCGTGGAACATCCGCAGCATCGTGGCGACCGTGACCAGCGCCTCCTCTGTCACCCAGTGCGGGGCCAGCGGGTACTCGCCGCACTCGCCGTCGAGGTACGACAGCACCTCGCGGCCCTTCTCGTCCATCCCGAGCGCGTGCGGCGAGCCGGTGAAGCCGACCCGCTGCAGGTGGTTGAGCAGGGCGTGCACCGACGGCGTCCACGGGCCGGCGTTGCGCCGTACCGTGTCGCCGAGGCGCGAGACCGTGCTGACGTTGCCCCCGTGCAACGGGATCTCGCGCACGGGTTCCTGCGTCACCCACGACCTCCCGTACCTGTTGTCCGCGCAGCGGCTGCGCGGTCCCGAGCCTAACCGTCGCTGCCAAGCAACGCCTCGACGAACGCCTTCGGCTCGAACGGCGCCAGGTCGTCCGGGCCCTCCCCCAGGCCCACCAGCTTCACGGGAATGCCCAGCTTGCGCTGTACGGCGATGACGATGCCGCCCTTCGCGGTGCCGTCCAGCTTCGTCAGCACGACGCCCGTAACATCCACCACTTCGGTGAACACCCGCGCCTGCTCCAGCCCGTTCTGGCCGGTGGTGGCGTCGAGGATCAGCAGCGCCTCGTCGACCGGGCCGTGCTTCTCCACGACCCGCTTGACCTTGCCCAGCTCGTCCATGAGCCCGACCTTGTTCTGCAGCCGCCCGGCCGTGTCGATCAACACCGTGTGCACGCCCGTGTCGATGCCCCGCTTGACCGCGTCGAACGCCACGCTGGCCGGGTCGCCGCCCTCGGGCCCGCGCACGGTCTCCGCGCCCACCCGCTCACCCCAGGTGGCGAGCTGCTCGCTGGCCGCGGCCCGGAACGTGTCCGCCGCGCCGAGCACCACGGTGTGCCCGTCGGCCACCAGCACCCGTGCGATCTTGCCGCAGGTGGTGGTCTTGCCCGCGCCGTTCACGCCGACCACCAGCACCACGGCGGGCCGGCCCTCGATCGGTCCCGCCTTCAGGGTCCGGTCCATGTCCGGCTCCAGCGCGGCCACCAGCTCCTCGGCGAGCTGCTGGCGTACCTCCGCCACGGTCCGGGTGCCCAGCACCCGGACCCGCTCGCGCAGCCGCTCCACGATCACCTGCGTGGCCTCGACCCCGACGTCCGCCGTGATCAGGCTGTCCTCGATCTCCTCCCACGCCTCCTCGTCGAGGTGGTCGCGGGACAGCACCGCCAGCAGACCCTTGCCCAGCACGCTCTGCGAGCGGGCCAGCCGGGCCCGCAGCCGGACCAGCCGCCCCGCGGTGGGTTCCGGCTGCTCGATGAGGTGCGGCGCCTCCTCGACCGGCGCGGGAGCCGCTTCCGGCTCGGCGACCGGCGGTGCCGTGACCTCGGCGGTCGGCGCCGCCGGCGCTTCGGCGGGCGGGGCCGCCGGGGGCCGCTCCAGGGTGGTGGTCCCCCCGCCGTGCGGCGGCGGCAGCTCACGGCGGCGCATCCGGGGCACCACCAGCACGGCGGCCCCGACCAGCAGCGCGATCAGCAGAATGACGGAGACGACCACGTATTCCATGCCGAAATCCTGACAGATGCGCCCGCCGGGTGCCGTGTCGCCCGGCCATGTCCGGGGCGGGGAGGAACTTCTGGATTCGGGGATGAGTCCTCGGCGCCACCCCGTCGGCATCGGTCGTGACCGGGTCTGCACCGCCGGTCACCGCCGGGCGCCCGACCGGGTGTGGCGCGCGGCGACCGGGATGTGGAGGATGGGGATCCCTGTCGTCCGCACGGAGGAACCATGCCGCACCATCCGGGTCACCGGTGACCGCGCAGCTGCGCATCGGGCCGCTGCTGCGCCGCGTCGTCGGCGACCGTGCCACGGTGTGGGTGGAGACGTCCGCGCCCGCGCTCGTGCGGGTCGAGGCCGACGGCGGCGCCGCCGGGTCCGCGTCCACCTTCTGCGCGTACGGGCACCACTACGCGCTCGTCGTCGTCGAGGGGCTGGCCCCCGACACCGCGACCGCGTACCGGGTGCTGCTGAACGACAGGCAGGTGTGGCCCGAGCCGGACTCGCCGTACCCGCCGTCGGTGATCCGGACCCGGTCCGCCGACGACGCTGCCGAGCCGGTGCGGCTGGTCTTCGGCTCGTGCCGCGAGGCCACCCCGAACGCCACCCGCCGCTCCCTGCCGCCGGACGCGCTCGACGCCTACGCGCGTCGGCTGATGGACGAACCGGGCCAGCGCCCCGACCTGCTGGTGCTGCTCGGCGACCAGGTCTACGCGGACGAGACCTCCGCCGGGGTACGCCGGGTCCTGCGCCGCCGCCGCGCGGCCGGTCACCAGGGCCCCGCTGACCAGGTGGTCGCGTACGAGGAGTACACCGCGCTCTACCTGGAGTCCTGGCGCGACCCGGAGGTCCGCTGGCTGCTGGCCACCGTGCCCAGCGTCATGATCTTCGACGACCACGAGATCATCGACGACTGGAACACCTCGGCCTCGTGGCGGCGGGACATGTCCGCGCAACCGTGGTGGCGCGAGCGGATCACCGCGGGCCTCGCGTCGTACTGGGTCTATCAGCACCTGGGCAACCTCGACCCGGACGAGCTGGCCGCCGACCCGCTGTATCAGCGCGTCACCGCCGCCGGGGACGCCACCGAGCTGCTGCGCGAGTTCGGCCGCGCGGTCGACGAGCCCGGCTCCGCCTCCCCTCCCGGGCCGAACGGGCGCCAGCCGCGCGACGGCGCGCCGCATGTCGTCGGCGAGGCGCCGCACCCGGATGGCGCGCCGGGCACCGGAGACGCGCCGCGGGCGTACCGGTGGAGCTTCGCGCTGGACCTCGGGCGTACCCGGCTGGTGGTGTTGGACAACCGGTGCAGCCGGGTGCTCACGCCGGGGCGGCGGGCGATGCTGCCCGCCGAGGAGTGGGGCTGGTTCGTCGACCAGGCCCACGGCGACTACGACCACCTCGTCGTCGGGTCGTCGCTGCCCTGGCTCATGCCGCCCGCGATCCACCACGCCGAAGCGTGGAGCGAGAAGCTGGCGGATTCCCGGGGTACGCGCCGGGCGGCGCTCGGCGAGCGGGTCCGACGGGTATTCGACCTGGAGCACTGGGCGGCGTTCGGGCGCTCGTTCGACGCACTCACCGAGCTGTTCCGCCGCCTCGGCGAGGGCGGCCCGCAGGCGCCCGGCCACCGCAGGGGCGCGGGCGGCGCGTACGCCGCCCCGGCCTCGATCAGTGTGCTCTCCGGCGACGTGCACCACTCGTACGTCGCGCGGGCCGAGCTGGGCCCCGCCATGCGCACACCGGTGCACCAGCTGACCTGCTCACCCATCCACAACGAGGTGCCCGCCCCGCTGCGCCCGCTGATGCGGCTCGGCTGGTCGCGGGCGGCGGCGCGGGCGGTACGCGGGCTGGCGAAGGCCGCCGGGGTGCCGCGCCCGGCACTGCGGTGGAAGCGGGTGACCGGGCCGTACTTCGGCAACGCGGTCGCCACACTGCGGCACACGGGCGACCAGGCGTCCGTGGTGATCGAGGGCACCACCAAGGACGGCCGGCTCGTCGACGTGGGTCACGTCTGCTTGACCGGTGACTAAACCGAGCCTGCCGCTTCGTAGTATTGTTCCTACAGAACGACAGGGCCCCGCCGTTCACTCGTTGGTGTCACCGCACATTGGTACACCTGTGCCAATCCCACCGGTATGATTCGAGCATGACGAGGCGGATCACTGTGAGTCTTCCCGACGACGTAGCCGAATACCTCGACAGTCACCCCCACGCCACGGACATCGTCACCAACGCGGTACGCGCCCGGATGGAGCGCGCCGCGGAAACCCGGAAGGCACTGGAGGCCGTCGGCTTCCGGTCCACACCGGAGGGCCGAGCCTGGGCCCGCTCCGTCCTACGCCCCCTCACCGAGGAGCAACGCGCCAAGGCCCGCCGCTACGCCGAGGCCATCCAGGCCGGACGCCTCCCGGAGCCGGAATGACCAGCGAATCCGGTGCCACCCCCGACATCCGGGCAATCCTCGACCGCTCTGCCCTGCAGTCCTACGCGAGGGGCCACGTCCACGTCGGCGAGGTGCTTGGTGAGGTGACCGCCGAAATGGACACCGTCATCGGTATCCCCGCCGCGGCACTGAGCGCAGCACACGCCGCCCACCTGGACGACAAGGACGCGCGGGGACTGCTACGCCTGGTGGCCAGCCTGCCCAGCACGACGGTGTTGGTCCTGGATCAGCAGGCCGCCGAGGACGTGGCAGGCGCGTTGGTCGTGACCGACGGCGACCTATCTCTTGCACAAGGAGTATGGGCGGCCAACGATCTCGGCGCCCTGTACCTCACCGCCGAACCGGACGAGGTCAGGGCCCTGGTCCCGGCCGACAACATCCTCACCATTCCCCGCGACGACGCGTAAACCGGCTGTGCCCGATCGAGGCGCGGTCCAGGATGTCTGAATGACCTCCTGGACCGCGCCACCAGCTCAGCGCAACTCCGAGCCTTTCACCGGCGACGAGCGCCCCATGCTCGAAGGCTGGCTCGACTGGCATCGCCAGACCCTGCTCTCCAAGGCCGCCGGGCTCACCGCCGACCAGCTCAAGACCGCCGCGGTCGAGCCGTCCAACCTCACCCTGCTCGGGCTGATCCGGCACATGACCGAGGTCGAGCGCATCTGGTTCCGCCGTCGCGCCGCCGGCCAGAACGTCCAGGCCGCCTACTGCGCCCCGGACAACGTCGACGGCGACTTCGACGACGTCGCCAACGCGGATGCCGCGGCCGACCACGCCGCCTACCTCGCCGAGATCACGCTGGCCCGTACCGCCGTGGCCGACCTGCCCCTCGATCACGAATTCGCCACGCCGCGGCAGGCCGCCATCAGCCTGCGCTGGGTCTACCTGCACATGATCGAGGAGTACGCCCGGCACAACGGCCACGCCGACCTGATCCGGGAGCGGATCGACGGCGCGACCGGCGACTGAGGAGAGCCGCCTTCGAAACGACGACGGCCTCCGAGGCCGATCCGCTAACAATCCTGGTTCTGCCGCTCCGACCACGACGAGGGTCCGGCCAGGTTGGCCGCGCCGCCGTCGAGGACCGCCCGGAACGCCGCGTTGGCCAGCCGCCGGCCCCATGGCGCGCGAGGTCCGCCGTAGGCCGCCGCCGGGCCGTTCGGCGGGCAGAGCACCACGACCGCGTCGGTCGCGGTTCCGGTGGCGGCCAGGCCCAACTCGCGGATCGCCTGCGTCTTGGCCTCCGTGATGGTGGCGACCGCGTTGACCAGGGCGCCGTCGCTGAGCCGCTGCGGCACCCACGCCACGAGGTTGACGGTCCCCGCGTACGGCCCCTGCTCAGTGGTGGGGGCGGCAGCGGCCTGGATGGGAGCGCTGAGGCCGACCGTTGCCCACAGCCGCACGCCCTCGTCGTCCGCGGCCACCACGTCGGCGACGTCGACGCCGGTCAGCAGCCCCACGCCGGGTCCGGTCAGGTCCAGCCCGGCGGCGATTTCGCCCAGATGCGCGGCCGGGTCGTCGCGGTCGTACGACATCGGCACGGTGGCGTTGACGATCCAGTGGCACGGTCCCAGCCCGCCGCCGAGCACCGCCGAGGAGACTGCGAACACGGGCTCGGGCAGGCGCCACACCAGCAGCGGAAGGTCGCAACCCTGCTCGGTGCGGTGGCCCGGGACCGGTTCGGCGATCATGGCTGGACCCTAACGCGTGCCACGGCTCGACCGTGCGACCGACGATCCGCCTGCTGACCTCAGTCCAGTGCGGGCAGGCTCGCAGGACCACGGTCGGCCACCACGAACGGCGTGTCGATGTCCGGCGTTCCCTCGCCGATCCGTACGGCGGCCACACCCGTGCCGCCCGGCAGCAGTTCGCCCTGCTCGTCGCGGACCAGGAACGTGTTCGCTCCCGTGTAGACGGTGTAGGTGGGCTTGCCCTCGGCGTCACCCGTACGCCGGAACCGGAACTGCTGTCCCGGGGCGGACGCGTCACAGGCCGCCGTCACCACCGGCGCGGGGCCGTCGCCGGTGCCGCGCACCGCCACGCACGAGGCCTCCCCGCCGACGCGGATCTTCGCCGTCTGGATCAGGTACCGGTCGCCGCCGATCGGGGTGAGTGCGAACAACGCCCGGTCGCCGGAACCGTCGGTCAGCCCGATCCGCCCGGAACCGTCCACCACCACGATGCCCTCGCTGCCGACCGGCACCAGGGACACCTGCCGGCGCCCGGAGAAGACCCCGGCGGCGGCCGAGCCTCCGGACGCGGCCGGTGCGGACGCGGCGGGGCGGGACGACGCCGGAGTGGAACGGACGGGCGCGGCGGCGACCGGGGCGCTGGACGCCGCTGGACTACCGGCCGGTGAGCCGAGTCCGCTGGCCGCCGACGGTTCGCCCGGCTTCCCGGCACAGGCCGTCGAGCCGAGCAGCAGGGTGGCGGTCACGGCGCCGAGGGCGGACGCCTGAAGGTACGCGCGCATGAGGAACTCTCCTTCGTCGAGAGGGATGGGAGGGGTGTGTCAGAACGGCAGGGTGGCGGCGCCCCGGTCGATGAGGACGAACGTGGTGTCGAGCGTCCCGTCGCCGATCTCCTCGGCGATCAGTCCGGAGGTTCCGGTCGGGTTCCACCGCAGGTACGCGTCGCCGTTGCGGACCGCGTACGTCATGCGTTGCTGGTTGTCCCGGCCGTGCTCGGCGAAGACGAACCGCTGGGCGGGGTCGCTCGCGTCGCAGGCGGCCGTGACCACGGTGAGCGGGTTGCTGCCGTTGTTGCGCACCCGCACGCAGTACGGCTCCCCGCCGGCGGTGAGCTTGCCCGTCTTGATGAGGTGTTCGGAGCTGCCGGGGGCGGTGGGCACGGGCACGAACAGCGCGCGGTCGCCGTAGTCGGCGGTGATCCCGACGCGCCCGGACGGGGTCACCGCGACCACCGACTCGGGCACCTCCACCCCCTTGTCCAGCACGAACAGGAACACCTGCCGCTTGCCGGACAGGACCGCCGGGTCCTGCGTGGACGGCGTGCGCGACGTCGGTGGGTGGGAGGTGGTGGGCGTGGTCGGGGCGGTCGACTCCGATGGGACGGGAGAGACCGAGTGGGTGGACGGCGATGCGGCGGGCAGGGGCGGGCCGGGGGTGGGACCGCGGCCCGGCTGGGCGGCGGCGATGCCGACCCCGAGCGCTACCGCGGTGACGGCGCCGAGGGCACCGGTGGCGGCGTACCGGTGCTTGCGGCGGCGGTCCGCCCGGGCCCGTACGTCGCCGGCGGAGGCCAGCCGCCCGGTGTGCCCGGCGTGCCGGGCGAGCGCGGCGAGGCCGCGGTCGAGGTCGTGCTCAGGCATCGTGGCTCACCCTTCCCGTGGCGGGGCCTTCGGTGTCGCTCAGATGTTCGGCCATGGCCCGGCGGCCGCGGGCGAGCCGGGCCTTGACCGTGCCAGTGGGCGCGCCGACCTCCTGCGCGATCTCGGCGACGTTCAGGCCGACGAGGTGGTGCAGGACGATGACCCGGCGCTGGTCGCCGGGGATCTGCCGCAGCGCGTGCACGAGGGCGACGTGGTCGGGGCCGAGACCCTCGACCTCCTCGCCGACCGCGTCGCGGTGGTGGGCGCGCAGCCGGTTCACGGCCTTGCGCCAGGCGCTGACCGCGTTGCGGGAGGCGACGCGACGCACCCACGCCTCGGGGCTGTCGCAGTCGCGGACCGTGGACCACCGGTCCCACGCCTTCAGGTACGCCTCCGCCACGGCGTCCTCGGCCTCGGCCCGGTTGCCGGTCATGGCGTACACCTGACCCAGTACCCGCCGGGACGACGCCGTGTAGAAGGCGTCGAACTCTTCGGCATCCCGCATCGATCGCTTCTCCTGAGCTGACCCGTCCGCCCGGCGATCTTCACCGGGCGTCGAGAACGTGACGCCCGGCCCCGCGGTCCGGTTGCATCAGATGCGATCTTCTCTCCCGCCATGCCCTCTTGACGCCTGAGCGGGCATGCCGGTTGCGTGCGTTACGGCAGTCCGAGCGCCCCGCGCAGGTACGGCAGCCCGTCCGGCCCGGACCAGCGGTACGCGAGCAGTTTCGCCGCCCGGGCGCCGCGGATGACCCGGTCGTCGTCGTCCACGAACAGGATCCACTGCGGTTCGAGGCCGAGGGCGGCCGCCGCGCGGGCGAAGAACTCCGGGGCGGGCTTGTGGATGCGCAGCTCCCACGAGCTGACGACCAGGTCCACCTCGTCGGTGAGGCCGAGCGCGGCCAGGTCACCGGGCAGCCGGTCGGTGGCGTTGGTGGCGATGCCCACCGGCTGCCCGGCGGCGCGCGCCTCGCGGACCAGCGAGAGCACCTCGGGGTCGACCTCCCCGCGGTGGGTCTGCCACTCGTCGACCGCCGCGGATGCGTCCTCGGCGGGCAGCGGCAGCCGCTCGGCCACCAAGCTCATCCACTGCGCGTCGGTCAGCTCACCGGACACTGCGGGCCGCAGCAGGTCCCACGTGAACGCCGTGTCCATCAGCGCGCCGGAGCTGAGGCCGTACTTCTGCTCGACGGCGGCCGGAACGGCCGGGTCCCAGCGGCGCAGGACGCCGTCGAGGTCGATGAGCAGGGCCTTGGCGGGTTGGCGACGCATGATCGTGAGCCTATCGAGGGCGGCTCAGTCCTCCACCGGGTGGTTGAGCCGCTGGCTGATCACCTGGGTCACGCCGGCGCGCATGGTGACGCCGTACAGGGCGTCGGCGACCTCCATGGTGCGCTTCTGGTGGGTGATGATGAGCAGCTGGCTCTTCTCCCGCAGCTGGTGGAAGAGGGTGATCAGGCGGCCCAGGTTGACGTCGTCGAGGGCGGCCTCGACCTCGTCCATGATGTAGAACGGGCTGGGCCGGGCGCGGAAGATGGCGCAGAGCATGGCCACCGCGGTCAGTGACCGCTCGCCGCCGGACAGCAGCGACAGCCGCTTGATCTTCTTGCCGGGCGGGCGCGCCTCGACCTCGACGCCGGTGGTGAGCATGTCCTCCGGGTCGGTGAGCACGAGGCGCCCCTCGCCACCGGGGAACAGCACCTGGAAGACCGTCTGGAACTCCCGGGCGGTGTCCTCGAACGCGGAGGTGAACACCTCCAGGATCCGGTCGTCGACGTCCTTGACGACAGTGAGCAGGTCCTTGCGGGTTTCCTTGAGGTCTTCGAGCTGGTCGGAGAGGAACTTGAACCGCTCCTCCAGCGCCGCGAACTCCTCCAGGGCCAGCGGGTTCACCTTGCCGAGCAGGGCCAGGTCGCGTTCGGCCTTGTTGGCGCGCTTCTCCTGCGTCGGCCGGTGGTATGGCACGGGAGCGGGCTCCGGCTCCCCGGCCGCCTCGGCGGCGGTCACCTCGGCCTGGGTGGGCGGCACCCACTGGTCCGGGCCGTACTCGCCGATCAGGGTGTCGACGTCGAGCGAGAAGTCCTCGGCGGCCTTGGCCTCCAGCTGCTCGATGCGCAGCCGCTGCTCGGCACGGGCGACCTCGTCGCGGTGCACCTCGTTGGTGAGCCGCTCCAGCTCGGCCAGCAGGCGTTTCGCGGTGGCGCGTACCTCCTGCAGCTCCGCCTCGCGGGCGGTGCGGGCGCGGGCCAGCTCGTCGCGGGTCTCCACCGCGGCGGCCAGGGAGACCGCGACACGCTTGAGCGCCTCCGCCGCGCCGAGGGCGACCGCGCGGGCGATCTCGGCACCGCGGGCGCGGGCGGCGCGGCGGGCGGCGGCGCGTTCCCGGGCCTGCCGTTCGGCGTTGGCCTGGCGCAGCAGCGAGTCGGCGCGGCCCGCGATGGACGCGACCCGCTCCTCGGCGGTACGCACGGCCAGGCGTACCTCCATCTCGTTCTGCCGGGCCTGGGGCACGAGCGCGGCGAGCTGGTCGCGTTCCTCGGTGGAGGGTTCCTCGTCGATCGGGGTGGCCTCGGCCAGGCGCAGCCGCTCCTCCAGCTCGGCGAGGCGGGTCAGGTCGACGTCGCGGGCGGCCTCGGCCTTGCTGCGGGCGGCGCCGAGCCGTTCCGTCTCGGCCTGCGCGGAGCGGGCGGCGGCGCCCAGCTCGGCGAGGCGGCGGGCGGCGGCGTTGCGTTCGCCCTCGGCGGCGCGCTTGGCGGCGGCGGCCACGTCGACCGCCTGCTTGTGCTCCGCGACTTCGGCGCGAGCCTCGGCGAGGCGTTCGCGCAGCTCACCGATGGCCAGCTCGGCGGCCTCCCGGTTGGCCTTGGCCTCGTCGACCGCGGCCTGCACCTCCAGGTAGCTGGTCTGCTTGCCGGAGCCACCGGCCGCCGCGTACGCGCCGAGCACGTCGCCGTCGGGGGTGACCGCGCGGAACTCGGCATTCGCGGCGATCAGGGCCGTGGCGGCGGCGAGGTCGGGGACGAGGACGACGTCGCGCAGTGCCCGGTGCAGCGCGGGCCGGATCGCGTCGGGGCAGCCGATCACGTCGGGTGCCCACACGGCGCCGTCCGGCAGTGCGGGCCGCAGCGCGTCCAGCGAGCCCTGCATGCCGGGCGCGGCGGGCCCGGCGACCACGAGTGAGGCGCGGCCCGCGTCGGCGATTTTGAGCGTACGCATGGCCTCGACGGCCTCGTCGATCCCGGTGAGGGCGACCGCGTCGGCGAGCCCGCCCAGCGCGGCGGCCAGCGCGGCTTCGTGTCCGGGCGCGACAGTGAGCATGGACGCCAGGCTGCCGAGCAGGCCCGGCACCTCGGCGGCCTTGCCGAGCAGCGCACCGGCACCGTCCTTGCGCTGCAGGCCGAGGGCGAGCGCCTCCTCCCGGGCCTTCCAGCTCGCGGCGTCCTTCTCGGCGGCGCGCTCGGCGTCGGACAGCTCCTTGGCCACGGCGGCGGCCCGCTCGTGCGCGGCGACCGCCTCTGCATGCCGGGCGTCGAGGTCGGCGTTGTCCCGGTCGGCCTCGGTGGACTCGGCCGCGACCGCGTCGACCTCCGCCTGCGCGGCCTGCGCCCGGCCGAAGGCGTCGGTGTGCGCGGCGGCGAGGCGTTCGATCTCCTCGGCCGCGCCCTCGGTACGGGCGCGGGCCGCGTTGACCTGGCCGGTGAGCTTGGCCAGCCCCTCGCGCCGGTCCGCGATGGCCTTGGCCGCGGTACGCAGGGCGCCCTCGGCCGCGTGCAGCTGCCGTTCCAGCTCCTGGCGGTGCTCGATCGCCTCGGCCAGCCGCATCTGGTCCTCGGTCAGCGCGTCGCGCAGCTCCTGCTCCTGCTCGCGGACCCGCTCCGCCTCCGCGACGAGCTGCTCCGGGTCGCGTCCGGGCCGCTCCTCGTCGGCGGTGGCGCTCAGGTGGCGCATCCGTTCGCTGGCGAGCTGCTCTGTGGAGCGGAAGCGCTCCTGCAGGGCGGACAGCTTGTACCAGGTGTCCTGGGCGGCGGCCAGCAGCGGGGCGTCCTCTGCGTGCGCGGCCTCCAGGTCGGCCAGCCAGCGCTGGACCTCGTGGTTCTCGTCCTCTACCTGCTGGCGGCGTTCGCGCATCGCGGACTCGTCCGCGATCTCCTTGTCCAGGGTGGTCCGCAGCGTGTGCAGGTCGTCGGCCAGCAGGCGCAGCCGGGCGTCGCGCAGGTCGGACTGGATGCCTGCCGCGCGCCGGGCCACCTCGGCCTGCCGGCCGAGCGGCTTGAGCTGGCGGCGCAACTCGGCGGTGAGGTCGGTGAGCCGGTTGAGGTTGGTCTGCATCGCGTCGAGCTTGCGCAGGGCCTTTTCCTTGCGCTTGCGATGCTTCAGTACGCCGGCCGCCTCCTCGATGAACGCGCGGCGGTCCTCCGGCTTGGCGTGCAGCATCGCGTCGAGGCGCCCCTGGCCGACGATGATGTGCATCTCCCGGCCGATGCCGGAGTCGCTGAGCAGTTCCTGGATGTCGAGCAGGCGGCACTGGCTGCCGTTGATCTCGTATTCGCTCTCGCCGGAGCGGAACATCCGGCGGGTGATCGACACCTCTGTGTAGTCGATGGGCAGGGCGCCGTCGCCGTTGTCGATCGTGAGGGTCACCTCGGCCCGGCCCAGCGGGGCGCGCCCGGCGGTGCCGGCGAAGATGACGTCCTCCATCTTGCCGCCGCGCAGTGCCTTGGCGCCCTGCTCGCCGAGGACCCAGGCGATGGCGTCGACGACGTTGGACTTGCCGGAGCCGTTGGGACCCACCACGCAGGTGATGCCCGGCTCCAGCCGCAGCGTCGTCGCGGAGGCGAAGGACTTGAATCCCTTCACCGTCAGGCTCTTGAGGTGCACGGATCTCCGAGGGTCGGCGGTGCAGGCTGCTCCGCAGCAGGGTACCCGGCGTCGCAGGTGGGTACGCATTCGCCGCGCTCAGCGCCCGGAAGCCGGGCATAAACCGGGGGGAGAACAAGGCATGAACTCTGCCGCACCGGGCATCCAGCCGTACGGAGTCACCGGAAAAAGAATGCGCGCCGCCACGGGGTGGAGGCGCGCTGCTGCGATATGCGTTTGTAGTGCGAGGGGATGTCAAGCGCCGGATCGCGACGCCCGGGGTGAAGCTCAGGTCAGCGCCGGCTCCGTCAGCCGCAGAATGTCGTCCGCCTCGGCGGCCGCAGCCGCGAGTCGGTCGTTCTCCGCCCGGAGGCGGGTGACCTCGAACTCCAGAGCCTGCACCCTGGAACGCAGTCGGGTGACCTCGTCGAGCAGGCGCCGGTCGGGCGCCGCACCTACGTGGCCGTAGAGGGCCTTCGCCATGTTGGACTCCTAGTGAGACGCTGCGTCTCTATTCAATGCGCTGCCGGAAAGCCGGCCATACGCGCGCCCAGCGAAAAACGCACCTACACCCACGGGCACGCGTGAGCGCAGTATCCTGCACCTCGTTGGAACTTGCTGTGAGGTGCAGATCCCTTACGCCCAGTACACAACTGGGCACAAGCGGGCGCGACTGGCGACAGGTCCTATAGTCCGCCGATCCCCACGCTGCGTCAAGCCGTGGGCTGCGTGACACCGAGCATGAACAGAGTGAATCACGCCACCCCCGCCACCCATTAGCGGGACTTAAAACCTTTCTTAGGCGGTTTGCTGCTCACCGCCCCGAATGCTTACCGTCACCGGGGTCGAAGAATGTCGATCTTTGAGATTATCGGCGACCGCGGGCCCCCGGCCGGGGCGCGACCCCCGGTCGCCACCCTCTGTGCCGGGTGCCAGTGGCGGGGCACCCGGCACAGCAGGGGTCCCACCGGACAGGGTGGCATTCCTAGGACGAAATCACCCTGAAACGCACAAATAGTGCGCAATCTGGTCGTCTTGGCGACAAGGTCCCGTTACTTTTCGGCGCTGTGTCGTTCTGTCCTTCGTGATATCGCCCCCGTCGCGCCCACGGTGCTGAGCCGGGCATGCGCATCTGTCTGCTCACCGGGGGCGGGTACCCGTACCGGCGTGACGCGCTCGGCGGATGGTGCCGCGGACTGGTCGAGGGTCTGAGTCGGCGCACCTTCGACCTGCTCACGATCACCGACCGGGAACCGCCGGGGGCACCCGCGTACCCGCTGCCGGGCAACGTGGCCTCCGCCCGCGCCGTGGTCCTCGGCCGGGGTGAGCCCCGGCGCGGCGACGGCGACGGCGTCGCCGCCGTACTGCTCTGCCGCGGCCTGATGGGTGAACCGGGGCACGCCGACGCCCTGTTCGCCGACGGCCTGCGCCGCCTCGTACGCCACGTCGACGCCGACCCCGAGGGACCCGCCGACGATCCGCTCGGCGGCGTGGCCCTGGCCGAGGCGCTGCTCGACGCGTGGCGCGCCGAACGGTCCGGCCCGCCCGGCACGGACCGGCTCCCGCTGCCCCGCCTCGGGGTGCGCGACGCGCGTACCGCCGCGACGCTGCTGCGGCATGCCGCCCGCCCGCTCGGCGTGGCCGCCCCCGCGGTCGACCTCGTGCACTGCGTCGGCGGCACCACCCCGCTGCTGGCCGCGCTCGCCGCGCGCTGGCGCACCGGCACCCCGCTGCTGCTCACCGAGGCGCGGGCGGTGATGGGGCGGCTGCGGCCCACCGAGGAACGCCTCTCCCCCACGGTCCGTACCGTGCTGCGCCGGTTCCGGCACGCCGTGGCCCGCACCGGGTACGCCGAGGCCGGGCTGATCGCGCCGCTGAGCGCGTACCACCACGGGTGGGCGCTGCGGCACGGGGCCAGCCCCACCCGGCTCGTGCCCGTACCGGCCGGGGTGGATCCCATGGACTTCCCCGCCGCGCCCGAACCGGACACCGAACCGGCGCTGGTCTGGGCCGGCACCGGCGGGCCGGACAGCGGGATCGTCGCGCTGCTCGACGCGTACGCCGCGGTGGTGGCCGCCGTGCCCGGCACGGTGCTGCACCTGGTCGGCGTGACCGGCGCACACGAGGACCACTGCGCCGAACGGATCGAACGCAGCGGGCTCGGCCGCGCCGTACGCCTGCACCCGCTGCCCGCCGACCCCCGCGACAGGTACGCGGCCGGGCACGTCGTCGTGCACCTGCCCGGCCCGGCCGACCCGCCGTCCCACCTGATCGAGGCGATGATGTCCGGCCGTGCCGTGGTCGGCGTCGACGTCGGACCGGTCGCCGAGACGCTCGGCGACGCGGGCGTCCTCGTGTCCGCCGACGACCCGGCGGCGCTCGCCGAGGCCTGCGTGGCGCTGCTGCGCGAACCGGCCCGGCGCCGCGTGCTCGGGGACGCCGCCCGGCGCCGCGCCCTGGCCTGCTTCACCACCGACCGGGTGGTCCGCGCCTACGACGCGCTCTACACCGACCTGGCCGCGCCGCCACCCGCGCCCGCCTTCGAGCTGGCCCTCGCGGTGCCCGCCCCGCGCACCGCCCGGCCCGCCACACTGCGGTGGCTGGCCGGGGACCAGCGATTACCGAGCCCTTAGCGCGCCGATGCCCTTGGTCCGACCGACCCCCGCCCCGGATTCCCATCCGGACCCAGCCTGAGAACCGGAGAATGCCGTGAAGACCCTGTTCCCCCCGTACGCGTACCCCTCGCCCGAGCTGGAACTGGACGCCGACACCTGGATGGTGCAGGAACGGCCGGGCGAACGGGGCACCGCGCACCAGGTGCTCGGCCGCATCGACCTGGACTGGGGCAGCCGTTCGCTGGCCGACGTGCTGGCCGCGGTGGACGCCTGGCGCGGCGACGGCGTCGAGGGGCTGTTCCTGGATCGGGCACCGGCCGGGGCGGGCGGGGTCGGCCCGGTCGCGCTGACCATCCGGCTGGCGGCGCGGCGCGGGCTGCACCGGGTGGTGCTCAACCCGGGCGTGCCCACCCACCCGCTCTACCGCGACCTGGGCGTGCGGATCTGCACGTTCGACGGGTCGTGGACGGCGTACCAGGGGTGGGCCGGGGACGGGGCGCGGCCCGGCGACGGACACCTCGTGCACGGGGTGCCGCCGCAGCTGCTCACCGCGGCGCGGCGGCTCATGGGTCGCCGCGGCGCCGGGTTCGGGCTGGCCACCGACGCCACCCCGCCGGTCAGCGCGGAGTCCGCCGAGGACGGGGCTGACAGCGCGGACAGCTGTACGACGAGCGGTTCATGAACTGCTCCCGGCGGATCGCCGTGCCGCACCGGTGGCACGGCAACCCCTCCCGCCCGTATGCGTCGAGCGAACGGTCGAAGTAGCCGCTCTCGCCGTTGACGTTGACGTACAGGGCGTCGAAGCTGGTGCCGCCCGCGACGATCGCCTCGCGCAGCACGTCCCTGACGTGCCCGAGCAGCCGGCGGGCGGCCGGGCCGGTCAACGCGTCCGTGGCCCGGGCGCCGTGCAGCCGGGCGCGCCACAACGCCTCGTCCGCGTAGATGTTGCCCACCCCGGAGATCAGGGTCTGATCGAGCAGCGCCCGCTTGACCTCTGTGCGCTTGCGGCGCAGCGCCGCCACGAAGTCCTCATCGGAGAACTCCGGGTCCAGCGGGTCGCGCGCGATGTGCGCGATCTCGGCGGGCAGCACCGCACCACCCTCGGACACCGACAGCCCACCGAACGTGCGCTGGTCGACGAAGCGCAGCTGCGGGCCGCCGTCGGTGAAGGTGAACCGGACCCGCAGGTGGGTCTCGTCCGGAGCCTCGGCGGGCTGCAGCAGCAGTTGCCCGCTCATCCCGAGGTGGCCGATGATCGCGTCGCCGGAGTCCAGCGGCAGCCACAGGTACTTGCCGCGCCGCGACACTCCGGTGACCGTCCGGCCGGTCAGCACCGCGGCGAAGTGGGCGTCACCGGGCAGATGGCGCCGGATCGCGCGCGGGTGATGCACCTCGACCGTGGCGATGGTCCGGCCGGTCACCCAGGTGGCGAGTCCCTGTCGGACGGTCTCGACCTCGGGCAGCTCCGGCACGTGCGCCCCTTCCGCGGCTAGAGGGTGTAGGGCCAGACGACGACCAGGTAGGCGCCGTACCACAGCCCGAAGGCGGCCCAGGCGGTGATCGCCAGCACCGCGACCCGTGGCCGGGCGCGGGCGGCGGCGATGACCGCGGGCAGCAGCGTCAAGAGTACGGGCAGCAGCAGCCGCGGCTTGGAGTGGTAGAACCCCGCCTGGCCGTAGACGAGCACCATCGCCACGACCCCGTACACGGCCAGCGGCAGCCAGGGGCGACCGGCCAGCGACACCCCGGCCGCGGCCAGCGCCACGAGCAGCAGCAGCGCCACGCTCACCGGGACCCAGCCGTCGCCGCTGCTCAACGTGCGGCCGAGGAACGCGACAGTGCTCTCGCCGTAGTCGAAAGAGGTGCCCCAGCCGGCGGTCTGGATCCGGAACCACGCGGTCGCGTCGCCCACCCGCAGACCCACCCAGGCGAGGAAGGCGGGCACCCCGGCGAGGGCCAGCAGGGCGGCCGCCACCGGCATCCACCGCCGCCGCGCGTCCGGGCGGCGCAGCTCCAGCAACGCCGCCACGGCCAGCGCCAGCGCGGCCGCGACGCCGGTCGGTCGGGTCAGCGCGGCGCCGAGCCCGAGCAGGCCGGCCACCCACCACACCCGGCGGTGCGCGGCCACCAGCATCCCCGCCACCAGGGCCAGGAAGAGGCTTTCCGAGTACGCCATGGACAACACCACGGACACCGGGGCGGAGCAGCAGATCGCGACCAGGGCCCAGCCCGCACGGCGGCCGTACAGGCTGGTGCCGAGCAGGTGCAGGGCGACCGCAGCGCCCACGGACGCGACCCAGCTCACCGTGATGGCCGCCGTGGGGGCTTCGAGGCCGAGTGCGGTCAAGCCCCGGATCAGCATCGGGTACAGCGGGAAGAAGGCCAGCTCGTTTCCCTGGAGCTGGCCGTCGTCGCCGTACGTGTAGCCGTGCGGGTAGCCGCGCACGGCGACCCGCAGGAACCAGCCGGCGTCCCAGACCAGCAGGCGGCCCCGCAGGCCGACCCCGTCGTCGGCGACCGCGCCCAGCCACAGCAGCATGGCCAGCTGGACGATGCGGGTCAGCGCGAAGATGCCGACGGCGGCGCCGACCCCGCGCCACCGGCCGGCCCGCGCCCAGAGGCCCGGATCCGGTTCGGCATCGGGGGTGTCGCCCGGCACCGCGGTCCCGCCGGTCGTCTCGTCGGACGCGATGCTCACCGCTGCGCGCCGTCCCCGGCAGTCGTCCCGCTCCCAGCCGTCCCGCTCCCGGCCGTCCCGCTCCCGGCCGTCCCGCTCCCAGCCGTCCCGCTCCCAGCCGTCGTGCTCCCGGCCGTGGTCCCGCTTCCGGCCGTCGTGCCGGTCCCGGCGGTTCCGCCCGCGGTCCCGTCCCGGTGACCGTCCACGGCGGCGGGGGGCACGTCGGTCCGGGCCGCCGCCGCGTCACCGTCCACGGCGGCCCCGGTGCGGGCCGGGTCGGCGTGGCCGCCCCCGGCGACCGCGGGCGGCGGGGTCTGCGCCTCGGCCCGCTCGGTCAGCGTGCGCCACGCCGCGGCGGCCGCCCGCTGCTCGGCCTGCTTCTTGCTGCGCCCGTCCGAGCCGCCGTAGCGCTCGCCGGCCACCACCACCCAGGCGGTGAACGTCTTGGCGTGGTCCGGACCGGAGTCGTCGATGAGGTAGTCCGGCACGCCGAGCCCCAGCGCGGCCGTCAGCTCCTGCAGGCTGGTCTTCCAATCCAGGGCCGCCCCGCGCCCGGCCGACTCGGCCATCAGCGAATCGAACAGCCGGTGGATCACCTCGGACGCGACGTCCAGCCCGTGCTCCAGGTAGATCGCGCCGAGCAGCGCCTCCAGCGTGTCGGCCAGGATGCTGGCCTTGTCCCGGCCACCGGTGGTCTCCTCGCCCTTGCCCAGCAGCAGGTGCGGGCCCAGGCCCTGCGGGCCCAGCGAACGCGCCACGTCGGCGAGCGCATGCATGTTCACCACGCTGGCGCGCAGCTTGGCGAGCTGCCCCTCGGGCAGGTCCGGGTGGTTGTGGAACAGCGCCGAGGTGATCACCACGCCGAGCACGGAGTCGCCGAGGAACTCCAGGCGCTCGTTGGTGGGCAGGCCGCCGTTCTCGTACGCGTACGAGCGGTGGGTCAGGGCGCGTCCCAGCAGGTCGGGGTCGAGGGTGATCCCGAACGCCTCCTCCAGGGGCAAGGTGGACGGCCGGCGACGTTTCTCATTGGTCATGTGACACCTCGCTGAGCGGGATCATTCCGGCGATGGCCGCGACGGCGGCCCGGCGGTGCAGGGTGGCCGCGAGGGCGATGCCCGCGGCCAGGTCGTCGGGGCCGGCGGCGCCGTGGCACACCACGACGGTGCCCGCGACTCCGAGCAGGACCGCCGCGCGGGGCGGCGGGTCGGCGGCGGCCGTGGGCGGGCCCACCAGCGCGTACGCGGTTTCCAGCCCCTTGAGCAGGATGTTTCCGGTGAAGCCGTCGGTCACCACGACGTCGGCGCCCGCGCCGTGGACGACGTCGTTGCCCTCGACCAGTCCGACGTAACGGGCCCCCGCGGGGAGGCCGGTCCCGGCCAGCACGGCCGGGGCGGTGCGGCGCAGCCGGTCACCCTTGCCGCGCTCGGTGCCGATGGTGAGCAACCCGACCCGGGGCCGGTCCGCGCCGTGCACGACGGCCGCGTACGCGGCGCCGAGCTGGGCGTGCATGCCGAGGGTCGGCTCGTCCGGGTCCACCGAGGCGCCCACGTCGAGAAGCACCAGCCGCCCGGCGACGGTGGGCAGGACGGCGGCCAGCGCGGGGCGGCGTACCCCGGGCCAGCGGCCCAGGCCGAGCGCCGCGGAGGTGACCGTGGCGCCGGTGTTGCCCGCCGACACGACCGCGTCGGCCCGGCCCTGCGCGACCGCCAGTACGGCCGCGCGCACCCCGGACTCGACCCAGCTCTCGTCGTGCTCCGGTCGGCCGCCACGCGCGGGCCCCGGTTCGGCGGTGGGATCGTGCCCGCCGCCTCGGACGGGTCCGGATCCCGCGACGCCGCCTCGGGCGAGCCCGGCGGAACCTCGCAGGCGGGCCAGGTCGGGGCGGTCGCCCGGAGTGAGAGTGCGCACCCGGCCGCGATCGGCCGGTGGCAGAGCAGCGGTCACCGCGTCGGCCGCGTCCGGCGGGCCGACGAGCAGAAGCTGAAGGGCCGGGTCGGCCTGACAGGCGCGCAGAGCGCCGTCAACCACGACGGCGGGAGCATGGTCCCCGCCGAGGAGGTCGACGGCGATCCGCGCGGTGCCCGTGTCCGGGGCAGCGCCGGTGGGGGATTCCCCGCCGGGCCGCCCGGGAGCCGGGGCACCGGGCGATCGCCGTCGCTCAGGCGCGACCCGCCCGGTGTCCGGGCGTGTCACTCCTGGCGACTCAGACCTCGAGGACCTGACGACCGTTGTACGTGCCGCAGACCGAGCAGGCGGCGTGCGGCAGCTTCGGCGACTTGCACTGGGGGCAGGCCACGGTCGAGACCGCGGTCGCCTTCCAGTTCGCCCGGCGCGAACGGGTGTTGCTGCGCGACATCTTGCGCTTGGGGACGGCCACGGTACCTACTCCTCGATCCGGTGTTGCTGGTGTTGCGGCGAAGCCGCCTTTGACAGCTCAATGTTCTGGTGCTGCGGCGCAGCCGCGTCCGACAGGCTCTGCAGAGCGGCCCAGCGGGGGTCCACGTCCTCGTGGCTGTGGTCGGCCGGGAGGTCGTCGAGATGCACCCCGCACTCGGGGCACAACCCCGGGCAGTCCGGCCGGCAGACCGGGTTCGGCGGCAGCGTGAGCACCACCGCGTCCCGTACCGCCGGCTCCAGGTCGATCAGGTCACCCTGCATCCGGCCGACCTCGTCGGAGTCCGTCGTCTCCTCGGTGGTGCTGTCCTCGTACGCGTACAGCTCCGCGATGGGCACGTCGAAGGTCTCGCCGATCGGGTTCAGGCAGCGCCCGCACTCGCCGGACAGCGAGCCCCGGACCGCGCCGCTGACGTAGACCCCCTCGGAGACCGACGTCAGGCTCAGGTCGAGTTCGAGGTCGGAGCCCTCGGGCACCTGGATCAGCTCCAGCCCGAGATCCAGCGGGGCCGGCACCACCCGCTGAAGGGTACGCGTCGCACCAGGCTGGCGCGGGAGCTTCGTCGTGTCGACGACCAGCGGCTGCCTGGGATCGAGGTGATTCTGCGGATGCTTGGGCATGGTGGGGTGCCTGGAACCTTGTTGCGGAAGTGCTGGGCCTGTTTCGGGCGTGGTAAAACTCCGGCCCGGTGCAGGCCGACACGAAAGATTACCTGAGCAGGCGGCCGGGCGTCGAACCGGGTCAGAACGGCAGCGGACGCTCGGCGTCCTCCCCCTGGAAGGTGCCGATCTCGCGCAGGGCATGCATCTTGTCCCGGCCACGCTCGATGGAGGCGAGCGCGCGGGTGAGGAACTGCTCGAAGTTGGCCAGGGCGGTGTCGACGTAGTCGTCGACCTCCTCGCGCAGCCGCTGCGCCTCGGAGCGGGCCTCCGCGATGATCCGGGCCGCCTCGTGCTCGGCGGACACGGTGATCTCGTTGACGGAGACGAGCCGGGCGTGCTCGGTCTCGCCCTCGCTGATGATCCGGTCCGCCTCGCGCTTGCCCGCGTCGATGATCTTGTCGCGCTCCTCCAGCAGCGCCACCGCCCGGCGGATGTCCCCCGGCAGTTCGGCGCGCAGCTCGTCGAGCAGGGCGATCATCTCGGCACGGTCGAACAGGAAGTTGGTCCGCGACATGGGCACGGAGCGCGCGGCCTCCACCATGGCGATGATCTCGTCGATGCGGTCCAGCGGATCCACCGGTGCCTCACTCCTGTCGTCTCGCACCCACGGTGCGTGGTGTGGACACGTTACTGCCGTTAATGATGAGGCGAAGTGGGACTCGCCCGCTCGATCGCCGTCGGCGCGTCGGGCGCGCTCAGCCCTGGCGCAGCCGGGCCGCCAGCAGCTCGGCGACGAAGTCCGGCAGATACCCCGAAGCGTCGCCGCCCCACTTCACGACGTCCTTGACCAGGCTGGACGAGAGGAATGAATACAGCGGGTTGGTCGGCATGAACAACGTCTCGACGCCGGAGAGGCCGATGTTCATCTGCGCCATCTGCAACTCGTAGTCGAAGTCGCTGACCGCGCGCAGCCCCTTGACCACGACCGCCGCCTGCTGGGCGCGGCAGAAGTCGACCAGCAGGCCGTGGAAGGACTCGACCCGGACGTTGCCGTACTTGGCGGTCACCTCGCGCAGCATGTCCAGCCGTTCCTCGACCGTGAACAGGCCGCTCTTCGACTGGTTGATGAGCACACCGACGATGACCTCGTCGAAGAGCCGGCTCGCCCGGCCGATGATGTCCAGATGCCCGTTGGTCACCGGGTCGAAGGAGCCGGGACAGACCGCACGTCTCATGATCGGCGACCGTACCA
Organism: Krasilnikovia sp. MM14-A1004; assembly: GCF_047159485.1. Taxonomy (GTDB): domain Bacteria; phylum Actinomycetota; class Actinomycetes; order Mycobacteriales; family Micromonosporaceae; genus Actinoplanes. The sequence goes on along the minus strand of NZ_AP038773.1, from coordinate 1,140,987 downwards.
AAGAGTGGTCTCGCCGTAGCGGCGGCTGCGCTCGGCGGCGATCCCGTCCACCCAGGCCAGTGGTTCACCGCGCACCGCCGTACGGGTGGACCGCTCGATCGCGACCACCGCGCCCGGCGCCAGCCAGCCGTTGTCGAGCAGGGCCCGCTGCATGTCGGCCAGTTCGTCGTCGCCCAGCGCGTACGGCGGGTCGGCGAAGACCACGTCGTACGGCCCGCCCTCGGGCGGGGTCGCGAGCACCTGGGCGACCTTGCCCGTGACCAGCCGGGCGGCCGTGCCGACGCGCAACGCCACGATGTTGTCCCGGATGATCCGGGCCGCCCGCCCGTCGGACTCGACAAGCAGCGTGAAACTCGCCCCCCGGGACAGCGCCTCCAGGCCGACCGCTCCCGAACCGGCGTACAGGTCGGCGAAGCGGGCCCCCTCGAGATCCGTGAGGGCCTCCACGGAGCTGAAGAACGCCTCCCGGACGCGGTCGGACGTCGGCCGGGTCTGCGCGCCGGCCGGTGCGGCCAGCCGGCGACCGCCGTGGGCACCGGCGATGATCCTGGTCATGGCCCCTCTCGCGGGTGTGTGGCTACCCGTCTGACGCTACTGCACCGGCCGCCGCGGGGTGCGGCACCGGTCCGGGCCCCGGGCGGGCATACCGGCCTCGACCCGATCGAGGTCGGAAAGATCCCCAATGGATGACGAGATCCGCCTTCCGGGCGGAACCGCGCAAGGCGAGGTTCGCCACAGGAACCCCCACATAGCCGGACGAGGCGTGTCGACAGCATTTACGTAGCTGTGCCCGAATTGATCGGATATGCACGGCCGGAAACGCGGCGGCGATCGATACACGGCGCATCGGAGGCACTGCACTCAGTGGAGCAAAGATCTCGGGCGCGCATCAACACCCTTAAGCCCCGCTGAGAGGTTCCACAGCGGCACCACAGTGGCTATGGTCATGCCCCTGTGGCGCCGAAACGCCGGCGACACGACGACGTGGGGAGGCGTCGTCCGCGGACCGTCCATCCGCGACATCGCTGCCCTCCGCGACCCGTACCCCTTCTCCTCTTCTCCTCCAGGAGTACGCGTGAAGCTGTTCAAGTCGCCGCTGCGCCGCAGCACGGCCGCGCTGGCCGGCACCTTCCTCGGCCTCGCCGGGGTCGTCGCATTCGCCGCCCCCGCCAGCGCCCACCACCCGATCATCAGTGGGACCCCGTCCTGCGTCCAGGAGGACGGCTCGTGGACGGTGACCTGGAGCGTCACCAACAGTGAGAAGGACCTTCAGGGCGACATCACGGTCGTGACGGCCGGGCCGGAGGACAGCAAGTTCTCCGGGATCGCCGTCAAGGACGTCCTGCCCAAGAACGGCGAGGGCGAGCTCAAGGGCGAGCAGAAGCTGACGAAGGAAGACGAGTCCGCGACGCTCACCATCGGCGCGCACTGGATCCGCAACTACACCGACATCGACAAGACCGTGTCGGAGGAGATCACCAAGCCGAAGGAGAAGTGCGCTCCGACGGACCAGCCGTCCACCCCGCCGACCAAGCCGTCGACGCCGCCGACCAAGCCCGCCGAGCCGGGCGAGCCGACCCCGATCATCGAGGCGGACTGCACCACGGTCAGCATCGGCTTCGACAACCCCAAGGACGGGATCGAGTTCACGCTCCACCTCAAGACCAGCAAGGGCGAGAAGCGGGACGTCGCCTTCAAGCAGGGCGACCGCAAGGTGGAGAAGTTCAGCGCCACGCCGGGCTTCCAGATCAAGCTCAGCATCAGCGTCAAGGGCTACGGGACCTCCCCGGTCGAGACGATCACCTACAAGCTGCCCGAGGGCTGTGACAGCAACGGTGGCGGCGGCGGTCTGCCGGTGACCGGTGCGGCCGCGGGCTCGATCGCCGGTGGCGCGGCCGCGCTGCTGGCCATCGGTGGCGTGCTCTTCTTCATGGCCCGTCGGCGCAAGGTGAAGTTCACCGCCTGACAGCACTGATTCCCTAGAAAAGGGGCGTACCGGTCAGCCGGTGCGCCCCTTTTCGTCCTCTGCGGACGCTCGGACCCGCCGGCGGCGTTACGGCTGCGGCAGCGGCGCGAACGTGCCGTCCGGGCCGGGCGGGAAGTCGGTCACCGCGACCACCGCGTCGACCGGGATCGGCCCGTACACGTGGGGAAACAGCATCCCGTCCGGGTCGGCCGGCTGGCCCGGCTCCCACACCGGCGGCGACGGCAGCCGGGTCTCGTCGATGTGCAGCAGCACCAGGTCGGTGCGGCCGCGGGCCAGCGCATTCGCCGGGAGGTGCACCTGCGCGGTCGTGGAGCAGTGGATGAAACCCTCGGTGGCGAGGGTGTCCGCGGCGTAGGACCCGGCCGCGACGGCCGCCGCCCAGTCGGCGCGGCCACAGAAATGCAGCAGCATGCTCAGCCTTTCTCCAGGAACTCGGCGCGTTCCTCGTCGACCAGGGCGGCCACCGACGCGGCCAGGGCCGGGTGGCGCGACAGATCCGGGTCGTCGCCGACGAGGTCGGCCGCCTCGGCACGCGCCTCGGTGATGAGTTTGGCGTCGCGCAGCAGCGACAGCAGGCGCAGGTGCGAGTGCCGCCCGGACTGCGACGCGCCCAGCACGTCGCCCTCGCGGCGCTGCTCCAGGTCGAGCTCCGCGAGCTTGAAACCGTCCGTGGTGGACGCCACCGCGTCCAGCCGCTCCCGGGCCGCCGAACCCTCGACCGCCTCGGTGACGAGCAGGCAGATGCCGGCCGCCGCGCCCCGGCCCACCCGGCCGCGCAGCTGGTGCAGCTGGGAGACGCCGAACCGGTCCGCGTCCAGGATGATCATCACGGTGGAATTGGGTACGTCCACCCCCACCTCGATGACCGTCGTGGCCACCAGGACGTCCAGCTCGCCCGCCGCGAATCTCCGCATCACCGCGTCCTTCTCGTCGGCGGGCAGCCGCCCGTGCAGCACGCCGAGCCGCAGGCCCTTCAGCGGGCCCTCGGCCAGCAGCGGCGCCACCTCGGTCACCGCCAGCGGCGGGCGGCGCGCGGACTCGTTGTCGCTGGGCGGCTCCTCGTCCTCGTCACCACCGGCCTCCCCGATCCGCGGGCACACCACGTACGCCTGGTGGCCCGCCTGGACCTCCTCGCGCAGCCGCTGCCACGCCCGGTCCAGGTACGCGGGCTTCTCCGCCGCCGGAACCACGTGCGAGGCGATGGGCGACCGGCCGCGCGGCAGCTGCGACAGGGTCGAGGTCTCCAGGTCGCCGTACACGGTCATGGCGACCGTGCGCGGGATCGGCGTCGCGGTCATTACCAGCACGTGCGGCGGTTGGGCGGCCTTGGCGCGCAGGGCGTCGCGCTGTTCCACCCCGAACCGGTGCTGCTCGTCCACCACGACCAGGCCGAGGTCGTGGAAGTCGACGCCCTCGTACAGCAGGGCGTGGGTGCCGACCACGATGCCGGCGCTGCCGTCGGCCAGCTGGGCCAGCGCGGCGCGCCGGGCCGCGGCGCCGAGCGAGCCGGTGACCAGGGCCAGCCGGGTGCCGCGCGGGTCGCCGTCCAGCTCACCGGCGCGGCCGAGCGCGCCGAGCTGCGCCGCGATGCCCCGGTGGTGCTGGGTGGCCAGCACCTCGGTCGGGGCCAGCAGGGCCGCCTGCCCGCCCGCGTCCACCACCTGCAGCATGGCCCGTACCGCGACCAGGGTCTTGCCGGAGCCGACCTCGCCCTGCAGCAGCCGGTGCATCGGATGGGATCCGCCCAGGTCGGCGGCGATCTCCTCGCCGACACGGCGCTGCCCGTCGGTCAGCTCGTACGGCAGGGCAGCGTCGAAGGCGGCCAGCAGCCCGTCGTCCGTGCGGGGCCGGGCCCGTGCCGGGGACTCGGCCGCGCGGGCCCGCCGCTGCGCGAGCGTCAGCTGTACGGCGAACGCCTCGTCCCACTTCAGCCGGTGCCGCGCCCGATACAGCTCCTCCTTGGAGCTGGGCCGGTGCACCTCCCGCAGCGCCGCGCCGAGCCCGACCAGGCCACGGTTGGCGCGCACCGGGGCGGGCAGCGGATCGTCCGGCGGTTGCAACGTATCCAGCAGGGTGCGTACGCAGCGGGCGATGACCCAGGTCGGCACCGCGGCGGCCGCCGGATACACCGGGATGAGCGCGCCCGCGAACTCCTCGATCTCCTCGGCGGCCTCGTCCTGCGAGGCGTCGGCCCGCAACAGCTGATAGGCGGGCCCGTTGAGCTGGCGCTTGCCGCGGAACTCGGTCACCTTGCCCGCGAACAGCCCCCACCGCCCCCGGCGCAGATCCCGCTCCCGCCACGCCTGGTTGAAGAACGTGCAGGTGAGAGTCGCTCCGGAGCCGTCCCCGATGGTGATCTCCAGCATGGTGCCCTTGCGGGCGCGCATCGGACGTACCGTCGTGCTCTGCACCTGGGCCAGCAGGGTGACCTCCTCGCCCACCGTCAGGGCCCGGATGTCGGTGTGCTCCCCGCGCTCGTCGTAGCGGCGCGGGAAGTGGTAGACGAGGTCGCCGGCGGTGTGCAGGTCGAGGTGTGCGGCCAGGGCCTTCGCGGTCTTCTCGCCCACCACCGCGCGCAGCGGGGTGCCGGTCGTGACCGCGGTGCCGGTGTCGGTCATTCCACTCCCACCAGCAGGTGGTAGCGAGGCTGCCCACCCGTGTAGAGGTGCACCTCGACGAAGGGCCAGGTGTGGCCCACGTGCGAGCGCAGCGTCGGATCCAGCTCGGCCGGGGCGTCGGCGCCCAGCACCAGGGTGACCATCTCGCCGCCGCCGCCGAGCATCCGGTCGATCAGCTGCTTGGAGACGGTCTCCAGGTCGTCGCCGATGATGTGCACCTCGCCGTCCACCAGGCCCAGCAGGTCACCCGGGCGGCAGCGGCCCGCCACGGTGAACGCCTCCCGGCCCGCGGTGCACACCTCGCCGTAGCGGCATGCCCCGGCGGCCTCCGCCATCGCGATCACGTCGTCCGCGAAGCGCCGCTGCGCGTCGCGCACGGCCAGCGCGGCCAGCGCCTGCACCGGCGAACGGGTCGGCACCACGCTGACCCGGACCCCGGTGGTGGCGGCCTCCCGAGCCGCCGCGTCCGCGACCGCCTGCGTGTTGGCGTCGTTGGGCAGCAGCACCACCCGGGGGGCTCCGGTCTGCTCGATGGCGGCCAGCATCTCGGCCGTGGACGGATTACGGCCCACCACGACCGCGCCCTCGGCGGCCAGCAGCGCGGTCAGCCCGTGACCCGCGGCCACCACGACCGCCCCCCGTGCCTCCGGGTCGGGCACGGCGGGCGGCAGCTCGGCTGGTACGGGCACCCGCTCCTCCAGCGGGGTGACCGTGATCCGGTGCGGGCGCCCGGCGACGACGCCCGCCTCGATGGCCGCGCCGATGTCGTCGACGTGGACGTGCACGTTCCAGGTGGGCGGGGCGCCCTCACCGGTGCCGACCACGACCAGCGAGTCGCCCAGCTCGGCCAGGGTGGCGCGCAGCCGAGCGACGGCGGCGGGCTCGGCGTCCAGCAGGTACTGCACCTCGTAACCGAAGGCGGACTCGCCCTCGTGCGCCGGGTCTCCGCCGGGCCCCACGCCGCAGTCCGGCGCCGTGACCCCCTCCGCCGCCGGTACGCCGCCCGACGCCGCCGGCGCGCTCTCGGTGTCCGCGCGGCCGCCGAGCGCGTCGACCAGGGCCTCCAACAGCAGCACCAGCCCCCGCCCGCCCGCGTCGACCACCCCCGCCCGGGCCAGCACGGGCAGCTGCTGCGGGGTCCGCGCCAGGGCCTCGGCCGCCGCCCGGGCCGCCGCCTGAGCGGTCGCGACCAGATCGTCCGAGGCGATCCGCCCCGCGCCCTCGGCCGCGGCCGCCACGACCGACAGCACCGTGCCCTCCACGGGGCGGGCCACCGCCGCGTACGCCGCGTCGGTGGCCGTGCGCAGCGCGCGGGCCAGCTCGGTGCCGCGCACAGAGACCACGGTGGCGAACGTGTCGGCCATGCCGCGCAGGATCTGGGAGACGATCACGCCGGAGTTGCCGCGGGCGCCCAGCAGCGCGCCCCGCGCCATCCGGCGCATCGTGTCGCCGACCCGGGCCTCCCCGCTCTGCGCCTGAGCGCTCTGGGTCTGACCGCTCTGGGTCCGACCGCTCTGGGCTTCCCCGCTCCGGGCCTGGCCGCCCCGGGCCTGCCCGCCCGGCTCCGGCTCGGCCAGCGCCTGCTGGGCGGAGGCGAGGGTGAGCACCAGGTTGGTGCCGGTGTCGCCGTCGGGCACCGGGTAGACGTTCAGCTCGTCGATCTCGTGCTGGTGGGCGCGCAGGGCGGCCAACCCGCCGCCGCACCAGCGGCGGACCGCGGCGTCGTCGAGGGTGTCCAGCACGCGAAAATCGTACTCACCCGCACCGACAAATCGCCGAGTCAGGCACTCGCGGCGCTGTCGGTGGAGCCGGAGAGGGCCCGGATGCCCGGGGGCGATTGGCTGCCCGGCGCGACCATCGGGTAACCTGGCCAGGTTGCCCGCGCGCTGAGCGCTGGGCACCTCGACGGCTCAGCGAATCAATCCCAGGAGTATCCCGTGGCTAGCGTGTGCGACGTCTGTGGCAAGGGACCGGGCTTCGGCCACAACGTGTCCCACTCGCACCGGCGGACCAACCGCCGCTGGAACCCCAACATCCAGTCGGTGCGCACCCCGGCCGGTGGCGGCACGACCAAGAAGCTGAAGGTCTGCACGTCCTGCATCAAGGCCGGCAAGGTCGTCCGCGCCTGACGCGGGCAACCACCCAGACCGCTGTTCTGCCGTAGCCGCCGGGTCACCCGACCCGGCGGCTATCTGCGTTGTCCCGACTTACAACGTACGGGCGTACGACAGCACCCCGGCCTGGCCCTTGTAGTAGCCGAAGTCCTCGATCCGCTCGTACCCGGCGGAGGTGTACAGCGCGATCGCCTCCGGCTGGCGGTCACCGGTCTCCAGGATCATCCGCTTGCGCCCGTCGGCCCGCGCCGAGTCCTCCACCGCCGCCAGCAGCCGCCGGGCCACCCCCCGCCCCCGCACCGACGGGGACGTGTACATGCGCTTGAGTTCCGCGTCCTCGCCGTGCGCCCGCCAGCCCGCGCACCCCACCAGCGCATCACCCAGGTAGGCCCCGAAGAACGCCCCGGACGGCGCCTCGAAGTCCTCGGCGGCGATCGGGGTGTCGTCGCCGGTCCCGCCGTAGCGCTGGGACAGGTCACCCAACGCGTCCGCGACGAGTAACTGCACCTCGGGCGCCGTGAACCGGGCCGGCCGGATATCGATCTCACTCACGGGGGCCACCCTAGCCGTCAGCGGAAGTGGTCCCACCCGGTGCCGCCCTGCCAGGGCTTGCGGTCCACGGTCACCCCGGTGCCCTCGTGCACCCCGCCGATCACCCGCCACTGCGCCGGCAGCGTCACCCCCGGCGGGAACGTCGCGGCCAGCGCGTGGTCGTCGCCCCCACCCAGCACCCACTGGTACGGGTCGACCCCCAGCGCGATCGCCGCGTCGCGCATCGCGTCGGGGATCTCGAACGCGTCGGTGTGCAGGTCGATCCCGACCACGCTGGCGGCGGAGACGTGCCCCAGGTCCTGCAGCAGCCCGTCCGACACGTCGATCATGGAAGTGGCGCCCAGCGCCGCCCCGGCCGCACCCGCCTCGTACGGCACCTCCGGCCGCCGGTACGCCTCCACCAGCAGTTTCGGGGTGCGGAAGCCGCGTGACAGCACGGTGTACCCGCCCGCGGCGTAGCCGGTCCGGCCCGCGAGGGCCACCACGTCGCCCGGCTGTGCCCCGCTGCGCAGCACCGGGGCGTGGCCGCCCAGGTCACCGAGCGCGGTGACCGCGATCGTCAGGGTCGGGCTGGCGGACATGTCCCCGCCGACCACCCCGGCACCGACCTTGGCGGCCTCGGCGGACAGGCCGGCGGCCAGGTCCTCGGCCCACGAGATGTCCAGGTCGACCGGCGCGCACAGGGCCACCAGCAGTGCCGTCGGGGTGGCTCCCATGGCGGCGATGTCGGCCAGGTTCGCGGCGGCGGCCCGGTGTCCGACGTCGGTGGCGCTCGACCAGTCCCGCCGGAAGTGCCGGCCCTCCACGAGTACGTCCGTGCTCGCCACGACGCGGCCGTCCGTCGCGGCCACCACCGCGGCGTCGTCGCCCGGGCCGAGCAGGCTCGCCGTACCGAAATCGAGCCGCGCGACGATCCGGGCGATGAGCCCGAACTCCCCCGCCTCCGCGATGCTCACGTCGCCAATCCCCTTCCTTACGGTGGCATTCCGCTTTCCGGCCGCTCCGTGCTGTAGTTTCACGTTCGGGTCGCCAGCGGCGGAGAGGAGTCGGATCGTGGTCCAGGCATACATCCTCATCCAGACGGAGGTGGGAAAGGCACGTGACGTGGCCGCAGCGATCGACAAAATCCCCGGAGTTGTCCGGGTCGACGCGGTCACCGGTCCGTACGACGTGGTCGTGCTCTCCGAGGCGCACAGCGTCGACGAGCTGGGGCAGCTCATTGTGAGCAAGGTCCAGTACGTACCGGGCATCACCCGGACCCTCACCTGCTCCGTGGTAAATCTCTGACCATGCTCGACGTGGAAACCCGCGAGGAACAGGCAGCACCCGACCGTACGAAACGCACCGCCGCCCTGTGGGCCACGGTGGTCGCCGTGCCGGTCGCCGTACTCGTGGGATTCCTGATTTTCACGCAGGTCCTGCGGCCCGGTGAGCCCGCGCCCGCACCGGCGGCGCCCACCGCGGCCGCCGTGCCGGACACCGCGGTGCCGATGGCCGCGCCCGCGCTGGCCGGGCGCGCCGCGCAGGTGTGCCCGGCCATCACCTCGCGCCTGCCCGGGAAACTGCGCGACCTGCCGGCCCGGACGGTGACCGCGGGGCCGCGGCAGAACGCCGCCTGGGGCGAACCGCCGATCACCCTGGCCTGCGGGGTCGCGCAGCCCACGATGTGCGCGACGGTGGACGGCGGCGCCGGGTGCGTGCCGCTCGACACCGAGCTGCTGAACATGAACGGGGTGTGCTGGTACGCCCGCCAGGATCCCGTCGGTCCGGTCTTCACGACCATGGACCGTGAGGTGCCGGTGCAGGTCACGGTGCCCGCGAAGTACGCGCAGGCCGCCCAGTGGGCCAACGAGTTCTCCGACCCGGTGGCCGCCCGGGACGGGGCCCGGACGACGGGCGTGCCCTCGGGCTGCCTGTGACGCTGCCGCTGACCTAGTTGTTCTGACCCAAGAGGTTGGGAACGCGGCTGGCGGGTGGTCGGCCGTTGAGTGCGGTGTGTCCGCGGTGGTGATTGTAGGAGTGGAGCCAGGCGGGCAGGGCCTCGCGGCGTTCGGCTTCGGTGTGGTAGGCGCGGGCGTAGGCCCATTCGTCGAGCATGGTGCGGTTGTAGCGCTCGACTTTTCCGTTCGTCTGGGGCCGGTATGGGCGGGTGCGTTTGTGGGCGATTCCGGCGTCGGTGAGCGTGTCGCGCCATACGTGTGAGCGGTAGCAGGAGCCGTTGTCGGTCAAGACCCGTCTGACGGTGATGCCGTGGCTGGTGAACCAGGCGTGGGCTCGTTGCCAGAAGGCTGTCGCGGTTTCTCGGGTTTCGTCGGGCAGGATCTCTGTGTAGGCCAGGCGGGAGTGGTCGTCGACGGCGTTGTGCAGGTAGTGGTAGCCGAGCTGGGGTTCTCCGCGTCGGACACGTTTGACTCCGGGCATGGCCGAGCGGTTGCGGGTGCCGGCATGACGGCCGACGACGCGGTGGCCGCCGCCGTCGGGGATGTTGCCCAGTTTCTTGATGTCGACGTGGATCAGGTCACCGGGCGCTTCGTGTTCGTAGCGGCGGATCACCCGGCCGGTGGCCCGGTCGAGGTGAGTCAGCCGGGCCAGGCGGTAGCGGGCCAGGACGCGGTGCACGGTGGCCGGGTTCAGGCCGAGCAGGTAGGCGATGCGGGTGGGTCCCCATCGGCGCAGGACCCGAACTTTGATGATGCGTCGTTCGGTACGGGTGTTGGTTCGGGTCGGGCTGTGGTGTGGGCGTGAGGATCGGTCGCGCATACCGGCGGGTCCGTCGGTGCGGTAGCGGTCGGCCCAGCGTTTCGCGGTCGTCGGGCTGACTTGAAAGCGTTCCGCAGCCCGCCGCAGCGGCCACCGGTCGTCGACCACGCAGCGGGCCAGACGCAGCCGGCCGGTCTCGGACAAGGGTGCATTACGGTGGGGCATGAGGGCCTCCGCAGGTTCGGGGTAGGACGTCGCAATCCACACCGAACCCGAAGGCCCTCACCTATTTCAAGATCTCCCCGTCACCAACGTCCGTGGTCAGTACACCTAGTGCAGGCCGGTGCCGCGCCGCAGGGCGGTGCGGATCAGCCGGTCCACCAGCTTCGGGTATTCCAGGCCGGTGGCCGCCCACATCAGCGGGAACATCGAGGTCGGGGTGAACCCCGGCATCGTGTTGATCTCGTTGAGGTAGATCTGGTGGTCCGCCGTGACGAAGAAGTCGACCCGGCCCAGCCCGGCGCAGTCCAGGGCGGTGAAGGTGCGGCAGGCGTACTCCTGCACCTGGCGGCTCACCTCGGGCGGCAGGTTCGCGGGGATGTCGTACGACGAGGACCCGTCGAGGTACTTCGCCTCGAAGTCGTAGAACTCGTGGTCGCTGACGTGGATCTCGGCCAGCAGCGACGCCTCCGGGGCGCCGCCCGCCTCGCCCTCCAGCACGCCGCACTCGATCTCGCGGCCCACGATGGCCGCCTCGATGAGCACCTTGGGGTCGATCTGCCGGGCCGTCGCGACCGCCGCGTCCAGCTCCGCCCAGTCGCTGACCTTGGTGATGCCGTGCGACGAACCGGCCCGCGACGGCTTGACGAAGACGGGCAGGCCGAGGCGCTCCTTGTCCGCCTCGGACAGCGAGGCACCGGCGCGCAGCACCGCGTACGGGCCGACGGGGATGCCCTCGGCCGCCGCGAGCTTCTTTGTGAACTCCTTGTCCATGGCGGCGGCGGAGGCGAAGACGTTGGCACCCACGTACGGGATGCCGGCCATCTCCAGCAGGCCCTGGATGGTGCCGTCCTCGCCGTACGCGCCGTGCAGGACGGGGAAGACGACGTCCACATCCGCGAGCGCGGTGGCCCCGGCGGCCGGGTCGAGCACCAGCAGCCCGTTCGCGGTGGGGTCGGTGGGCAGCACGACCGCTGAACCGGCCGCCGCGGTGATCTCGGGCAGCCGCCGGTTCGCGATGGCCAGCGGGGCCGGGTCGTCACTGGCCAGCACCCAGCGGCCCGCGCGGGTGATGCCGACCGGCACGACCTCGTACTCGTCCGGGGACAGGGCGGACAGGATGCTGCCGGCACTGACGCAGGAGATGCCGTGCTCGGTACTGCGCCCGCCGAACACGAGCGCCACACGGGTCTTGCGAGGGGTCGACACTGAGGGGCTCCTCATCCGGGGGCTGATCGGGCGCCGCACCGTTACGGCAGGCTGCCTGCTCACCCGAGCTCGGCATGCCGGAGCAGACCCTACTCTGCGTAGGCCATTTCTCCGATCCCCCCGGCAGGAACACGACGAATAGGACGCACCGTCAATCAGACCAATACGTCGCGTAACCGAATTCACCGCAAAGTTGAAGACTTCGGGTCAGCTCCGCACCCGAACTCATCAAGATCGCGGGAGATGCTCAGACAGCGGCGGTGAAGGTTTGCGGGAGGACGCCGGCGTCCCAGAGACCGTCCAGGTGGGCGAGGAAGCCGACCAGGCTGCGCTCCAGCTCGCGCCGCTGCTCGGCTTCGAGCACGGCCAGCGGATCGGAGACGACGATCCCGGCGGGATGCGCCGCGCGGGTGCCGACGAACCGGTGGCAGGCCGAGCACCACACGTAACTCACCAGGGTGGGCCGCCGCGCCTTCGGCGGGACATTCAGGTACGCGCGGACAGCGCGCCGACCGCAAGCGGGGCAGTCCCGCTCGGTGGGGTCCGCGAGGAAGCTCGTGCCGGCGGTCAGTGCCGCGACCTGGTCCCCGGTGAAACTGCTCCACTGCGGCGCCGCCCGTTCCCCCTGCGCTGTCATGCGGTCACCGTAGCGGTGCCCGGATCACCCGGCGTCGAGGGCGGCGGTCAGGTCGGCGATCAGGTCGGCGGTGTCCTCGATGCCGCAGGACAGGCGCACGAAACCGGGCGCGGTGTCGTCGCCCCACTGGGCGCGCCGGTCGGCCGACGTGTGCACCCCGCCGAACGACGTCGCCGCGAACACCAGCCGGGACGCGGCCAGGAACCGCGCCACCCGTTCCGCGCTGCCCAGGTCGAACGAGACCACTCCGGGGATCCGGCGCATCTGCGCGCGGGCCAGCGCGTACGAGGGGTCGCCCGGCAGCCCCGGCCAGCGCAGACCGGTGACGTCCGTACGGTCCGCCAGCAGCCGGGCCACGGCGTCCGCGTTCGCGCTCTGCCGGGCCAGCCGCAGGTCCAGCGTCGCCAGGGACCGGTGCGCCAGCCAGGCGTCGAACGCGCCCGGGATCCCGCCGGTCTGCGCCCGCCACGTGGTCATCCGGGCCAGCAGGTCGGAGTCCGCGGTGGCGACGTAGCCGAGCAGCACATCGGAGTGACCGGTCAGCGCCTTCGTGCCGGAGGCGACGACCACGTCGGCGCCCAGCTCCAGCGGGCGCTGCCCGAGCGGCGTGGCGGTGGTGTTGTCCACCGCGACCAGCGCGCCCGCGGCGTGCGCGGCCGCAGCCACCGCCCGGATGTCGCACACGTCGAGGCCGGGATTGGCGGGCGTCTCCAGCAGCACGAGCCGGACCCCGCCGAACGCCGGGTACGGCCCGGCCGTGGGCACCAGCACGGTACTGACCCCCAGGTCCCGCAGCGTGCCCTCGGCGAACGCCCGCACCGTGAAGTACCCGTCCGACGGCAACGCGACAGTGTCGCCCGCCCGCACGGTGGCCAGCAGCAGCCCCGTGATGGCGGCCTGCCCGCTGGCGAACGCCAGGGCCGCGCCGCCCTCCAGCTCGCCGATGGCCGCCTCCAGGGCGCGCCGGGTCGGGTTGTCCGGGCGGCCGTACCCGTCGCGGCCCGGCCCGGTCTCCGGGTCCAGGTGGTACGGCGCCGCGAACACCGGCCCCGGCAGGAACGGCTGCCCCGGCTCCGGCGCCGGCAACCCGGCGTGCACGGCGCGGGTGCCGTCGCCGTCCGTCATTCGGGTTTCATCTCCCGGCCCATCAGCAGCTTCACCGCGACCCGCGGGTCGACGCCCTCGTGGCAGACCCGTTCCACCTGCTCGGTGATCGGCATCTCGACGCCGTGGGCGCGAGCCAGGTCCCGCACGGCCAGGCAGCTCTTGACGCCCTCGGCGGTCTGCTTGGTGGAGGCCTGCGCGGCCTCCAGCGACTCGCCGCGGCCCAGGTGCTCGCCGAAGGTGCGGTTGCGCGACAGCGGCGACGAGCAGGTGGCCACGAGGTCACCCAGCCCGGCCAGCCCGGCGAACGTGAGCGGGTCGGCGCCCAGCGCCACGCCGAGCCGGGCCGTCTCGGCCAGCCCGCGGGTGATCAGCGACGCCTTGGTGTTGTCGCCCAGGCCCATCGCGGTGGCCATCCCGTACGCCAGCGCGATGACGTTCTTCACCGCCCCGCCCAGCTCGCACCCGATCACGTCGTCGCTGGTGTACGGCCGCAGGTACGGCAACGCGATGGCCTGCTGGACCTGCTTGGCGCGGCCCTCGTCGGTGCAGGCCACGACCGTGGCGGCCGGCTGTTCCGCGGCGATCTCGGGCGCCAGGTTGGGTCCGGAGACCACCGCGACGCGGCCGGGGTCGACCCGGGCGGTCTCGACGATCACCTGACTCATCCGCTTGGTCGTGCCCAGCTCGATGCCCTTCATCAGGGACACGAGAGTGGCGTCGCCGGGGATGTGCGGCGCCCAGTCGGCCAGGTTGGCGCGCAGGGTCTGCGAGGGCACCGCGATGAACACCATCCCCGCACCGGCCACCGCCTCCGGCAGGTCGTGGGTGGCGGTGACCCGGTCGGGCAGCTTGACGCCGGGCAGGGAACCCTCGTTGACGCCCCGTTCGCGGATGGCCCTGGCCACCGCTTCGCGCCGCGCCCAGATCGTCACGTCCGCGCCCGCCTCGGCGAGCATCTTCGCGAACGCCGTACCCCATGCGCCGGAGCCCAGGACCGTGGCCTTCATTCCGTACCTCCGTCGGGGGTGTCCGTGACCGCGGTGCGCCGGGCGCCGGGCTGGTACAGCGGGGGTGGTGGGGCGCCGCGCAGCTCGCCCAGCAGGTCGCGGACGTTCAGCATGATCGCGTCGGTCATCTGCTCCAGCACCGTACGGCTGGGCGCCTCGCCCTGCCAGCGGCTGAGGTCGACCGGCTTACCGGCGATGACCCGCACCGGGATGCGCGGGCGTACGGAGAACTTCTTGGTCCGGGGGTCGAACACCCGCTGCGCACCGTCGAGCGCCACGGGGATGACCGGCGCGCCGGTGAGCAGCGCCAGCCGCGCGGCCCCGGTCTTGCCGCGCATCGGCCACAGATCCGGCTCGCGGGTGGTGGTGCCCTCGGGGTAGATGACCACGATGCCGCCGGCGCGCAGCGCTGCGACGAGCGTGTCGAGCGACCTGACCGCCTCCACGCTGCCCCGCTCGACCGGGATCTGCTCGACCTTGTCGAGCAGGAAACCGACGCCGGGCACCTTCCAGATGCTGGCCTTGCCGAGGAACTGCGGCCAGCGCCCGGCGCCGAAGATGAAGTGGGCGAGCACCAGCGGGTCGAAGTGGGAGAGGTGGTTCGACACGATGATCGCGCCGCCGGTCGCGGGCAGGTTCTCCATCCCGGTCCAGGTCCGCTTCGTCCAGACCTTCATCGGCGGCAGGGCCAGCCCCACGGCGACCCATTGCCAGAACCCGAGCTTGCGCTGCGCCACGGCGCCGCCTCCCTGCCTCCGCGGCGCACCCCCGCCGCCGCCCACACCCCTGGGACGAAATCATGCCTGTTCGCGGGCCCGGGAGCCAGGCAGGGGTACGTCGTCGCGTCGCTGGCAGGATGGGAGCGTGGCAGGGACGGGCTGGGTGGCGGTGATCCCGGTGAAACGGCTGGGTGTGGCGAAGAGTCGGCTGCGCGGTGCCGTGGCCCCGGCGCGCCACGCGGAACTCGCGCTGTCGATGCTGCGCGACACCGTGGCGGCCGTCCTCGACGCCCCCGCGGTGGCGCGGCTGCTCGTGGTCACGGACGACCCGGACGCGGCCGCCGCGGTGACCGAGCTGGGTGCCCACGCGGTGCCGGACCGGCCCGGCGCGGGCCTGAACGCCGCCATGCGCCACGGCGCGGACACCGTCGCCGGCCTGTCGCATCCCCGCGTGGTGCTGGCGGGCGATCTGCCCGCGCTGCGCCCGGAGGAACTCGGGGCGGCGCTGCACGCGGCGGGTGATCAGCGGGCGTTCGTGGCGGACGCGGCGGGCACCGGCACGGTACTGCTGGCCGCGCCGGCCGGGGTGCCGCTCGGGCCGCGCTTCGGCCCCGGCTCGGCGGGCGACCACGCAGCGTCGGGGGCGCACCTGCTGGCGGGCGACTGGCCGGGGCTGCGCCGGGACGTCGACACCCCGGAGGACCTGCGGGCGGTGCTGGCGCTGGGGGCCGGGTCGTACACCCGCGCGCTGTGGTGTGCGCTCGGGCAGGACTGCGCCGGTTCGGGCGTGCCCGCCCGGTAGCGTACGGGGTATGCAGGGCACGGTGGCGACGTTCGATCCGCAGACGCACACGGGCACGTTGCTGCTCGACGATGGCACGGAACTGCCGTTCCCGGCGGAGGCGTTCGCGCGCTCCGGGCTGCGCCTGCTGCGGCTCGGCCAGCGGGTGACGGCGTACGTCGACGCCGAGGGTGCGGTGACCGGTGTCCAGCTACCGGGAATAGACTGACCAGACATGCCGGTGTTCATTTCCCATTCACCACGATCGGGGAATGATGGAGCAATGAGCACCCCGCCCGTCGGACCCAGGACGATCGTGCCCGGATCGGCCCGGGCGACCGCTTCCGGTTCCCCGCAACGCGGTCCCGACGGGCGGTTCCTGCCCCGCCCGTCCGCCGCACCGGAATCGAACGGCGCAGGTCGCTCCACAGCACCGGCGGATCCGGCCACCCCCACCCAGCGGGCGGCCGGGTCCGGTACACCCGCCCAGCGGCCGACGGAGTCCGCGACCCATGAGCAGGGGCCGGTGACATCCGCCGCGCCTGCCGACCGACCGACGGAGCCCGCCATGACCGCCGCCCCGCCGAACGAAGCCGACCCGCTCGCCGACGATCCGCTGCCGGAGGACCGGTTCCTCAACCGCGAGCTGTCCTGGCTCGACTTCAACGCCCGCGTCCTGGCGCTGGCCGAGGATCCCGGCACCCCGCTGCTGGAACGCGCCAAGTTCCTGGCCATCTTCGCCAGCAACCTGGACGAGTTCTACATGGTCCGGGTGGCCGGTCTGAAGCGCCGCCTCAAGGCGGGCCTGCCCAAGCGCGGCGGGGACCGGGTCTCGCTCCGCTTCCAGCTGGAGATGATCAATGAGCGGGCCGCCGACCTGGTGACCCGCCACGCCGCGTGCTTCGGCGAGGAGGTCCGGCCCAAGCTGTCCGGCGAGGGCATCGAGCTGGTCGGCTGGGAGGAGCTGGACGCGCCCGAGCGCGAGCGGCTGCACACGTTCTTCCGGGAGCAGGTCTTCCCGGTCCTCACGCCGCTGGCGGTGGATCCGGCGCACCCGTTCCCGTACATCTCCAGCCGGTCGCTGAATCTGGCCGTCGCCCTGCGCGACCCGGCCGACGCCAGCTCCGAGCTGTTCGCCCGGGTCAAGGTGCCCAACAACGTGGCGCGCTTCGTCACGGTCCAGAACGACAGCCGCGGCGTACGGTTCCTGCCCGTCGAGGAGCTCATCGCGGTCCACCTCGATCAGCTGTTCCCCGGCATGCAAATCCTGGAGTGGCACCTGTTCCGGGTCACCCGCAACGCCGAGCTGGAGGTCGACGAGGACCGCGACGAGGACCTGCTGCAGGCGCTGGAACGCGAGCTGGCGCAGCGCCGCTTCGGCCCGCCGGTGCGGCTGGAGGTCGCCGCGTCCATCAGCGACCACGTGCTGGACCTGCTCACCCGCGAGCTGGAGATGGAGAGCGCGGACGTGCTGCGGGTGCCCGGCCTGCTCGACCTGTCCGCGCTGTGGCAGGTGTTCAACGAGTGCGACCGCGACGACCTGAAGGACCGGCCGTTCGTCCCGGCCACGCATCCGCAGCTGGCCGACGGTGAGGTGCCGCGCAGCGTCTTCAACCGGCTGCGCGAGTGCGACATCCTGGTGCACCACCCGTACCACTCGTTCTCGACCAGCGTGCAGCGTTTCATCGAGCAGGCCGCGGCCGACCCGCACGTGCTGGCCATCAAGCAGACGCTCTACCGCACCAGCGGCGACTCACCGATCGTCGACGCGCTCGTCGACGCGGCCGAGGCGGGCAAGCAGGTGGTGGTGCTGGTCGAGGTCAAGGCCCGCTTCGACGAGGTCGCGAACATCGGCTGGGCGCGCACGTTGGAGAAGGCCGGCTGCCACGTCGTGTACGGCCTGGTCGGGCTCAAGACGCACTGCAAGACCTCGCTGGTGGTGCGCCAGGAGGGCAACCAGTTGCGCCGGTACTGCCACATCGGCACCGGCAACTACCACCCCAAGACCGCCCGACTGTACGAGGACTTCGGCATGCTCACGGCCGATCCGGAGGTCGGCGCGGACGTCACAGACCTGTTCAACGTGCTCACCGGCTACAGCCGGCAGACCACGTACCGGCGGCTGCTGGTCGCCCCGAACAACGTGCGGGCGGGCCTGATCGAGCGGATCGAGGAGCAGGCCCGGATCGCCCGCGCGGGCGGCGACGCCCTGGTGCAGTTCAAGGTGAACTCGCTCGTGGACGAGGAGTCGATCGACGCGCTGTACCGCGCGTCCCGGGCCGGCGTACGGATCGATCTGGTGATCCGGGGCATGTGCGCGCTGCGGCCCGGGATCCCCGGGTTGTCGGAGAACATCCGGGTGCGCTCGATCGTCGGGCGTTTCCTGGAGCACTCGCGGGTGTTCCGGTTCGGCGCGGGCGACGACGCGGAGTACTGGATCGGCTCGGCCGACCTGATGCACCGCAACCTGGACCGCCGGGTCGAGGCGCTGGTCCGGGTGACCCTGCCGTCGGCACAGCAGGACCTGCGCACGGTGCTGGAGATGTCGATGAACGACGAGAGCGAGTGCTGGGAACTGACCGGCGACGGCACCTGGCAACGCCGGGTCTCTACCCCCAGCGAACCGCACATCCACCTGCAGGAGGCACTGCTGCGGCGGGCCACCGGCAAGGCCGGCTGAGGTGCCCCCGCCGGTCCGGGCCGCCGGCGGGATCCTGTGGCGGCGCACGGGCGACGAGACACGGATCTGCGTGGTGCACCGCCCGGCGCACGACGACTGGAGCCTGCCCAAGGGCAAGCTGCACGGCGGGGAGCACCCGCTGGTCGGCGCCGTACGGGAGGTGTTCGAGGAGACCGGGGTGCGCGGCGTCCCGCAATTGCGGCTGCCCGAGGTGTCCTACGTATTGCCCGACGGCACACCGAAGACGGTGGACTTCTGGCTGATGCGCGCGGCCGACGGGCCCGCCGGGCAGCCGGCGGATCCGACCGAGGTGGACGGGGTCGACTGGCTGACCCCGGACGCCGCGCTGGCGCGGCTGACATACGGCCTAGACGTGCGGCTGGTCGAGCACGCCGTGAGCCTGCCGCCGGTGACCGCGGTGCTGCCGCTGGTCCGCCACGCGCGGGCCGGGCACCGTTCGGCGTGGGCGGGCCCGGACGAGCTGCGCCCGCTGGATCCCGAGGGGTTGCGGCAGGCGGCCGGGCTGGCGCAGGTGCTGGCACTGGTCGAGCCGCGCCGGCTGGTCACCGCGCCGCCGGTGCGCTGCGTGCAGACGTTGCAGCCGCTGGCGGACCGGCTGGGCCTGCCCCTGGAACAGGACTCGACGATGGCCGAGCCGCCGGACCGCGGCGAGGCGCCGCAACGGGCGAAGGTTGCCGTCGCCCGGCTCGCGCAGCTGCGGACCGGCGCGACGGCCGTGGTGTGCACGCAGGGCAAGCTGATCGCACCGCTGGTGGCCCTGCTGGCCGACGCGGACGATCCGGCGCCCTACAAGACCCCCAAGGGCAGCGGCTGGTTGCTCACGTGGTCGGGCGAGCGCCTGATCGGTCTGACCCGGCTCTGATTCCGGTACGGGCACCCGTACCGCGCCGCGTCGCGGGCAGCGAATCGGCCCGCCAATACCCGACCAGGTCGCCGGTGAGCCAGCGGGCCCGCCACAGCTCGTCGGCGCGCGGTTCCCAGTCCCGGTACGGCAGCAGCGCCGCCCGCCACGACAGCACGCTGGCGAGATACCAGCCGAGCAGCGGCACGATCCCGACGACCGCGTCGCGCCGCCGGTACGACGTATGTGGCGCGAGGGCGTACACGGCGACGCCGGACCAGCCACAGGTGATCAGCCAATCCAGTACGCCCCACCCGGTCCAGCCCTCGGTCAGGCTGCCGAGGGTCCAGCCGGGCACGACGGCGGCGGCGAAGATGCCCGCGGCCAGCGCCGAACGGCTCACCAGCCCGCGCGGCCGCGACGGTCTGCGCTTCATGCCCGGACGGTAGGTGCCCGGATGCGGGCGGCGCGCGCACACGCGAAAGGCGTCCACCGTACGGGTGGACGCCTTTCGGTGGGTGGCGGGTGGACCCGCCGCCCGTCAGGCCTTGCGGGCGCGGGCCGTGGTGGCCTTGGCGGCGGAGGTGGTCCGTGCCGTCGCGGAGGCGGTCTTCTTCGCGGTGGTCTTCTTGGCCGCCGCGGTCTTGGCCGTCTTGGCCGGCGCCCGGGTGGCGGCGGTCTTGCGGGCCGTGGTGGCCTTGGCGGTGGTCTTCTTGGCCGCCGCGGTCCGTGCCGTCTTGGCCGGTGCCGTCTTGCTGGCGGCCGTCTTGCGGGCCGTGGTGGTCTTGGCCGCGGTCCTGGCGGTCTTGGCCGGTGCCGCCTTGCTGGCGGCGGTCTTGCGGGCCGTGGTCGCCTTGGCCGTGGTCTTCTTGGCCGCGGCGGTCTTGGCGGTCGACTTGGTGGCGGTTGCCTTGGCCGGGGCGGCCTTCGCGGCGGTCTTCTTCGCGGCGGCGGCGGCCTTGGCCACCTTGCCGCTGGCGACCATGTCGCGGAAACCGGTGCCCGGCTTGAAGGCCGGCACGGACGTCTTCTTCACCTTCACCGGTTCACCGGTGCGCGGATTGCGCGCGGTACGGGCATTGCGGACCCGTTTTTCGAAGACGCCGAACCCGGTAATGGCTACTCGGTCGCCCTTGGTGACGGCATTCTGTACCTCGCTGATGACCGCATCCAGCGCCGCCGTCGCCGACTTCCGGTCCCCCAGTCGGGCGGCGAGCGCCTCGATGAGCTCGGCCTTGTTCACGGTTTCCCCTCCCGAACATGAGAACTGGCCCGATGCGAGCCATTCTGCGCGCACGGTATGCCCTTTGACCAGCAGACACAAACATCTGCATGAAAAAACGCCTTGTGTCGCAACGATTTCGCCCCCACCGGGGAGCCGGTGGGGGCGAAAAGGACGGCTGGGCCTAGGGAATGTGGCTCACGCGACGACGGGCTTGAAAGCCGGGCGGCCCTTCTCGTACGCCGAAATCGTGTCGGAGTGGCGCAGGGTCAGTCCGATGTCGTCGAGGCCCTCCATCAGCCGCCAGCGGCTGAATTCGTCGATCGGGAAGGACCAGACGGCGTCGTCCACGCGCACCTGCCGGGCGCCGAGGTCGACCGTGATCTGCTTGGCCGGTTCGCTTTCGGCCATGTCCCAGAGGGCCTCGACCGCCTTCAGCTCCAGCTGCACCGGCAGCAGGCCCTCCTTGAGGGCGTTGCCGCGGAAGATGTCGCCGAAGCGGGGAGCGATGACCACCTGGAAACCCCAGTCCCGCAGCGCCCAGACCGCGTGCTGCCGGGACGAGCCGGTGCCGAAGTTGGGGCCGGCGACAAGGATGGTGGCTCCGGTGTGTGCGGGGTTGTTGAGCACGAACGCCGGGTCGTCGCGCCAGGCCCCGAACAGCCCGTCCTCGAAGCCGGTACGGGTCACCCGCTTCAGGTAGACGGCTGGGATGATCTGATCCGTGTCCACATCGGAACGGCGCAACGGCAGGACCGTACCGGTGTGGGTGGTGAACTTGTCCATGATCGAGTCCCTCGGGTCACAGGTCGGACGGGGCGGCCAGCCGGCCCACCACGGCGGTGGCGGCGGCGACCTGCGGCGAGACCAGGTGGGTGCGGCCACCCTTGCCCTGCCGGCCCTCGAAGTTGCGGTTGGAGGTGGAGGCGGCCCGCTGGCCGGGGTCGAGCGTGTCGGGGTTCATGCCCAGGCACATGGAGCAGCCGGCGAAGCGCCACTCGGCTCCGGCGTCGAGGAAGACCTTGTCCAGCCCCTCGTGCTCGGCGGCCTCGCGGACGGCGTACGAGCCGGGCACGATCATCATCCGGACCCCGTCGTGCACCCGGTGCCCGCGCAGCACGTCGGCCGCGGCCCGCAGGTCCTCCAGGCGGCCGTTGGTGCAGGAGCCGACGAAGACGACGTCGACCGGCACGTCCTTGAGCGGGGTGCCGGGCCGCAGGTCCATGTACTCCAGGGCGCGGCGGGCGGCGTTGCGCTCCACCTCGTCCACGAAGTCCTCGGGGTCCGGGACGACGCCGTCGAGCGCGGTGCCCTGGCCGGGGTTGGTGCCCCAGGTGACGAACGGGTGGATCGCCGCCGCGTCGAGGATCACCTCGGTGTCGTACTCGGCGCCCTCGTCGGAGGGCAGGGAGCGCCAGTACTCGACGGCGGCGTCCCAGTCGGCGCCCTGCGGCGCGTGGGAGCGTCCCTTCAGGTACGCGAAGGTGGTCTCGTCGGGGGCGATCATGCCGGCCTTGGCGCCCCACTCGATGGACATGTTGCAGATGGTCATCCGGCCCTCCATGGAGAGCTTGCGGATGGCCTCGCCGCGGTACTCGACGATGTGGCCGTTGCCGCCGCCGGTGCCCACCTGGGCGATCAGCGCGAGGATCAGGTCCTTGGCGGTGACGCCGGGATGCAGGTCGCCGACGACCGTGACGGCCATGGTCTTCGGCTTGGCCTGCGGCAGGGTCTGTGTGGCCAGGACGTGCTCGACCTCGCTGGTGCCGATGCCGAACGCCAGCGCGCCGAACGCGCCGTGGGTGGCGGTGTGCGAATCGCCGCAGACGATCGTCATGCCGGGCTGGGTGAGACCGAGCTGCGGGCCGATGACGTGCACAATGCCCTGTTCCGCGTTGCCGAGCGGGCGGATCTCGACGCCGAACTCCGCACAGTTGCGGCGCAGCGTCTCGATCTGGGTCCGCGAGGTCGTGTCGGCGATGGTGAACAGTTCGCCGCGGCGGGTGTTGAACGCCGGGTCCGCGTACCCCGTCGGGGTGTTGTGGTCCTCGGTTGCGAGCGTGAGGTCGGTACGCCGTACGGCGCGCCCGGCCAACCGCAGGCCGTCGAAGGCCTGTGGACTGGTCACCTCGTGCAGCAGGTGCAGGTCGATGTAGAGCAGATCGGGCTCACCCTCGGCTGCGCGCACGACGTGGTCGTCCCAGACCTTCTCGGCCAGGGTCCTCGGCTGAGTGACTCCCACCATCTGGACATCCTAAATTCTGGGAGGTAAGTTTCGGCTTGTGGGACACAGTATGAGCGGTGTCGGCGTTCTCGACAAGGCGGTGGTCATCCTGGCCGCCTGCGTGGACGGCGCCAGCCTGGCCGAACTCGTCGACCGGACCAAGCTGCCGAGGGCCACCGCACACCGGTTGGCACAGGCGTTGGAGATCCACCGGATGCTGGTCCGGGACACCCAGGGCCGGTGGCGGCCCGGCCCCCGGCTCGGGGAGCTGGCCAACGCCGCGCCCGATGTGCTGCTGACCGCGGCCGAACCGCTGCTGGCCGCGCTGCGGGATGCCACCGGCGAGAGCGCCCAGCTGTACCTGCGCCGCGCCGACGAACGCATCTGCGTCGCCGCCGCCGAACGCGCCAGCGGCCTGCGGGACACCGTGCCGGTCGGCTCCGTGCTGCCGATGACCGCCGGGTCGGCCGCCCAGATCCTGCTGGCCTGGGAGCCGCCCGAGGCGGTCATGCCGCTGCTGCCGCGGTGCAAGTTCACCGGCCGCACCCTCGCCGAGGTACGCCGCCGCGGCTGGGCCCAGAGCGTCGCCGAACGCGAGCCCGGCGTCGCGAGCGTCTCGGCCCCGATCCGGGATCGCACCGGCCGGGTCATCGCGGGCATCTCGATCAGCGGCCCGATCGAGCGCCTCGGCCGCCGCCCCGGCGAACGGCACGCGATGGCGGTGGTCCGCGCCGGGCAGCGCCTGTCCGGCCTCTGAGCGACCCGTCGTAGCGTCGTCGCGTCCCGCTCGCCGTCGCGGTGGGTGGGCGGGCGGCGACGCGGCGGGTCGGCGTGGTCCCGGTCACCCTGTCAGTCTGCGCCGCGAAGTCGGGGCCGCCGGCGAAAGCCGGTCCTGCCCGCAGAAAAGAACGCGGCCCGCGCCACCATGGGTGACGCGGGCCGACGCGCTGTGTAGCCCCGAAGGGATTCGAACCCTCGCTACCGCCTTGAGAGGGCGGCGTCCTAGGCCGCTAGACGACGGGGCCAGGACTTGCTTCCGCTCCTGCTCGGAACGGCGGGCCGAACTCTATCAGAAGTCCAGCACCACCGGCCTCGCGAGAGACGGTCGCGCTGGGGTACCAGGACTCGAACCTAGACTAACTGAACCAGAATCAGTCGGGCTGCCAATTACCCCATACCCCATTGGTACGGCTTGCCGCACCGGGTCAGAACTCTACCTGAGGCCATGATGCCCGCCAAATCCGGTTCCCGTCCCGCGAATCACCGCAGGCCGGAGGCGGTTCAGGTCAGCGCGACCACCGGGTTGGACAGCTCACCGATGCCCTGCACCCGCACCGCGACGGTGTCGCCGGAGACGATCTCGCTCACCCCGGCCGGGGTGCCGGTCAGGATCACGTCGCCCGGCAGCAGCGTCATGACGTGCGACACGTACGACACCAGCGTGGGCACGTCGAAGACCATGTCCCTGGTGCGGCCGAGCTGGCGTACCTCCATCTCCTCGGGGTTGCGCCCCACCTCGCAGCGGATCTCCAGGTCGCTCACGTCCAGGTCGGTGACGATCCACGGGCCCAGCGGGCAGAACGAGTCGAAGCCCTTCGCCCGGGTCCACTGCGGGTCGGTGCGCTGCAGGTCGCGTGCGGTGACGTCGTTGCCGCAGGTGTAGCCGAAGATCGCCTTCTCGGCGCCGGCCCGGTCCACCCGGCGGGCACCGGCGGCACCGATCACCACGGCCAGCTCGGCCTCGTGCTCTACCCGCTGCGACTGCGGGGGCAGCCGGATCGCGTCGTTCGGGCCGATCACCGAGGTGGAGGGCTTGATGAAGATCAGCGGCTCCTTGGGCACCTCGGCGCCGGACTCGGCGGCGTGCTCGGCGTAGTTGCGCCCGATCCCGATGACCTTGCTGGAGAAGATCGGCGCCAGCAGGCGGACGTCCGACAGCGCCCACCGCTGTCCCGTGAAGCGCACCGCCTCGAACGGAAGGCTGTCGATCTCGGCGACGGTCAGGCCCGCGGGACCGGCACCGGCCTCGCCCTCCACGACGCCGAACGACACCCCACCGGCATGAACAAAACGAGCGAAGCGCACGGAGGAACCCCAATCTGATCAGCGGGTACGCCAGCAGTGAATCTACGCCGCGGCCGGTGCGTGTCCGGGTTCGCACCGGACGGTGATCGTGCGGTCTCGACAGGCTGGATACGCTGGTGCGATGGGGACGCAGGAGGGCGGGACCCTCCACGAGGGGACCCTGCAGGACATCGCGCCGCGTGACGCGGCGCCGACGGAGCGCGCATTGACCACCACCTTGCCCTCGGTCACCTGGATCCCGCTGGCCCGCGCCCACGCCGAGCGCGCCGACACGATGACCGCGGGCCACCGCGCCCGCAAGGCGAGCGGTGAGAAGCACGCCATCGAGGACTTCCTGTACGACTACTACGGCACCCGCCCCGCGACGCTGCGCCGCTGGCATCCCGGTGTCGGTGCCGGGCTGTCGCCCGCGCCGGACGGGCTCGCCGAGCACGCCTCCTGGAGGTGGTACCGGACC
Organism: Krasilnikovia sp. MM14-A1004; assembly: GCF_047159485.1. Lineage (GTDB taxonomy): Bacteria > Actinomycetota > Actinomycetes > Mycobacteriales > Micromonosporaceae > Actinoplanes. Next base: position 1,115,807 of record NZ_AP038773.1, on the reverse strand, counting down.
TATCCCGACGGTGTGGTCACCCTGGACGTGGGGGCGTACCTGCAGGCGCGCGGGGAGAGCGTGCGCTACATCCACGGACTGCTCACGGCGACCGCCAGCCGCCCTGTCTTCACCGGCTGCTTCGGCCTGCACGAGTGGGCGATGGTCTACCGCCAGCCCGAGCACCGGCACCCGCTGCCACTGCGGCTGGGCCAGGCCGGCACGGACGCGGTGGTCGAACAGCACCCGATCCGCTGTACGCATTTCGACGCGTTCCGGTTCTTCACCCCCGAGGCGGTGGGGCTCAACCGGCTGCAGCCGACCCGGGCCACCCAGGTCGACCTCGACCAGCCCGGATGCCTGCACGCGGCGATGGACGTACACAAATGGGCAGGGAAGCTGGGTGCGGCCGTGCCGGGCGCACTCGCGCTGGACTGCTTCGCGCTGGCCGCCGACATCCGCCTGCTCGACATGCAGGCCTCGCCCTACGACCTCAGCTCGTACGGTCAGCCGCCGGTCAAGATCGAGACCCCCGAGGGCAAGGCCGAATACGTGGCCCGGCAGCGAGAGTTCGCCCGCCGGGCGGCCGCCCTGCGCGCCCGGCTGATCCGCGTCTGCGAGGAACTGCTCGGCCCCGGCCCGGCCGCGGAGAACCGCGCGGCCGTCGCCCCGCACAACCTCTGATCAGGGGGTGTAGACCTCGTCGGCCTTGGTGATCTGCCCGCCGGACACGTCGAAGACGAACAGGTGGTGCGTCTCGTCCAGGGCCTTGCGGAACGTCGCGAGGTCGGCGTCGACGAGCTTCATCCCGCCGGTCATGTCCACGACGCGAAGCTTCGCGCCCGGCTTGACCGGGAGCGTGCGCAGCTTGGTGTTCTTGTTCCGGTAGTAGTAGCCGACGCACCAGTCGTTGGCCGTCTCCGTCACGCCGTCCTCCTTGCAGGCGGCGGCCGCCTTCTTGCCCTCGAACCAATCGACCAGGTCGAACGTGATGGTGTGCTTCGCGGGATCCGCGGACTTGAGGAAGGCGTGCTGGGTGCCGGTCAGCGCCGCCGTCGAGGCACCGGCCGCCCGCGACGGGTCGGCCGATCCGCTGGGGGACGCCGGCGTCGACGCCCCACCGGAGGAGCCGGTCCCGGCGGTCGCGGCCGGTGCGGACGTGACGACCGGCGCCGAGGCGGTCGGCCCGCTGGCGCCGCCGCTGGAGTGTCCACACGCGGCAAGCGGGGCGAGCAGCACGGGGATGAGAACGATGCGCCGGAGCACGGTGGCCTCCATGACTGGTCGGATGTCGCGGCTTGGCGTGCGACAGCACCATGATGAGGGTCCGCCGCAACGAGAGATGACCAGGCCACGCGGGGTGGCACGAAGCCAGGAGGCGGCGCGGCCGGAGGGCTGCGCGGTCAGTCGACGTCGCCGCGCCGGCCCCGCTTGACCTGGCTCCGGCGCTTCTTGTCGGCGATCCGGCGCTCCACCGCGCCCCGCGACGGCTTGGTGGCCCGGCGCACCCGCGGCGGCGGCGCGATCGCCCCGGCCACCAGCCCGGCGAGCCGGGCCGCGGCGGCCTCCCGGTTGCGCAGCTGGGAACGGTGCTCGGACGCGGTCACCGTGAGCACGCCGTTGACGAGCCGGCCGCCCAGCCGCCCGGCGGCGCGTTCCCGCAGGGCGGGCGGGAGCACCTCGGAACCGGCCAGGTCCCACGACAGCTCCACCCGGGAGTCGGTGGTGTTGACGCCCTGGCCGCCCGGGCCGCTGGATCGCGAGAAACGCCAGGACAACTCGGCGGCCGGGATCGTCAGTCGGTCGTTCACCCGTACGTCGTCCGGCACGCGAACAGCATTCCATCCGTGGGCGCCGGGCCGCCACGCGATTGTGGATCATCGTGACCCGCGGGATCCCGTGAAGCGGTCGAATCGGGCTAGGGGCGACGTGACCGCCCGGCGATGGAGATACTGGACGCCGGCGGGGTTCCCCGCGCACAAGGAGGTTGCGTGTCTGCACAGCCCACACCGGTCACGGCGACCGGCTACCCGTGGCCCATCGAAACCACGCGCCTGGCCAACGGGCTGCGCGTCGTCGTCAGCGAGGACCGCAGCGCCCCGGTCGTCTGCGTCAACCTCTGGTACGACGTCGGCTCCCGGCACGAGCCACCCGGACAGACCGGCTTCGCGCACCTCTTCGAGCACCTGATGTTCGAGGGCTCGCAGCATGTGGCGAAGACCGAGCACATGCGCCTCGTGCAGGGCTCGGGCGGTTCGCTGAACGCCACCACGAACCCGGACCGCACCAACTACTTCGAGACCCTGCCGGCGGAACACCTGGAACTGGCGCTGTGGCTGGAAGCCGACCGCATGGGTGGCCTGGTGCCCGCGCTGACCCAGGAGACACTGGACAACCAGCGCGAGGTGGTCAAGAACGAGCGGCGCCAACGCTACGAGAACGTGCCGTACGGTGACGCGTGGCTGCGCCTGCTGCCGCTGCTGTACCCGGTCGGGCACCCGTACCACCACGCGACGATCGGGTCGATGGAGGACCTGAACGCGGCCGCGCTGGAGGTGTTCCAGGCGTTCCACCAGCGCTACTACGCCCCGAACAACGCGGTGCTCACCGTCGTCGGCGACGCCGCGCCCGACGAGGTCTTCGCGCTCGCCGACCAGTACTTCGGGGCCCTGTCGCCGGTGCCGGACATCCCGCCGGCGCCGAGCGGGCACCTGAGCGGCCCCGCCACCGAACCGGCACGGGACACGGTCTCCGGCGCGGTCCCGGCCCCACGGATCTACCTCGCCCACCGCACCCATCCCTTCGGTACGGCGGGGTACGACACGCTGACCGTGCTGGCGGCCGTCCTCGGCAGTGGCCGCGGCAGCCGGTTGTACCAGCGCCTGGCGGACGGTGCCCGGATCGCCCAGCCCGACTACGTCGGCGCGTACGGGGTGGATCTGGCGCACGCGCCCGCCCCGCTGATCGTCACCGCCACGGCCAAGGACGGGGTGAGCCCGCAGACCCTGGAGGACGGCCTGACGGAGGTGGTCGACGGCCTGGTCACCGAGCCGGTCACGGAGGCGGAACTGGACCGGGCCAAGGCGCTGCTGACGACCGCGTGGTGGCGCCAGCTGTCCACCGTGGGCGGACGCGCCGACACGCTCGGCCGGTACGCCACGCAGTTCGGCGACCCGGGCGCGGCCGCGTACCGGCTGCCCGCCTGGCAGGCGGTCACCACCGGGGACATCACCGACGTGGCCGCGCAGGTGCTGCGCCCGGAGTCCCGCGTCACCCTGACCTACCTGCCGAAGGAGAATTCATGACCCTCGTCGCCGATCGGCCCGGGCCGGGGCGCGTCCGCCCGTACACGTTCCCGGCGATCACCCGCCGCGAGATCGGCGGCGGCCTGGTCGTCGCGGCGCACCTGCCCGGCCAGTCGCTGGCCACGGCGGCGCTGCTGCTTCCCGCGGGTGCCGCACGGGAGGCCGCCGGGCGGGAGGGCACGGCCACGGTGCTGGCCAAGTGCCTGGAGGAGGGCACCACGGCGCGGGACTCCGCGGCGTACGCGCTGGCGCTGGAGGGGCTCGGCGCGGAGCTGTCCACATCGGTCGACTGGGACACGTTCCAGGTGAGCGTGTCGGTGCCGGCCGGTGTGCTGCTGCCGGCGGTGGAGCTGATGGCCGAGGCCGCCCGTACCCCGAGGTTGGACCCGGCCGATGTGACCAGGGTGCGTGACGACGAGGTCAGCGCGCTGCGGATGGAGTGGGCCCAGCCGGGCCCGCGGGCGGACGCCGCGCTGCGCGCGGACCTGTTCGGCGCGTCGGAGCGCTACGGCCGCCCGCCGCACGGCGATCCGGCGTCGGTGGCGGCCGTGACGGTCGACGACGTGACCGGCTTCCACGCGCAGTGGCTGCGCCGCCCCGGCGTGCTGCTGGTCGCCGGTGACCTGGGCGTGCTCAACCTGGAGGCGCTGGCCGCTGCCGCGTTCGCGGACACCGCGGGCGGCCCGGCCGACGAGGGCGGTGTGCTGGGCGTGCCGGTGCGCGCCAGCCGCCGGGTGGTGCTGGTGGATCGCCCCGGCAGCGTGCAGTCGACGCTGCGGCTGGGGCACCGCGCGCCGCACCGGGCGCATCCCGACTACGTCGCGATGACGCTGGCGGCGACCGTGCTGGGCGGTGCATTCACCTCGCGGCTCAACCACCTGATCCGCGAGGTCAAGGGCTACACGTACGGGATCCGCGGCGACTTCGCGCTGACCCGGCGGTTCGGCCGGTTCGGGGTGAGCGCCGCGGTGCAGACCGCGGTGACCGTGCCGGCGCTGGCGGACACCGTCGGCGAGATCTCCCTGATGCGCCAGGGCGGCGTGACAGAGGACGAGCTGGCGGTGGCCCGGACGTGGCGGGCCGGGCAGCTCACGGTGGAGATGCAGACGCCGGGGGCGATCGCGGCGGCGCTGGCCACGCTCGTGATCCACGGCCTGCCGGACGACTATCACGCGACGCTGCGCAGCCAGCTGCTGGAGGCGACGGTCGAGCAGGTGTCGGCGGCGGCGCTGGCGCACCTGCATCCCGAGGGCATGACCCTGGTGGTCGAGGGGGACGCGGCGGCGATCCGCGACGAGCTTGCGGCGGCCCAGATCGGCGAGATCGTCGACGCGGACGTCTGATCCGGACGGCCGCCGGGCCCCCGGGATCTTCTCCGGGGCCCGGCGGTCCGCGTCGGCTCGGGCGTCCGCAGAGCCTGCTGGATGGGGACGGACCGGGCGGTTCGGGATCGGTACGGGATGACAACGTTGTCGCAGGTTGCCAGAACGTGAAAGGCGCGTTTCAATACGTCCTGCGCTCGTGAGAGCGCTCTCACACCCCTCAGGAGCGCCCATGCCCCGGCCCACCCCCGCCGCGCCCCTCTCCCGCCGCCGCCTGCTGGCCCTGCCCGCCGCCGCGGCCGCCGCCACGATGGCCGCGCCGCTGTTCTCCCCGGACGCCGCGGTCGCCGGCACGTACGCCTCCCGCAACCTGGTCGACCGTTCCCTGTCCGGGCCGGTCAGCCGGGCGTACCGGTACCTCGACGTCGTGCAGGACGCCTACGTCAAGGGCGGCGAACCGCGGCTGCTGCAGTCGTACAACAACGAGAGCGGGCTGATGACCAGCGCCTTCGTGTACGACAACGCGCTGGCGGTGCTCGCGTACCTGGCCAACCCGACGGTCGCCAACGTGCGCCGCGCCCGGCTCGTCGGCGACGCCCTGCTCTGGGTCCAGGCCAACGACGAGACGTTCAGCGACGGCCGGGTACGCCAGGCGTACGCCGCGGGCCCGATGCTCTTCTACGGCGGCGGCCCGTACTTCCCGGGCCTCAAGCGGGCCGACGGCAAGGCCGCGGTGCTGTACCCGTTCGGCTTCGGCGGCTCCTCCACCGGCGACCAGGCGTGGACCGCCCTCGCCCTGGCCCAGCTGTACGTCGACACCCGGATCACCAAGTACCTCGACGGCGCGGTCGCGCTGGGCCGGTGGATCGCCGAGCAGACCTCGCCCTACCGGTACGGCGGCTACCACGGCGGCTTGCAGTCCGATGGCGTCACCGCCCAGCGCTGGACCGCGACCGAGCACAACATCGACGCGTACGCCCTGTTCGCGCTGCTCGGCAAGCTCACCCGGGACCGGCGGTGGGGCGCTCACGCGGCGGTGGCGGCGGACTTCGTCCGGGCCATGTGGAACCCGGCCGCGGGGCACTTCTGGACCGGCACCCTCGGCGGCAACCCGGGTGAGGACCCGAACCAGATCAACACCGGCAACATCGCCGAGGACACCCAGACCTGGGCGCTGCTCGGGCTCGGCGAGCGCTGCTACGACGAGGCCGTCGACTGGGCGGTGGAGCACCTGTGGAACACCGACGGCGGCGTGGGCTCCCAGCTGCCCCCGGGGCTCAAGGTCTCCGGGCTGACCTTCAGCACGGCCGCCAAGACCGCGACCGGGACGGTGCCCAACAGCGACCTGCCCAACGACCCCCGCGCGGTGTGGCTGGAAGGCAACGGGCACGCCGCGCTGGCACTGCTCAAGCGGGGACGGCCCGGCGACGCCGTACAGGCCCGGCGGCTGCTGCGCGAGACCGTCGTCGCCCAGGAACAACTCGGCGGCGGGCAGACGATCGGGCTCACCGCCGACCCCGACAGCGGGCGGCTGTCCAATCCCGGCGAAGGCGGCACCTGGACCGGGACCGCCCTGCCGGAACAGTCCGGCATCGTCGCGGCCAGCAGCGCGTTCGACACCGGATTCCGGTTCGGGTACTTCCAGCGCCAGCACGTGGGCGCCACGTCATGGTTCGTGATGGCGGCGCAGGGCTTCAACCCGTACCGGTGACGGTGTGCCCGTCCGGGCACGCCGGCACGCCCCGGGGGATCAGCGGCACGGTTGACGGGGGCCGTGCCGCTCCTCCGGCGAGCGCGAGCGCGGTGCGGCCCGGCCCGCCTGGATGCCGCCGGCCTCGGGCGGGGCGGGTGGCGTGGGCGCCGGTGTGACGGATCTCCTGCGATTCGGGCGACGTGGCGCACACCGGATAACGTCGCGCCATGACCCTCACCAGCTCACCCCCCACGACCCGGCCGGCCCGCAGAGTGCTGCGCACCGTGCTGTTGTGGGTGCTGCTGCTGCCCGGCGCCGCGTGGGCGGTCGTCCGGTTCGGCGGGTGGGAGCGCGGGGCGCTGGTGCAGTTGTTCGCGTTCACCCCGTACGTGGCGGCGTGGGCGGTGGTGCCCGCTCTGCTGGCGTTCGCCGCCCGGCGGTGGCTGACGGCCACGGTCGCCACGGTCGCCGCCGCGCTGCTGATCGCATGCGTGCTGCCGCGCTCCATGGCCGATCGCGACCCTGGCCCGCAGACCGGCGTCACGATGCACGTGCTGACCGGCAACATGCTCATGGGCAAGGCCGACCCGGCCACGATCGTCCGGCTGGTCCGCGAGAACGACGTGGCCGTGCTGGCGCTGCAGGAGTACACGGGCGCGGCCCGGTCGGCGCTCACCGCGGCGGGGCTCGATCAGCTGCTGCCGTACTCGTCGCTGGCGCTGCCCGTCAGCACCGACCCGTTCGACACCACCGGCTCGGCGCTGTACTCCCGCTACCCGATCACCGCGCCGGGCGTACGCCACAACAGGGGCGGCTTCCAGCAGGCGTACGGGACGATCCAGCCGCCCGGCGCCCGCCCCGTGGTGGTGGAGTCCGCGCACCCGATGGCGCCGTACGCCGTCGACGTGCTCGACCGGTGGCGCTCCGACCTGGAGGCGCAGCCGTACGCCGAGGCGAGCGGCCCGGTCCGCATCCTGATGGGCGACTTCAACTCGACGCTGGACCACAAGGCACTGCGGTCCGTGATCTCGCACGGCTACCGCGACGCGGCCGACGCCACCGGCCAGGGCCTGATCGGCACGTGGGGGCCGTACGCGGACCACCCGCTGCCGCCGGTGACGATCGACCACGTCCTGGTGGACGAGCGGATCGGGGTGGCCGACGTCTCGGTCCACGGCCTGCCCCGCAGCGACCACCGCGCGGTCCTCGCCGACCTGCGCCTCCCGACCCCGTAGTCCCCCGCCCCGCCCCGCCCCGGCCCGGGCTCCCCAAGCCCGACCGGCCGGAGCGGGACGCCGTCAGGCGGGCGTGGTTGATCGGGACAGGCCGTAGGTGAGGGCGTCGGTGAGGGCGTGCCAGCTGGCCTCGACGACGTTCTCGTGTACGCCGACCGTCGTCCACTCCCGTGCGCCGTCGGTGGTCTCCAGCAGCACCCGGGTGATCGCACCGGTGCCGTGCGAGCCCTCCAGGATGCGCACCTTGTAGTCGGCCAGCTCGAACGTGCGCAGCTGCGGGTAGTGCTTCGACAGCGCCACCCGCAGCGCCTCGTCGAGCGCGTTGACCGGGCCGTTGCCCTCGGCGGTGGCGATGACCCGCTCGCCGCGTACCCGGACCTTGACCGTGGCCTCCGAGACCACCGCGCCGTCCTCGCGGTGCTCGACCTGCACCCGGTAGGACTCCAGGGTGAACGGCCGCACCAATGCCTCGCCGGGCAGTTCGCCCCGCACCAGCAGCTCGAAGGAGGCGTCCGCGGCCTCGAACGACCAGCCGCCCGCCTCCAGGTCCTTCACCTTCTGCGTGACGGCGGTCAGCGTCTCCGGGTGGCCGGCCAGGTCCAGCCCGAGCTCGCGGCTCTTGAGCTCGATGCTGGCCCGGCCGGCCATCTCCGTCACCAGGATCCGCATGTCGTTGCCCACCACCGACGGGTCGACGTGGTTGTAGAGCAGCGGATCCACCTTGATCGCACTCGCGTGCAGCCCCGCCTTGTGGGCGAAGGCGGCGGCCCCGACGTACGCCTGGTGGGTGTCGGGGGCGATGTTGGCGATCTCGGCGAGCGCGTTGGAGACCCGCGTCGCCTGTTCCAGGCATCCGTCCGGTAGGACCGTCAGCCCGAGCTTGAGTTGCAGGTTCGCGACGACAGCGAACAGGTCGGCGTTGCCGGGGCGCTCGCCGTACCCGTTGGCTGTGCATTGGAAGTGTTTGACGCCGGCCTCGACGGCGGCGATGGTGTTCGCGACCGCGCACGACGTGTCGTTCTGGCAGTGGATGCCGAGACGGTCGGGGCTCACCGCGGCCCGCTGCACGACGTCGTTGATCGCGGCGGTGACCAGCGAGGGCAGCATGCCGCCGTTGGTGTCGCACATGACGACCCGCTCGGCGCCCGCGTCGAACGCGGCGCGCACCACCGAGGCGGTGTAGTCGGGGTCGTGGCGGAATCCGTCGAAGAAGTGCTCGCAGTCGACGAACGCGCGGCGGCCGTTGGCCACCAGGTGCGCGACGGTGTCGCGGACCATGGCCAGGTTCTCCTCGCCGGTGGTACGCAGGGCCCGCTCGACGTGCCGGATGTCGGATTTGGCCACCACGCACACCACCGGGGTCTCGGCGTCCAGCAGCGCCTGCACCTGCGGGTCCTCGGCGACGTCGACCCCGGCCTTGCGGGTCGCGCCGAACGCCACCAGCACCGCGTGCTTGAGATCCAGCTCGGTGCGGGCCCGCCGGAAGAATTCCGTGTCCTTGGGCATCGCGCCCGGCCACCCGCCCTCGATGAAGCCCACCCCGAACTCGTCCAGCAGCCGGGCCACCGCCAGCTTGTCGGCGACCGAGTAGCTGATCCCCTCGCGCTGCCCGCCGTCGCGCAGCGTCGTGTCGAACACCTGGTAGGTCATGGCGGATGTCCTTTCTGCGGGCGGGTGGCTCACAACAAAAAGACCCCCCGCGGATGCGGGAGGTCTGCGCGTCGGCGAAACGATCGGCCGGCGCGCTAGGTGCCAATAATGAGCACGGTGTGGGTCACGCAAGGAAGCATGCCACCAACGGCGCGTACATGGGGCCCAAGTCCAGATTTCGGGACTGTCCCGGTGTGCCCTCGCTCGCTGCGGCCGGTCCTGGCACCCGGCTAGGTTGTCAGGGTGGCTGCGGAACCCTTCACCCGGAACCTGGACTTCTCGTCGAACTACAACTTCCGTGACGTGGGCGGCTACGCCGGTCTCGACGGCCGCACGGTGCGCTGGCGGCGGCTGTTCCGCGCCGACTCGCTGCACCGGCTCGGCGAGGCGGACGCGGCGGCGTTCACCGCCCTCGGGGTGCGCACGGTCATCGACCTGCGGCGGCCGTTCGAGGTGGCGCGGCACGGGCGGGTGCCGCACAGCGACGGGCTGGACTACCGCAACATCGTGCTGGAGCACGTCGACTGGGAGCAGGTCGCGTACCCGGAGGGCACGGTGCACGAGCGCTGGCTGGCCGACCGCTACCTGAACTTCACAGAGGACGGGCAGAAGGCGCTCGCCGAGTCGCTGCGGATCCTGGCCGACCCGGATGCAGCGCCGGTGGTGGTGCACTGCATGGCCGGCAAGGACCGTACGGGCACCGTGTGCGCGCTGGCGCTGGGGCTGCTCGGGGTGTCCGACGCGGACATCGCCGCCGACTACGCGCTGACGGAGCCCGCGATGGCGTCGCTGACCGCGCATTTGTTGCGGACCAACCCCGAGGTGGTGCAGGGCAACGAGCACATGTTCGACTCGCCCGCGGCGGCCATGCTGCTGTTCCTGGCGGATCTGCGGGAACGGCACGGCTCGGTCGAGGGGTACGCGCGCGACATCGGCATCAGCGACGCCGAGATCGCCACGCTGCGCGCTCACCTGCTGGAGAACTGAGCGCCGCGCGCCCGGGTCACGGGCGCGCGGCGGAAAAGCTCAGAGCACGCGGTGCACCCAGCCGAACGGGTCGGCCGCGCGGCCGCGCTGGATGTCGACGAGTTCCTGCCGCAGCGCGGCGGTCACCGGGCCGGTGTCGCCGTCGGCGACGGTGAACTCGCCGTCCGGGAAGCGGACCGTGCCGATCGGCGTGATGACCGCAGCGGTGCCGCAGGCGAACGCCTCCCGGATCCGGCCGGAGGCGGCGCCGGTACGCCACTCCTCGAAGCTCACCTTGCGTTCCTCGACCCGGCGTCCGGCCTTCTCGGCCAGCTTGATGACCGATTCGCGGGTGATGCCGGGCAGGATCGTGCCGGTCAGCGGCGGGGTGACCAGCGTGCCGTCGTCCAGGACGAAGAAGACGTTCATGCCGCCCAGCTCGTCGATGTACGTCCGTTCCACCGCGTCCAGGTAGACCACCTGGTCGCAGCCGTGCTCGATGGCCTCGGCCTGGGCGGCCAGCCCGGCCGCGTAGTTGCCGCCGCACTTGGCCGCGCCGGTGCCCCCGGGCGCGGCACGGGTGTAGTCCGGCGAGACCCACAGGGTGACCGGCTTGAGCCCGCCGCTGAAGTAGGCGCCCGCTGGCGACGCGATGACCAGGTAGAGGTACTCCCGCGCAGGGCGCACCCCGAGGAACACCTCGGAGGCGAACGCGAACGGGCGCAGGTAGAGGCTGCCGTCCTCGATCTGCGGCAGCCATTCGCGGTCGATGCGGATGATCTGGCGCAGCGACTCCAGGAACATGCCGGTCGGCAGCGCGGGCATGGCCATCCGCTGCGCCGACGCGGCGAACCGGGTCGCGTTGGCGTCGGGCCGGAACATGGCGACCCCACCGTCCGGGGTCGTGTACGCCTTCAGCCCCTCGAAGATCTCCTGGGCGTAGTGCAGCACCGCGCTGGCCGGGTCCATCGGGATCGGGGCGCGCGCCTCGACCCGGGGGTCGTACCACCCCTTGCCGTCGGCGTAGCGGATGGTGACCATGTGGTCCGTGAAGATCTGCCCGAAGCCGGGGTTGGCCAGCATCGCGGCGCGCTGCGCGGGAGCTACCGGCGCGGCATGCGGACGGATCTCGAAATCGAGGTTGTCACCACCACTCATGGCACGTGACCTGCTTTCTTCATGAATGAGCGAGCCTGGGGGGCACCCGTGGTGCCCATGAACTTACCCCGAACGGTCGTTCATGCCGACCACGGCGGGGCATGCGTCGACTACCGGTCCAGTTAACGGCCGGTAGGTGCGCGGAGGTGGGCTTGGGTGGGACCGCTCAGGCGGCCGCGGCGGCGGCGACCCGGTCCCCGACCTCGGCGGTACGCAGCGGCGCGCCCGGCGTGCGGGACGCGACCTCGGCCGCGACCGCCTCGGTTACTCGGCGGGCCTCGTCCGGGCGGCCGAGGTGTTCCAGCAGCAGGGCGGCGGAGAGGATGGCGGCGGCCGGGTCCGCGATGCCCTGGCCCGCGATGTCCGGCGCGGAGCCGTGCACCGGCTCGAACGTCGACGGGTACTGCCGCTCGGGGTTGACAGAGCCGCTGGCCGCCATGCCGATGCCGCCGGTGACGGCCGCGGCGATGTCGGTCAGGATGTCGCCGAACAGGTTGTCCGTCACGATGACGTCGTAGCGCTGCGGGTTGCTGACCATGAACATGCTGGCCGCGTCGATGTGCTGGTACTCGGTGGTGACCTGCGGGAACTCGGCGGCGACGGCGGCGAAGGTGCGCGCCCACAGGCCGCCCGCGTGGGTCAGCACGTTGGTCTTGTGCACCAGGGTCAGGTGGCGGCGTTCGCGGCGCGCGGCGCGGGCGAAGGCGTCGCGGATGACCCGCTCGACGCCGTGGCGGGTGTTGAGGCTCTCCTCGGTGGCGATCTCGGCGGGGGTGTCGCGGTGCAGGACGCCGCCGGCGCCGACGTACAGGCCCTCGGTGCCCTCGCGGACCACCACCATGTCGATCTCGCCGGGCTTGATCCCGGCCAGCGGGCTGGTGGTGCCGGGCCAGAGCCGGGACGGGCGCAGGTTCACGTACTGGTCGAAGTCGAAACGGAGCTTGAGCAGCAGGCCGCGCTCCAGCACGCCGGGCGGGACGCTGGGGTCGCCGATGGCGCCGAGCAGGATCGCGTCGTGTCCGGCCAGCTCCTGCTGGACACTGACCGGCAGCACCTCGCCGGTGCGGTGGTAGAGCCGGGCGCCGAGGTCGTACTCCGAGTACGCGATGCCGGGCAGGACGGCGTCGATGACCTTGCGGGCCTCTGCGGTCACCTCGGTCCCGATGCCGTCACCGGCCACCACCGCGATCCGCGCCACCGTCACGTCCACTCCCTCGACTGGTCCGACATGCCGAGCCTAACGGCGCGTCCCGGTCTCCGGTACGGCGGTCCCACCATACGGCGGAGTAATCGTTCAGGCGGTCCGGACGCGAACAGCCCCCGCGGATCACGGCAACGATCGCGGGGGCCGTCACGACGAGTGCATACCCGCCGGGGTTGTACGCCGCGCGGACAGCACTCGAACGCGTCACCCGAAGACGAGCCCGGCCCGGCCGTGCGGCAGGACTAACGCTAGCGATGCGGACTTATGTCACGCAAGACGCATCCCCCGCGTGTCGCCGCAAGGATCCGCAATCGCGCCGGACGGCGGTGGCATCATCCGCCGGTGAGTTTCGACCTCGTGGTGTGGGCCATGGACAACACGGACATGCCGGATGCGGTGCGCGCGGCCAACGCGCGGTGCGCCCGCGGCGAGCACCCCCAGCGCCCCGCCGACCCCCGCGTCGTCGCGTTCTACGACGCACTGACCCGCGAATACCCCGACCGCGGATCGCGCGCCAAGGCACCCGGATCCCCGTGGGCCAGCGCCCCGCTGCATGCCGCCGCCGACCACATCCAGATGCGGCTCGACGAGGACTGCCCGGACGTCGTCCTGGAGACGATCGAACGGCTGGCCAGGGAGCTGAACCTGGACCTGCTGGACCTGCAGGACGGCACGGTGTACCCGCCACCCGCCCGCGTGCACTAGAAGTCCTCGCGCAGGTCCGCGATGCTGCCGCGGGACGAGCCGATCGCGGCCTCCGCCGCGGAGAGCAGCTCGGCGTCCACCGAGGAGTCGACAGTCAACGCCATCAGCGCCGCGCCGCCCGCCTCCCGGCGGGCCACCTGCATGGCCGCGATGTTCACCCCGGCCGCGCCCAGGATCGACCCGATCGCGCCGACCACGCCGGGGCGGTCCGGGTAGCGGAAGAACAGCAGCACGCCCTCGGGGCTCAGCTCCAGATCGAAGCCGTCCACCGCGGTGAGGCGGCGGATCTCGCGGGTGCCGGTCACCGTCACCGTGCCCGCGACGCTGACGGTGCGCCCGTCCGGCAGGGCCCCGCGTACGGTCACCAGGTTGTGGTGGTCGCAGTCCTCGTCGCTGGCGACCAGCTGGACGTCGACCCCCCGGTCGGCGGCCAGCTTGGGCGCGTTGACGTAGGTGACCTGCTCCTCGACGACAGCGGAGAACAGCCCCTTGGTGGCCGCGAGCTTGAGCACGGCGACGTCGTGGGACACGATCTCGCCGCACACCTCGACCGTCACGTTCGCGGCCACGCCACCGGCCACCGCCGTGAAGACCTTGCCCAGCTTCTCGGCCAGCGGCAGCAACGGCCGGACGTCCTCGTCCACCACGCCGCCCGCCTGCACGTTGACCGCGTCGGGCACGAACTCGCCCTGCAGCGCCAGCTTCACGCTGCGGGCCACGGCCAGCCCCGCCTTGTCCTGCGCCTCCGCCGTGGACGCGCCCAGGTGCGGGGTGACCACCACGTTCTCGAACGCGAACAGCGGCGACGAGGTGATCGGCTCAGTCGTGAACACGTCCAGCCCGGCCCCCGCCACCCGGCCCTCGGCCAGGGCGGCCGCCAGGGCCGCCTCGTCGATCAGGCCGCCGCGCGCCGCGTTGACGATGCGTACGCCGGGCTTGACCGTGGCCAGCTCCTTCTCGCCGATCAGGCCGACCGTCTCCGGGGTACGCGGCAGGTGGATGGAGATGAAATCACTTTCCCGCAGCAGCTCGTCCAGCCCCACCAGGCGCACCCCGAGCTGGGCGGCCCGCGCGGGCTGCACGTACGGGTCGTACGCGACGAGCCGGGTGCCGAACGCCGCCATCCGCTGCGCGAACAGCACCCCGATGCGGCCCAGCCCGACCACCCCGACGGTCTTGCCCGCGACCTCGACGCCGGTGAACCGGGCCCGCTTCCACTCGCCCTGCTTCAGCGACGCGCTGGCGCTCGCGGTGTGCCGCGCGACCGCCAGCAGCAGCGCGATGGCCTGCTCGGCGGCGGAGACGATGTTCGAGGTGGGCGCGTTGACAACCATCACGCCCCGGGCCGTAGCGGCGGGGACGTCCACGTTGTCCAGTCCGACGCCCGCCCGCGCCACCACGGTCAGCCGCGGCGCCGCGGCGACCGCCTCCGCGTCGATCCGGGTGGCGCTGCGCACGATCACCGCGTCCGCGTCGGCCAGCCCGGCCAGCAGGGCGGACCGGTCGGTGCCGTCGACGTGGCGTACGTCGAAGTCGGTGGCCAGCACGTCGAGCGCGGCGGGGGCGAGTTCCTCGGCGATCAGTACGACGGGAGTCATGCGTCTCCAACCGGCTCGCAGGCCGTCGGCGACCGGCCCTTTCGCGCGATCGTAAGCAGGTGTCCGGCGTGGACAGCATGTCATCCCAAAGTGACCGCGGTCACATATTCGTAACCTTCCACGCCCCGCGTGATCGTGCCGCACCCGCGTCGGCACGCGAAACGCCCGGCCGCACGCGTCGGCCGGGCGTTTTTCGCGAACTCGTCAGGCGGTCTCGGTGATCGGCCGGTCCACCCAGCTCATCATGGCGCGCAGCTTCTTGCCGGTCACCTCGATGGGGTGCTCGGCGCCCTGCTCGCGGTACTTCTTCAGCTCCGGAGCACCGGCCTCGTCGTCCGCGATGAGGCGGCGGGTGAACTCGCCGGACTGGATGTCGGCCAGGATCCGCTTCATCTCCTGCTTGGTCTCCGCGTTGATCACACGCGGGCCGGAGACGTAGTCACCGAACTCGGCGGTGTCCGAGACGCTGTAGCGCATCCGGGAGATGCCGCCCTCGTACATGAGGTCGACGATCAGCTTCAGCTCGTGCAGGCACTCGAAGTACGCGATCTCCGGGGCGTAGCCCGCCTCGGTGAGCACCTCGAAGCCGGTCTGCACCAGCGCGGCCGTGCCGCCGCAGAGCACCGCCTGCTCACCGAACAGGTCCGTCTCCGTCTCCTCCTTGAACGTGGTCTTGATAACGCCCGCCCGGGTGCCGCCGATCGCCTTCGCGTACGACAGGGCCAGCGCGAGCGCGCCGCCCGTGGCGTCCTGCTCCACTGCGACCAGGGCGGGCACGCCCTTGCCGTCGACGTACTGGCGGCGCACCAGGTGGCCGGGGCCCTTCGGAGCGACCATCGCCACGTCCACATCGGCCGGGGGCTGGATGAGCCCGAACCGGATGTTCAGGCCATGGCCGAAGAACAGGGCCTTGCCCGCGCTCAGGTTCGGCGCGATCGACTCGCTGTAGATCTTGCGCTGGGCGGTGTCGGGGGCCAGCAGCATGATCACGTCGGCCCACGCGGACGCCTCGGCGGGGGTGAGCACCTTCAGCCCCTGCTCCTCGGCCTTCGCTCGGCTCTTCGAGCCCTCCTGCAGGCCGACCACCACGTCGACGCCCGAGTCGCGCAGCGACAGCGAGTGCGCGTGGCCCTGGCTGCCGTACCCGATGACGGCGACCTTGCGTCCGGCGATGATGGACAGGTCGGCGTCGCCGTCGTAGAACACCTCAGCGGTCATGACTTCCTCTCAAAATGACATGTGTCGACGTGCCGCAACGGCACGGTGGAACCGCGGCACCGGTGCCGCTCGGACTTCTCAGGCGGCGCGCAGCGCCGGGCCGGTGGTGATGGACCGGGAACCACGCCCGATGGCGACCATGCCGGACTGCACCATCTCCTTGATGCCGAACGGCTCCAGATCACGCAGGAGTGCTTCCAGCTTGTCGGCCGTGCCGGTCGCCTCGATCGTGAGGGTGTCCGGCGCGACGTCGATCACCCGCGCCCGGAACAGGTCGACCGTCTCCATGACCTGCCCGCGCACGGCGCGGTCCGCACGCACCTTGACCAGCAGCAGCTCACGCTGCACCGACTGGTTCGGATCAAGTTCGACGATCTTCAGTACGTTGACCAGCTTGTTGAGCTGCTTTGTCACCTGCTCCAGCGGCGACGAGTCGGCGTTGACGACGATCGTGATCCGGGAGACGTCGGGGTTCTCGGTCTCCCCCACCGCCAGCGAGTGGATGTTGAAGCTGCGCCGGGAGAACAGGCCGGACACCCGGGCCAGCACGCCGGGCTTGTTCTCCACGAGCACGGAGAGGGTGTGCATGGTCATGAGAGTGTCCCCATCTCACAGGTCGTCGTCGTCGAAGTTCGGGCGCACGTCCCGGGCGAACATGATCTCGTCGTTGCTGGTGCCGGCCGCCACCATGGGCCACACCATGGCGTCCTTGCCGACCGTGAAGTCGATGACCACCGGGGCGTCGTCGATCTCCATCGCCGCCTTGATGACCTTGTCCACGTCGTCCTTGGACTCGCAGCGCATGCCGACGCAGCCCAGCGCCTCGGCCAGCTTCACGAAGTCCGGGATCCGGTGCTTGTGCGTGCCCAGCTCGGTGTTGGAGTACCGGCCCTCGTAGAACAGGGTCTGCCACTGGCGGACCATGCCCAGGTTGCCGTTGTTGATGACCGCCACCTTGATCGGGATGCCCTCCAGGGCGCAGGTGGCCAGCTCCTGGTTGGTCATCTGGAAGCAGCCGTCGCCGTCGATCGCCCACACCGCGGTCTGCGGCTTGCCGACCTTCGCGCCCATCGCGGCGGGCACCGCGTAGCCCATGGTCCCGGCGCCGCCGGAGTTGAGCCAGGTGCCGGGCTTCTCGTACGAGATGAACTGCGACGCCCACATCTGGTGCTGGCCGACCCCGGCCACGTAGACCGCGTCGGGGCCGACCAGGGCGCCGATCCGCTCGATGACGTACTGCGGGGCGAGCGTGCCGTCGGTCGGCTCGTCGTAACCGAGCGGGTAGCGCTTGCGCAGGTCGTCCAGCTGCGCCCACCACGCCTCGTACGCCGCGGTGCCGCCCGCCGAGCCGGAGACCGCGGCGATCAGCTCGTCGATGACGTGCCGGGCGTCGCCGACGATCGGGACGTCCGCGTGCCGGTTCTTGCCGATCTCGGCCGGGTCGATGTCGGCGTGCACCACCTTGGCGTCCGGGGCGAACGAGTCCAGCTTGCCGGTGACCCGGTCGTCGAAGCGGGCGCCGAGCGTGACCAGCAGGTCCGCCTTCTGCAGCGCGTACACCGCGGGGACCGTGCCGTGCATGCCGGGCATGCCGAGGTGCTGGGGGTGCGAGTCGGGGAACGCGCCGAGCGCCATCAGCGTGGTGACCACCGGGATGCCGGTCAGCTCGGCCAGCTTGCGCAGCCCGTCGGTGGCACCGGCCTTGAGGACGCCGCCGCCGACGTACAGGACCGGGCGCTTGGCGGCGGCGATCAGCCGGGCCGCCTCGCGGATCTGCTTGCCGTGCGGGTGCAGCGTGGGCCGGTAGCCGGGCAGGTCCAGGGTGGGCGGCCAGGTGAACGTCGTCTGTGCCTGCAGCACGTCCTTCGGGATGTCCACCAGCACCGGGCCGGGGCGGCCCGTGGCGGCCAGGTGGAACGCCTCGGCCAGCACGCGCGGGATCTCCTCGGCGCTCTGCACGAGGAAGTTGTGCTTGGTGATCGGCAGGGTGATGCCCTGGATGTCCGCCTCCTGGAAGGCGTCGGTGCCGATCGCGGGGCGCGGCACCTGGCCGGTGATCGCGACCATCGGCACCGAGTCCATGTACGCGTCCGCGATCGGGGTCACCAGGTTCGTGGCGCCCGGCCCCGAGGTGGCGACGCAGACACCGACCTTGCCGGTGGCCTGCGCGTACCCGGTGGCGGCGTGGCCCGCCCCCTGCTCGTGCCGGACCAGGATGTGCCGCACCTTCGAGTCGAACAGCGGGTCGTACGCGGGCAGGATCGCCCCGCCCGGGATCCCGAACGCCACCTCGACCCCGAGCGCCTCGAGCGAACGCACGAGCGATCCGGCCCCGGTGGTCGGGGTCGGCGACACCGTGGCTACCGCCGGGGTGCCGACGGCCGCCGCGACCGAGGCGGGGCTGGCGGCGGCGTGAGCACGGTTGGCGAGCGTCTCTGGCGTGGGTCTCGTCATGGCGATCAGACCTTCGTTCGGTGGTGCTTCGGTGGCTGCGCAGACTGCTGCGCTGGTCCGGACGTGCGTGTTCTGCCCAACAAAAAAGGCCCTCGTGCACCGAGTGCACGGGACCTCTGCGCGCTATCCCCGCCGGTTGGGCGTGAGAGACAGCGCGCTCATGTAAGTACTCGGGAAGACCAGCACTTCGACATGCCGTCAAGCCTGCCCGATCTCATGCGCTGAGTCAACTGATCCCACATCCTGGTCACCCGGCGGGGCGGCGAACGCGGGATCGGTGGGCAGCAGCGCCCGGACCTGCCGAATCCCTGGTCCGAGCATGATCACCTGACTGCGGGCCGGGCCGCCCGGCGACGCCGCCGCCCGCGGTGCGGGGGCCGGGCGGGCCGCTCCGGAGCGCAGTGTGCGCAACTGCACTTCGAGGTGCTCGGCGGGCACCCCCCAGCCGAACAGCGACCCCTGCCCCAGCCGGCAGCCCGCCTCCTCGACGACCGCGCGCTGCGCCGGGGTGCCGATCCCCTCGGCCAGCACCTCCAGGCCGAGGCGGTGCCCGAGCCGGACCACCACGTCGACCAGCGGGGCCGCCATGCCCGTCCGGGACTCCGGCTCCGCCACCAGCGCGTGGTCGATCTTCAGGATGTCGACCGGCAGGTTGCGCAGCTGCCCGAGCGAGGAGTACCCCGCGCCGAAGTCGTCCAGCGCGATCCGCACCCCCGTCGCGCGCAGCTCGCCGAGGCGGGCGATCAGCTCGTCCATGTCCGTGGCCACGGCGTGCTCGGTGACCTCCAGCACCAGCCGCTGCGCCGGGACGCCGTGCTCCTCCAGGGCATCCGCCACCTGGGCCGCGTAGTCGGCGGCGTGCAGCTCCTTGGGCGACAGGTTCACCGAGACCCACACGTCGTGGCCCGCCGCCAGCCAGCGGGACAGCTGCCGGCACGACTGCTGCAGCACCCACGCGCCCAGCCGGTTGATCAGGCCCGACTCCTCGGCGACCGGGATGAACTCGTCCGGGCGTACCGCACCCAGCTCCGGGTGGTACCAGCGCAGCAGCGCCTCGGCGCCGACGATCCGCATCGAGGGCAGCGCCACCACCGGCTGGAACACCAGCCGCAGCTCGTCGCGGGCGATCGCATGCCGCAGCTCGGTCTCCAGGACGCTGTGGCGGCGCAGCAGCTCGTCGTAGCGCTTCTGGTAGCGCTCGACCCGGTTCTTGCCGCGCTGCTTCGCGTACCGCAGGGCCAGGTCGGTGTCGCGCATCAGCGCGCCGGTGTCGCCCGGGCCGGGACGCCCGGCCACGCCGACGCTGGCCGACAGGAACACCGAGGCGTCACCCACCTCGTACGGCTCACCCAGCACCGCCAGCAGCCGCTTCGCCGCCAGCATCGCCTCCTCGGGCGTAGCGGTCATCAGCACCGCGAACTCGTCACCGCCCAGCCGGGCGGCCACGTCGCCGGGCAGCAGGTTGGCCCGCAGCCGCACACCGACCTGGGCCAGCACGTCGTCGCCGACGTCGTGGCCACGCATGTCGTTGACGTTCTTGAAGCCGTCCAGGTCGATGCCGATCAGCACCCGGGGGCGCCCGCCCGCCTCCTGCTCGCGCAGCGCCCGCAGCAGCCCGCGCCGGTTCGCCAGCCCGGTCAGCGGGTCGGTGTGCGCCAGCTCCCGGAAGTGCGCCTCCCGCTGGCGCAGCTGCAGCGTGTACCGCTTCACGTCGACCAGCGCCAGGTACTGCCGGGCGACCAGCGCGAAGCCCTCCACGCTCGCGGCGGCCAGCCCGTACGCGGCGACCTTGCCGCCGTTGCCGTAGTGCCAGGCCGCCGAGCCGACCATCCCCAGCATAGGCACGAACGCGTACGCCGTGCCGCGCTGGGTGACGTCGCCCGTGACCAGCACCGGCCGGTCGGCGACCTTCACGGCGCGGGCGACCACCAGCAGGCCCACGGACAGCGCCAGCGCGGCCAGCAGCGACACCACGCTGGAGGCCCGGCAGATCCCGCCGGAGAGCCCGGTCGCCGCGACGGCCACCACGGTCACCCCGGCGGCCACCCACACCGTGACCGTCCGCGGCCGGTACGCGTGCATGCCCAGCACCACGGTCAGCCCCGACGCCACCACGGCCATGCTGGCGGGCAGGATCAGCGCCAGGCACCCGTACGGCGTGTGGTCGCCCAGGATGCGGGTGGGTGGGGACAGCAGCACCCAGCCCACGAAACAGCCCGCCGCGGCGATCACCAGACCGTCGAGCAGGTGCCGCAGCGCCGCACCGGGGCTCTCCGCGGCGCCGGGCAGCACCAGCGTCCCGCTCAGCAGGATCACCGTCCCCAGCGCCATGCCCACGGCGACGGCCTGCCCGAGCATCTGACGGTGCGGCTGGCCCGCGGTGTGCGGCAGCATCAGCGCGCTGACCGACCCCGCCAGCGCGGCGGCCGTGACCACGGCGCCCCCGAGGGCCAACAGCAGATGGGCGCGACGCGGCGCCCCGGTGTGCCGGCGGCCGGACTCGCCCAGCAGCGCCACGGCCAGGACCGCGACCAGAAGGCTCGCCAGCCCGGCCAGCTCCACGCCGGACGGTGAGTGCACGGGACTACTTTGCCGGAAAATTGTCCGCTGCGGGGCCCTGGTGACCGGTTGGTTTCGCACTGCAACGGAGTTTTGTCGTCCCGAGCTGTGGACCGGCGGCTCCGGCGGCTCCCCGGCACTTACTCACGGTGGCAGACTGAGGTCATGCCTGAGCTGCGCTCCCGGACCTCGACCCACGGTCGGACGATGGCCGGCGCGCGCGCCCTGTGGCGCGCCACCGGCATGACCGACGACGACTTCGGCAAGCCGATCGTCGCGATCGCCAACAGCTTCACCCAGTTCGTACCCGGCCACGTGCACCTCAAGGACCTCGGCCAGCTGGTCGCCGGGGCGGTGGCGCAGGCGGGCGGCGTCGGGCGCGAGTTCAACACGATCGCGGTCGACGACGGCATCGCCATGGGCCACGGCGGGATGCTCTACTCCCTGCCCAGCCGGGAGCTGATCGCCGACGCGGTCGAGTACATGGTCAACGCGCACTGCGCGGACGCCCTGGTCTGCATCTCGAACTGCGACAAGATCACCCCCGGGATGCTGCTGGCCGCGCTGCGGCTCAACATCCCCACGGTGTTCGTCTCCGGCGGCCCGATGGAGGCCGGAAAGACGATCGCCATCGAGGGCATCGTGCACGAGAAGCTCGACCTGATCGACGCGATGGCGGCCAGCGCCAACGACAAGGTCACCGACGAGCAGCTCGACACGATCGAACGCTCGGCCTGCCCCACCTGCGGCTCCTGCTCGGGCATGTTCACCGCGAACTCGATGAACTGCCTCACCGAGGCGATCGGTCTGGCGCTGCCCGGCAACGGCTCGACGCTGGCCACCCACGCGGCCCGCAAGGCGCTGTTCGAGCGCGCCGGAACGCTGATCGTCGACCTCGCCAAGCAGTACTACGAGGGCGACGACACGAGTGTGCTGCCCCGCGCGATCGCCAGCCGGGCCGCGTTCGAGAACGCGGTCGCGCTCGACGTGGCGATGGGCGGCTCCACCAACACGGTGCTGCACCTGCTGGCTGCCGCCCGCGAGGCACAGCTCGACTTCAGCGTCGCCGACATCGACGCCATTTCGCGCCGGGTGCCCTGCCTGTCCAAGGTCGCCCCGAACAGCCCGAAGTACCACATGGAGGACGTACACCGGGCGGGCGGCATCCCCGCCCTGCTCGGCGAGCTGCACCGGGGCGGCGCGCTGCGCACCGACGTGCGTTCCGTCCACTCCCCCGACCTGCAGACCTGGCTGGACGCGTGGGACATCCGCGGCGGGAACCCGTCCGCCGAGGCGATCGAGCTGTACCACGCCGCCCCCGGCGGGGTGCGCACCACGCAGCCGTTCTCCACCACCAACCGGTGGGCCACCCTCGACACCGACGCGGCCGAGGGCTGCATCCGCTCCGTCGAGCACGCGTACACCGCCGACGGCGGGCTGGCGATCCTGTTCGGCAACCTCGCCCCGGACGGATGCGTCGTGAAGACCGCCGGGGTGGCCGAGGAGCTGTGGAAGTTCACCGGCCCGGCGCGGGTCTACGAGTCCCAGGACGCGGCCGTCGACGGCATCCTCAGCAAGCAGGTGGTCGAGGGCGACGTCGTGGTGATCCGCTACGAGGGCCCGCGCGGCGGCCCCGGCATGCAGGAGATGCTGTACCCCACCTCGTTCCTCAAGGGGCGCGGGCTGGGCAAGGCATGCGCGCTGATCACGGACGGGCGGTTCTCCGGGGGCACCTCCGGGCTGTCCATCGGCCACGTCTCGCCCGAGGCGGCGGCCGGGGGGCTGATCGCGCTGGTGCAGACCGGCGACGAGATCACCATCGACATTCCGGGGCGGTCCATCAGCCTCAACGTCTCCGACGAGGAGCTGTCCGTTCGCCGCGGCGAGCAGGAGCGGCGGGCGAAGCCGTACAGCCCGGTCGACCGGGAGCGGCCGGTCTCGGCGGCGCTGCGCGCCTACGCCTCCATGGCCACCTCAGCCAGCGATGGGGCGTACCGGCTCGTTCCTGAATGACATTCCCTATTCAAGTACGGCGCACCCCGCGACAACCGCGACGCCACCGCCCGCCTCGACAGGTTCCGCCGGGGTGGGCGGTTCGCGTTACGCGGCGCGGACACGCACCGAAGGGCGGACGCCCGCCGTGGCCTGGATGTTGGGCGGCACGTGACACCAGGAGATCTTGATGAGTTCTGGTCAGGAGCTGACCAGAACTCTTCACCTTCGAGGCTGCCGACGCCGGTCGAGTAGCGGTCAGGTGAGGTCGTTGACGCAGCGCAGGACCGGGCGGGTGGTCAGCTCGGCGGGGTCCAGGGCGGACGCACCGTGCACCACCAGCCTGGCCGACTCACCCGGCAGCAGGGTCAGCCCCAGATCGTCGACCTCGGCAGACGGATCCAGGCGGTCGGGGAAGAGCATCAGGTCGCGCAGGATCGTGCGCGCCGTCACGGTCACCGTGGTGGCGTCGTCCGCCGTGGACACCTCGGCGTCGTATCGAGCGGCGGGCCACGCGATGTCCTTGTCCTCCGCGAAGAACCACCACGCGCGTGTCCCGCCCGCGTGGGCGCCGAGCCGTCCGGTGGTGTCGGCGAGGAGGAGTTCGCGGGTGGGGTCGGCCGGGGTTGCCAGGTCGGCGGGTAGCGGCAAGGTCGTCGCCGTGCCGGGTGCCACCGTGGCGGTCAGCACGGCTTCGGCGAGGGTGATGCCCGTGAGGTCGCGGCGGGTGACGGTCGCAGAGACCGGCCACGGATCGCGGGTGTCGTTGACGGCGATCAGGGCCGGGGCGCCGTCGCGGGGCTGGAAGCTCAGGAGGCGGTCGGCGAAGCTGCGGCGCAGCGCGTACCAGAGGGGTTTGCGGCGGCCGTCGCCGTCGACGGCGGCCCACGAGGTCACCGGCCAGCAGTCGTTGAGCTGCCACATGACCGCGCCCATGCACCACGGGCGCAGCGACCGGAAATGCTCGATGCCGCAGCTCAGCGCGCGGGCCTGGGTGAGCTGGGTCAGGAAGTGCCAGTCGTCGAAGTCGCGGGGCGCGGGCAGGTGCGCGTCCAGTCCGCGCCGCAGTTTCTCGTCGCCGTCGACGGCCTTCTGGTGGTGTGCCATGCCGGGTGAGTCCGGCGCCAGCGGGCCGTCCGACAGCGCCCGGCGCAGCGTTGCGTACGTGGGCGGCGCCTGAAACCCGAACTCCGCGACGAACCTCGGCCGGTACTCCCGGTACTTCAGGTAGTCGTCGGTGTTCCACACGTCCCAGATGTGCATCGAGCCGTGGCCGGGGTCGTTGGGGTGCAGGTCACGCCGCCCCGAGTACGGGCTGCCCGGCCAGTACGGCCGGGTCGGGTCCAGCTCCGCGACGATCCGGGGCAGCAGGTCGAAGTAGTACCCGGCGCCCCACGAGTGCGCGCCCAGCGACTCCCGCCAGCCCCAGTCGGCGTGCCCCCACAGGTTCTCGTTGTTGCCGGTCCACAGCACCAGGCTGGGATGGGTGGCCAGCCGCACCACCTGCTCGCGCGCCTCCGCCTCGACTTCGGCGGCGAACGGCTCCTCCTCCGGGTACGCCGCGCACGCGAACGGGAAGTCCTGCCCCACCAGCAGCCCGAGCGAGTCGGCGAGGTCGTAGAAGTCGTCCGACTCGTACCGGCCGCCGCCCCAGACCCGGACGTAGTTGACGCCCGCCCCGGTCGCCTGGCGCAGGCGGGTGGCCAGCCGGTCGCGGGTGATCCGGGTGACGAAGACGTCGTCGGGGATCCAGTTGACGCCGCGGGCGAACACCGGCACCCCGTTGACGACGAGCGTGTGCGCGCCGCCGTCGGTGTCCAGCCGTACGGTGCGGAAGCCGATCCGGCGCGACCACGCGTCGAGCGTTCCGGACTCGTCGGACAGGGTCACGTCGAGGTCGTAGCGGGGCTGAGGGCCGTACCCGAGGGGCCACCAGAGGTCGGGGTCGGCGACCGTGAGGGTCAGGACGGCCTCGCGCCCGGTGATCCGGGTGACGGTCTCGCGGCCGGCGACGGCCGCGCGGACCGTGACCGGCCCGTCGGTGTCGCGCTCCAGCAGGACGTGGACGTCGACGCGGCCGACGCCGTCGGCGACCGTGACCTGTGGACGGACCTGTGCGAGGCGGGCCGACCGCCAGTGGTGCAGGCCGATGTCCTGCCAGATCCCGGCCGTGACCAGGGTGGGTCCCCAGTCCCACCCGAAGTTGCAGGCCATCTTGCGGATGAACGGGAACGGTTCCGGGTAGGTGTTGGGCCGGTCGCCGAGCCGCTCCTGCTGCGCCCGCGCGTACGTGTACGCGGAGCCGAAGTGGACCCGCAGCCGGTTCTCGCCCGCGCGCAACACCGCGCGCACGTCGAAGCGGTAGCCGCGATGCATGTTCGCGGTACGCCCGATCTCGACGTCGTTGAGCGTCACCGTGGCGACCGTGTCAAGCCCGGCGCAGACCAGATCCACGCGGCCGGTCGGCGGATCGGCCCGGAAGGTCGTCTCGTACGTCCAGTCGGTGTCGCCGATCCAGGCGACGTCGCGTTCGTTGGCGTCCAGGAACGGGTCGGGGATCAGACCGGCGGCCAGCAGGTCGGTGTGCACGCAGCCCGGCACGCTCGCGCGGACCCCGCGCAGGTGCCCGCCGCTGACGGTCCACCCGTCGTGCAGAGTCGTCCAGTTGGTCACGACTTGACGGCGCCTTCCATGATTCCGCGCACGATCTGGCGTCCTCCGATCAGCAGCAGGATCAGCAGCGGGACGGTGGCCGCGAACGCGCCCGCCAGCACCCGCCGGTAGATGACGTAGTTGCCGCTGGCCAGGTCGGACAGCGCCACCATCGAGGTGGGGAAGTCGGTGCCGTTCAGGGTGATCAGTGGCCACTGGAAGTCGTTCCAGGTGGCCACGAACGTCAGCAGCCCGAGCACGGCCAGGGCGGGGCGGATCGCGGGCAGCACGATGCTCCAGTAGACCCGCAGGGTGAGAGCACCGTCAATGCGCGCGGACTCGACCAGTTCGTCGGGTACGGCATGCACGATGAACTGCCGCATGTAGAACACCCCGAACGCGGTGACCAGGCCCGGCGCGATGACCGCCAGCAGCGTGCCGTTCCAGCCCAGCTTGCCCATGAGGATGTAGAGGGCGACGACGCCGAGCTGGTTGGGGACGGTCAGGGTCAGGATCACCACGACCATCATGGCGTTGCGCCCGCGGAAGCGCAGCTTGGCGAAGGCGAATCCGGCCAGCGAGCAGAAGAACAGCACAGAGGTGGTGACCACGGCCGACACGATCACGCTGTTGATGAGCGAGGCGGTGAAGTAGACGTCCTGCAGGGTGAAGACCTCGCGCAGGTTGGTCATCAGCTGACCGCCGGGCAGCACGGCCGGCGGGACCCGGGCCACCGCCTCGTCCGTGCTGGTGGCGATGACGAACATCCAGTACAGCGGGAACGCCGAGATCGCGAGGACCGCGACCAGGGCGAGATAGGTACGCCACGAGCCGGGCGTCTCCTGGGGCGCCCGGTTCACCGGCGGCCACCTCCGATCCGGTTGGTGAGCAGGGCGTTGAGCCCGGCCACGACGAGGATGATGAGGAACAGGGCCCAGGACATCGCCGCCGCGTACCCGAGGTTCAGGTCCTTCCAGCCGACCTTGTAGATCAGCTGCGCGATGGTCTGGAACTGGCCGTTCGAGCCGCCGGACGCCGCGGCCGGGTTCTCGTCGAACAGCATCGGCTCGTTGAACAGCTGCAGCCCCCCGATCGTGGAGAGGACCACGGTGAAGATCACGACCGGTTGGATCATCGGTACGGTGATCCGCCACAGCTGCCGCCACGGGCCCGCGCCGTCGACCGCGGCGGCCTCGTAGACGTCCTTGGAGATGGACTGCATCGCGGACAGGTACAGCAGCGCGTTGTAGCCGATCCACTTCCAGTTGACCATCACGGCGATGGCGATCCAGGAGCTCCACTTGGCGGCCCGCCAGTCGAGCGGCTGTTCCTGGCCGAAGCCGACGACCCCGAGCAGCCAGTTCGCCAGGCCGTTGTCGCGAGCGAAGAAGACGGCGAACACCAGCGTGGACGCGGCGACCGGGGTCACGTACGGCAGCAGCACCCCGACCCGCCACCAGGTGTTGCCGCGCAGCCTGCGGTTCAGCAGATTCGCGATGATCAGCGCCAGCAGCAGCTGGGGCACGGTGGACAGCAGGAAGATGCCGAACGTGTTGCCCAGCGCGTTCCAGAAGTCCTCGTCGCCGAGCAGCCGCGTGAAGTTCGCCCCGCCGGCCCAGCCGGTCGCCGGGTCGTCCAGACGCCAGTGGCGCAGCGCGACGACCCCGTTGAACACGATCGGGAACAGCCCGAAGATCGCGAACAGCACGAAGAACGGCGCGACGAGCAGGTAGGGCGTACGCCTGGTGTCGAACCGGTACAGCCGGTTGCGCCACCCGCCGGGGCGCGCGGGCGGCTGCGGCGGGGATTCGATCGCCGCCTGGTGCGGCACTTGGGTGACGGACACGGGCTACTCCGCTGTGTCAGGCGGCGGGGCGGCGGGTCGGCCGCCCCGCCGGGGTTCACGAGTTGGCGGCCTTCTCTGCCTCTTTGACGGCCTCGGCCCATGCCTTGTCCGGGGCGAGCGAGCCCTGCTGGACGCGGGTGATGACGTTCTCCACCGCGACCCGCGTGGGACCGTTCTTCCGGCCCAGGTACTGCGGCTTCAGGTTCGCCGCGGTGGCCGCGAAGATCTGGCCCGTGGGGGCGTTGCTCATGAACTCCTTCTTGTAGTCCAGCACCGCCGGGTCCTGATACAGCGCGGGCTGGGAGGGGAGGTTGCCGACGGTCTTGAAGACCTCGATCTGCTGCTGCGGCTGGATCATCCACTCGACGAACTTGTACGCCTCGTCGACGTTCTTGCCCTGCTTCGGGATGGTCCACCAGGAGCCGCCCCAGTTGCCGCCGCCGCCGGGGATCGACGCGATGTCCCACTTGCCCTTCTGGTTGGGCGCGGTGTCCTGGATGTGGCCGATCATCCAGGCGGGGCAGGCCAGTACCGCGAACTGGTCCTTTTTGAAGCCGGTGTCCCAGTTCGGCTGGAAGCTGGCGAGGTTGGCGGACAGCCCGGCCTGGATCGCCTGCATGCTCAGGTCGAACGCGACTTTCGGGCCGCCGTCCATCTGCAACTGCTCGCTGGTGTCGTAGAAGCCCACCGGCTGCTGGGCGAGCACCGGGTTGAACATGTTGGTGCCGGAGTCGACGAACTTCTTGCCGGTGGCGGCGACGTACTTCTTGCCGGTGGCGATGAAGTCGGCCCACGTCGGCCAGAGTTTCGAGACCGCGTCGCGGTCGGTGGGCAGGCCCGCCTTCGCGAACAGGTCGGAGCGGTAGCACATCGCGAGTCCGCCGACGTCGGTGCCGAGGCCGATCTGCTGACCTTTCGGGGACAGCGACTGCTGCCACTTCCACGGCAGGTACTTGGACTCGTAGCTGCCCGCGCCCTTGTCGAGCAGGTTGACGAACTGATCGGCCTGGCTGCGGAACTGGACGATGAAGCCCTCGTCGACCGCGGAGATGTCCGGGGCGCCGGAGCCCGCGACCAGCTTCTTCTGCAGGTCCTCGTGCTGGGCGTTGTACTCGCCCGAGTTGAGGACGATCCTGACGTTGGGATGAGCCGCCTCGTACTCGGCCTTCAGCTTGTCGAGGCCCATGTCGCCCCAGAAGTTGACCTTCAGGGTGACCGTGCCGGCCTTGTCGGCGCCGCCGTCCAGGCTCTGCCCGCTGCAGCCGGCGACCGCGAGGGTGCCGGCGAGGCCGGCGGCCAGCAGCCCCCGCCCTCGGCTTCCGAACCGTTTCATGTGCTCCTCCACCCAGGGGAAAGTGTCGCTCGACATTACTGAACCGGATAAGTTCAGTGACCGTATGCCCGAGCATCAGCAGTGTCAATACCGCGTTACGGCTTCGTGTCTGTCCCTGGTTAGGGTGAGTTGGAGCGCTCCCGAAACATCCCAAGTGACCCAATGTCTGTGGTCTGCAACACTTAACCGATCAAGTCAGGAGTTCCGAGTACGGCGAACCCCGCGGGCGGTAGCGTGAGCCGTCGACCTCACGCGGTTCAGCGCGGATCGACGCCCGCAGCAAGCGGTTGGAGAGAAAGGCAGCACCCAGTGAAGCGGCCGACCATCGCGGACATCGCGCAGCGGGCGGGAGTCTCCAAAGGCGCGGTCTCGTACGCGCTCAACGGCCAGCCCGGGGTCTCCGAGGCGACCCGGCAACGCATCGTCGCGATCGCCCGGGAGATGGGGTTCAGCCCGCACAGCGCCGCCCGCGCCCTCTCCGGCGCCAGCGCCAAGGCGGTCGGGCTCACCCTGTGCCGGCCCGCGCGCATCCTCAGCATCGAACCGTTCTTCATGGGCCTGATCAGCGGCTTCGAGGCCGAACTCGCCGCACGCTCGTACGCGCTGACGCTGCAGGTCGTCGCCACCGCCGAGCAGGAGAACGAGGTGTACCGCCGGTGGTGGGGCGAGCGCCGCGTCGACGGCGTGTTCGTCACCGACCTGCGCGAAGACGACGTACGCATCCCCGTCCTGGAGCAACTGCAACTGCCGGCCGTGGTCATCGGCGGTCCCGGCAACACCGGGTCGCTCACCCAGCTCTGGTCGGACGACGCCGGAGCGATCACCGAGGCGGTGCGTTACCTGATGGCGCTCGGGCACCGGCGCATCGCCCGCGTCGGTGGCCTGCCCGGCCTGCTGCACACAGAGACGCGGACCCGGGCGTTCACCGAGGTCTGCACGTCGCTCGGCCTCGGCGACGCCCTCACCGTGTCCTCGGACTACACCGGCGAGGAGGGCGGCCGGGCCACCCGGCGGCTGCTCATCACCGGGGAACGCCCCACCGCGATCATCTACGACAACGACGTGATGGCGGTGGCCGGACTGTCCGTGGCGCAGGAGATGGGGCTGTCCGTCCCCGGCGATCTGTCCATCGTGGCCTGGGACGACTCACCGCTGTGCTCCCTGGTGCATCCACCGCTGACCGCCCTGACCCGCGACATACCCGCGTACGGCGCGCACGCCGCCCGGCTGCTGCTGGCCGCGATCGCCGGCGAGCGGGGCGGCGACGTCGAGGAGGGCACGGCACACCTCACCCCGCGCGGCAGCACCGCACCACCCCGGGAGAGCTGACTGGGCTCCCCCAGCAAGGCCAAACGACAGCGTGCGATCAGCCTCGGTGCGTCTCCAGGAACGCCTCCATGCGCTCCGCCGGGGCTGGGCGGGACAGCGCGAAACCCTGGCCGTACTGGCAGCCGGCGCGGCGGGCCCGCTCGACCTGCGCCTCGGTCTCCAGGCCCTTCGCCACGATCTCCAGGCCGAGCCGGCGGCCCAGGCTCACCACCACGTCGAGGACGGCCGGGCCGCTGGCGTGCTCGTCCGGCGCGCTCAGCAACGCCCGGTCCAGTTTGAGCATGTCGACCGGCAGCCGGCGCAGATGGGCCAGCGATGCCTGACCCGCGCCGAAGTCGTCCAGCGCGGCCCGGACGCCGAGGCGGCGCAGCCCGGCCAGCGACGCCACGATGGCCGGGACGTCCTCGGCGATCCACGCCTCCGCCACCTCGACGACGAGGCGTTCCGGGGCCAGCTCGTACCGGGAGAGGGCGTCCTCCACCTGCTCGGGGAAACGCGCCGTGAGCAGCTCGCGCGGCGCCACGTTGACCGAGAGCCAGCAGTCGGCGCCGCCCGCGCTCCAGGTCGACAGGTGACGGCAGGCGTTGTCGAGGACCCACTCGTCCAGCTCGGCCGCCATGCCCACCGCCCGGGCGATCGGCAGCAGTTCCGCCGGCAGGATCGTGCCGAGCCGCGGGTGCCGCCAGCGCAGCAGCGCCTCGACCCCGGCCGGTTGCGCGTCGCGCAGGCTCACCGCGGGCTGGAACACCAGGTCCAGCTCGCCGCGTTCGGCCGCGCCGAGCAGTTCCTTCTCCAGCTCCATCCGCCGGTGCAGCTGGATCTCGATGTCGGTGTCGTACCACTCGACGCGATCGTGGCCGAGCTGGCGGGAGCGCTTGCGGGCCAGGTCGGCGTGGCGGAGCACGTCGTCGGAGTCCGTACCGCCGGCCAGCTCCGCCAGCCCCACGCTGGTGTGCAGCTCCACGATCGACCCCGGCAGCTGGTACGGCTCCCCGAGCAGCGTGACCAGCCGGGTGGCCAGCGCGTACGCGAGGACCGCGCCGTCCGGGGTGAGCACCGCGAACTCGTCGCCGCCCAGCCGGGCCGCGAGGTCCGCGTCGCCGAGCAGGCCGCGGATGCGGCGCCCGACCTCGATGAGCACCGCGTCGCCGATCTCCCGCCCGCGGGCATCGTTGATCTCGGCCAGGCCGTGCAGGTCGACGACGAGCAGGGTGCCGTGCTGGCCGGGTCGGCGCCGGAACTCCAGCAGCTCACGCATCAGCGCCCGCCGGTTGGCCAGCCCCGTGAGCTGGTCGGTGTACGACAGCCGGTGCAGCGTGCGCTCCAGATGCCGCCGCTCACCGACGTCGCGGACGTGCACCACCAGCGCCGCCACCTCCGGCACGCCCCGCTGGTCGGAGACCGTCGACTCGGTGTCGCGCCACAACCCGTGGCCGTCGCGCAGCCGCGCGTTCACCAGGGCCGGTGGGCCGTCCGCGTGTTCGCCGGCCAGCACGGATCCGATGACCGCGTGCGCGTCGGTGACGTCGTCGGGGTGGATGAGTTCGCCGAACCGGCGGCCGACCACCTCGGCGTCGGACAGGCCGAACAACCGGGCCGCCGCAGGTGACTGCCACTGGATCAGCAGGCGTCCGTCCAGCACCAGGGTGAGGTCGGTGGCGCCCGCGACCAGGGAACGGAAGTGCGCCTCCTTCGTTCTCAGCTGGCCCGCGTACCGGCGGATGTCGCTGACCACGAGCAGCTCGCGGGCGGTGAGCACGGCGACCATCGTGATGCCCAGCATGATGGCCACTGTGTCGAAGTGGCCGACCGTGAGCAGGTGGTACAGCGCGGCGACCACGCCCACCCCGGCGGGCACGGCCAGCAGCGGGTAGCCCGACAGGTACTGCTCGGGCTCGCGCGCCTCGGCCCGCGGCACCGCCCCGCCGCGCCGGGACCCACCGTCGGCCACCAGGCCCAGTCCCCCGACCAGGAGCAGGCCGAGCACGGGCAGCGCTCGGGCGGGCATCCCGAGGGATCCGATGGTCGCCACCCCGCACAGCGCGGTCAGCACCAGGATCGCGCCGGCACCGCAGCGCAGGGCCGCGCGGCGGTGCGCGCCGGCCCGGAGCACCACCACCACGATCATGGCGACCCCGGCCGTGGTGACCAGCGTGGCGGGCAGCGTCGCGGCGGGCGCGCTGCTGGTCGGTGGGATCAGCCAGGCGGCGAAGCCCAGGCTGATACCCAGCCCGAGCCCGTCGAAGGCCCGGCGCAACCGGACCGGCCAGGTGGTCGCCCCGCCCGGCAGCAACATCGTGCCCAGGACGAAGAACACGGCCACCGCCACCAGCCCCACCAACGCCGGAAGCAGCACCGTCACGCCGGTGGCCAGCGCGCCCATGCCGATGAAGCCGGCGCCCTTGCAGGCAGCGTACGTGCCGGTGTCTTGGTGGATGGCCAGCGCGGTACGGACCAGAAGCGCCGCCGCCCAGACGGCAACGCCGCCCACGCCGAGCGCCAGGGCCGTGGTCGGCGACAGCAGACCGGCCACACCGGACAGCAGGACGAGCGCACCCGCGGCGGGCACGATGGCGGGCCTCACCCAGGACAGTCTCCCGAGGCGGGCGCGTGCGAGGGGCGGCGGCACTGCCACGTCGGTGGATCCTCTGCGATCGGATCGGAGGGGGTTCGGGGATCGCTCGGCGGAGCTGATCCGCCTCACATCCGAGAACGAGCGCTCCTTCGTTCGGGTTACGGGGCGGTAGAAATCCTGCGCATGTTCGGATCGTCGACTATGGACCTACCGTGGTCAATGCGGCGACCGGTGCATTACCTCGTCCGTGCGGCCGACCGGTCATGCGACAACCACCCGGCCGGGCGGCTATGAGCTGGTTCACAGGTAGCCGGACCGCGGCCGCCAGCCCGGGACCTCCGATGCTCCGGTGGCCTGCGCGAATGCGAGGATGACCCGGTGAGTTCCAAGCCCGTCCTGCGTGTGCGCAAACCCGGTGCGCTGCTGGTCGCCGCGGTGATCGCGTTCGTCGGCACGATCCCGCTGGCCGGCGCCCGCTGGTCGCTGGCGCCGCTCCTGCTGATCCCGCTGGCCGTGGCGGTGTGGGCGTGGCGCGCCGGTACCGACGTCTATCCCGACCGGCTGCGCGTCAGGGCGCTGTTCGGCACGACGACCGTGCCGTGGGACCGGGTGGCCGAGCTCGCCCCGGACCCGCGCGGACGGGTGTCCGCGCTGCTCACCGACGGCACGGTGATCCGCTTGACCGGCGTCAACCGGGACGACCTGCCCGCCGTGCTGGCCGCGGCCGGGCACGAGATCAGCACCCCGCCGCAGGCGGACTGAGGCGGCGTGATCCGGGGCGCCGGAGCTGTCGGGCACCGCCGCTACCCTGGTCTGGTGGACGAGGAGATCGCATGATCCCGCGCCGTGCCGCTGCGGGCCCGACGACCCGGCGGGCCGGTGCCGCGCTGGCGGCGGTGGGGGCGGTGCTCGTCCTCGGTGCGGGGTGCAGTTTCGGGCCGCCCGATCCCGACCAGGCAGGTCAGCCGCCCAACCTGCCCCCGCCGTCGGCCGCCACCAGCGGTGATCCGGCAGGCAGCCAGGAGGTCGCCGTCACGGTGCTGGCGAAGGACCTGGAGGTCCCGTGGGGCATGGCCTTCCTGCCCGACGGCGCGGCCCTGGTCACCGAGCGGGACACCGCCCGCATCCTGCGGGTCGGGCCGGACACCGACGCCAACGGGCTCAAGGTCACCGAGGTGCAGCGGCTGGCCGACGTCGAGGCGGGCGGCGACGCCGGGCTGCTCGGCATCGCGGTCTCCCCGCGGTACGCCACGGACCGGACCGTGTTCATCTACTACACGACGGCCAAGGACAACCGGGTAGCCAGACTGACCCTGGGTGGCAAGCCGCAGCCGATCCTCACCGGCATCCCCCGCTCGCCGGGCGACAACGGCGGCCAGGTCGCGTTCGGCCCCGACGGCTACCTGTACGTGGGCACGGGCGACGCGACCACCGGCACCCAGGCGCAGGATCCGAAGAGCCTCGCCGGCAAGATCCTGCGGATCACCACCGACGGCAAGCCCGCCCCGGGCAACCCCAAGGACTCCCGCGTCTGGTCCTCGGGCCACCGCAACGTACGCGGCCTGGCCTGGGACTCCGGCAAGCGGATGTACGCCAGCGAGTCCGGTCAGAAGACGTACGGCGAGCTCAACGTGATCCAGAAGGGCAAGAACTACGGCTGGGGCAAGGTCGAGGGCGACGCCAACAACCCGGCGTACGCCGACCCGCTGGTGAGCTGGCCGATCGCGGAGTCGAACTGCGCGGGCGTGGCCGTGCTGGAGCACATGGTCGCCTCGGCCTGCCTGCTCGGCAAGCGGCTCTGGCTGGCCGACACCACGGGCAACGGCACCCTCATCGGGCAGCCGCAGACCCTGCTCATGGGCGAGTACGGCCGCCTGCGCGCCCTGGCGACCGCCCCGGACGGATCGCTGTGGGTCGCCACCTCGAACCAGGAGGACGGCGGCGATCCCGGCCCCGACGACGATCGCATCATCCGCCTTGTCTTTGCCGACGGCGGCGCTGGTCGAAGTTAACGGTGACGACTGTTTCGCACGCGAACCCCCGGGGCACGGTGAGCCGTTAGATGACTTCCCTCCGAGACCTTCCGCGAGTCGTCCGGGCCGCGATCGCGCGCGTCCTGGGCACCGTGTGGGGCCGGCGTGTCCTGATCAGCGCCGCGGTGGTGCTCGTCGCCCTGACCGGCACCGTCCTGGGCACGATGCTGCTGGCGCAGACGCACATCGACGTGGGGCCGTTCCGGGCCGAAATGTCGATCACGCCGTCGTTCAAGGGGGGCACCGAGGTCGACATCCCGCCCCTCGGCTCGCTGCACCTCGACAGTCACGACGGCCCCATTCACCTCAAGGTCAACCTCGGGTCGCTGGATCAGAACCGGACCGAGGCCCTCGTCAACGACCCCACCGCCATCACCGTCACCGGCAAGCGCGCGGTCGACGAGGTGACCGCGGGTGTGCTGCGCCTGGGCCTGCGGGCGCTGGGCGCGGCCCTGGCCGGGGCGATGCTGCTGGCCGCGCTGATCTTCCGTGACTTCCGGCGGGTCGCCTGGGCGGGCGTGACCGCGCTGGCGGTGACCGGTGGCAGCCTCGGCCTGGCGGTCGGCACGGTCCGCCGTGACTCGATCGCCGAACCCCGGTACGAGGGCCTGCTGGTCAACGCCCCGGCGGTGGTGGGTGACGCGCGCCGGATCGCGGACAACTACGGGCGCTACGCCGACCAGCTCCAGCAGCTGGTCAGCAACGTCAGCCGGATCTACACCACGGTGTCCAGCCTGCCGGTGTACGCCCCGCAGGCGGACACCACGCGCATCCTGCACGTCTCCGACCTGCACCTGAACCCGTCGTCGTGGGGCCTGATCCGCACCGTGGTCAAGCAGTGGAACATCGACGCGGTGATCGACACCGGCGACATCGTCGACTGGGGCAGCAGCCCGGAGACCTCGTACGTGTCCGCGATCGGGCAGGTGGGTGTGCCGTACATCTATGTGCGGGGCAACCACGACTCGACAGCGATCCAGGCGGCGGTGGCCCGGCAGCGCAACGCAAAGGTGCTCGACAACTCGGTGATCACGATCGACGGCCTGACCATCGCGGGCATCGGCGACCCCCAGTTCACCCCGGACAAGTCCGAGACCCCGCCCGCCGTCGACGGCTCCGGCGTCTCGCCGCTGCAGACCAGCGGTGAACGGCTGGCCACCACGATCCGCAGCGCCAACCCGCCGGTGAACGTCGCGCTTGTGCACGACCCGGCGATGGCGGGGCCGCTGTCCGGTGTCGTCCCGCTCGTGCTGTCCGGGCACAAGCACCAGCGCGAGGTGAGCATGTTGCCGGCGCCGTCCCCCACGGTCACCCCGACCGCGACGGCGGGTGCGACGCAGCCGACCGCCGCGGCGGCGAGTACGACGCAGGCACCGCGGATGACGACGCGGCTCATGGTGCAGGGCTCGACCGGGGGCGCCGGGCTGCGCGGGCTGGAGCACGAGGAGCCGACGCCGCTGACGCTGTCCGTGCTCTACTTCGACGAGCAGCACCAGCTGAAGGCATACGACGACATCCAGCTCGGCGGCACCGGCCAGTCCAACGTCACCGTGCAGCGCAACGTCATCGGCGGCCCGGAGCCGACCACCACCACGCCGAACCGCAGCGCAGCCACGCCGTCGGTCAGCCCGTCACGCTGAGCGCCTCGCGCTGCCGAGCGTTCAGCCCTCGACGCCGAGGCGGGAGAGGATCAGTTCGCGGACGGTCTTGGCGTCGGCCTGGCCCCGCGTCGTCTTCATGACCGCGCCGACCAGCGCCCCGGCCGCCGCGACCTTGCCGTCACGGATCTTCGCCGCGACGTCAGGGTTCGCGGCGATGGCCTCGTCCACGGCAGCGGTCAGCGCACCCGTGTCGGAAACCACCTCGAGACCGCGCGCGGCCATCACCTCGGCGGGGTCACCCTCGCCCGCCACGACACCCTCCAGCACCGTACGCGCCAGCTTGTCGTTGATCTTGCCTTCGTCCACGAGTGCCTGCAGCTGCGCGACCTGCGCCGGGGTGGCCCCCACCGCGGACAGCTCGACGCCCGTCTCGTTCGCGCGCCGGGCCAGCTCGCCCATCCACCACTTGCGCGCACCGGCCGGGCTGGCGCCGGCGGCGATGGTCTCCGCGATCAGGTCCACCGCACCCGCGTTGACCACCGACTGCATGTCCAGCTCGCTGAGGCCCCAGTCCTCGCGCAGGCGGGCCCGCCGTACGCTCGGCTTCTCCGGCAGGGCGGCCTTGAGCTGCGCCACCCAGGCCGGGTCGGGCGCGATCGGCACCAGGTCGGGCTCGGGGAAGTAGCGGTAGTCCGTGGCGGTCTCCTTGGAGCGCCCCGAGGTGGTGTCGCCGGTGTCCTCGTGGAAGTGCCGGGTCTCCTGGGTGATCGTGCCGCCGGCGTCGAGCACCCCGGCCTGCCGGATGATCTCCGACCGGACGGCCCGCTCGACCGAGCGCAGCGAGTTCACGTTCTTCGTCTCGGTACGGGTGCCCCACGGCTGGCCGGGCAGGTTCAGCGAGGTGTTGACGTCGCACCGCAGCGAACCCTGCTCCATGCGCACGTCCGAGACGCCGAGCGAGCGGATGATGTCGCGCAGCTCCGCCACGTACGCGCGGGCGACCTCGGGGGCCCTGGCCCCGATGCCGGGCACCGGCTTGGTGACGATCTCGACCAGCGGGATGCCGGCCCGGTTGTAGTCGACCAGCGACTCGGTGGCCCCGTGGATGCGCCCGGTGGCGCCGCCGACGTGCAGCGTCTTGCCGGTGTCCTCCTCCAGGTGGACCCGCTCGATGCCGATGCGCACGGTCTCGCCGTCGATCTCCACGTCGACCCAGCCGTCGGTGCACAGGGGCTCGTCGTACTGGCTGGTCTGGAAGTTCTTCGGCATGTCGGGGTAGAAGTAGTTCTTCCGGGCCATCCGGCACCAGGTGGCGATCGAGCAGTTCAGCGCGAGACCGATGCGGATCGTGGCCTCGATGCCGAGCCGGTTGGCGACCGGCAGGGCCCCGGGCAGCGCCAGGCAGACCGGGCACACCTGGGTGTTGGGCTCCGCGCCGAAGACCGTGGGGCAGCCGCAGAACATCTTCGTCCGGGTGCCCAGCTCGACGTGGGTCTCCAGGCCGATGACCGGCTCGTACCGGCCGACGGCGTCGGAATACGAGGGCAACGCGATGGTGGTCATGCGGTGAACTCCCAGCGACCTGGACCCGGCGACTGACGGGCTCCAGCCTAGTGGGCCCCACCGACCGAATTTCCGCTGACCCGGCGTATCCCCGGGGGTTGCGGTCGATTGGGTACGGTTCCGGGTCATGCACCGCAGGAGTCTGGTCGCCACACTCGTCGCCGCCGCACTGGTCGCCGGCTGCACCGACAAGGCGGAGAGCGCCCCCGCGCCACCGGCGGCGCCGGCCAACGCGCCGGTGATCGACTACGCACAGTGGCGGGCGGGCACGTCCGCGCCGGTGGCCGATCCGCTCTACCCGCGGCTCGGCACCTCCGCGCTCGACGTGCTGCACTACGGCCTCGACCTGGCCTGGCAGCCGGCCACCCGGACACTCACCGGGACCGCTACGCTGCGCATCCGCCCCGTGGTGGACGCCGCGCAGATCAAGCTGGACTTCAAGCCGTACCGGCTGGACCGGGTGAGCGTGGACGGCGTCGCCGTCCCCGGCGCGGCGGTGACCGCGGAGAAGCTGGTGGTCCCGGTCGCGGTGCGCAAGGACAAGCCGGTCACCCTGGTGGTGGCGTACCACGGTGCGCCCAGCACCACCCCGATGCCGTCACACCGCACCGACACCGAGCCGCTGGGGCTGACCGTCACCAGGGACGGCGCGCTCTGGACGATGCAGGAACCGTACGGCGCGTACACCTGGTATCCGGCCAACGACCAGCCGTCCGACGAGGCGCTCTACGACATCGCGGTGACCGTGCCGAAGGGCTGGTCGGCGGTGGCCGCCGGCACCCCGGCCGGGCGCCGCGGCAACACGTTCCGGTACCGCAGCACGGACCCGGTCGCGACGTACCTGCAGACGCTGGCCGTGGGCCGGTATCGCAAGCTCACCGCGACCGGGCCGCACGGCGTGCCCCTGACGTACTGGTATCGCCCCGGCACCGACGAGAAGCTGGTGCCGTCGCTGCGCAAGTCGCCGCGCTTCCTCTCATTCCTGGAGAAGCGCTTCGGGCCGTACCCGTTCCCGACGGGCGGCATCGTGCTGGTCGACTCGGCCTCCGGCATGGAGACCCAGCAGATGATCACCATGGGCGGCAAGCTCACGAAGCCGGACCCGGCGGGCTTCGAGGAGGACCTGCTGCACGAGTACGCGCACCAATGGTTCGGCGACTCCGTGACCCCCACCACCTGGAACGACCTGTGGCTCAACGAGGGCTGGGCGATGTACGCCCAGTTCCTCTACGAACAGTCGGTGGAGAAGTTCTCCGACGAGCAGCTGGAGCAGTCCCTGCGCACGCGAGACGCCGAACTGCGCGCGAAGCTGGGGCCGCCCGCGCACCCGAAGGCGGCGAACTTCGCCGAGAGCAACGTCTACATCTGCCCCGCCGCGATGCTCAAGGAACTGAACGACGCGCTCGGCGACACGAAGTTCTTCGCCCTGGCGACGGCGTGGGTCCAGACGCAGCGGAACACTCAGCAGACGCGGGCGTCGTTCACCGCGTTCGTGAACAGGCAGACCGGCCGCGACTTCACCGCGCTGATCAACGCCTGGCTGGACTCACCGTCCACCCCGCACTGACGGCGGCCCGGGCGAGCCCGGGCCGCCGAATTGCTAGAGCGCCGGCGGGGTGAGCGTGCCCACCGCGGACTCCAGCGCCGCGGCCACCCGGTACATCCGGTCGTCGGCCATCGTCGGCGCCATCACCTGGAAACCGACAGGCAGCCCCTCGGACAGCCCGCACGGCACCGAGATCGCCGGGCCGCCGTACAGGTTGGTGGGGATGGTGAACAGGTCCGCCAGGTACATCTGGTACGGGTCCGAGGTCCGCGACCCGAACGGGAACGCCACGAACGGCGTGGTCGGCGAGATCAGCGCGTCGACCCGCTCGAACGCGGACGTGAAGTCGCGGGTGATCAGCGTACGGACCTTCTGCGCCTGCCCGTAGTACGCGTCGTAGTAGCCGCTGGACAGGGCGTACGTGCCGAGGATGATGCGGCGCTTGACCTCGGCGCCGAACCCGGCCTCCCGGGTCAGCGACATGACCTCCTCCAGCGAACGGTTGCCGTCGTCACCGACCCGCAGGCCGTACCGGACGCCGTCGAAGCGGGCCAGGTTGGACGAGCACTCGCTGGGCGCGATCAGGTAATACGCGGGCAGCGCGTACTGGAAGTGCGGGCAGGACACCTCGACGACCTCGGCGCCGAGCTTGACCAGCTTCTCCACCGCCTC
This sequence comes from Krasilnikovia sp. MM14-A1004, assembly GCF_047159485.1. Taxonomy (GTDB): domain Bacteria; phylum Actinomycetota; class Actinomycetes; order Mycobacteriales; family Micromonosporaceae; genus Actinoplanes. The sequence goes on along the minus strand of NZ_AP038773.1, from coordinate 1,075,619 downwards.
GCGGAACGCGGCCGTCACGCCGGGCTCGGCGCCCTCGCCGGAGAACTCGGTGACCAGGCCCAGCCGTACGCCGGTGAGGTCGCCGGTGGCGCCCTGCCGGGCGGCCGCCACCACGTCCGGGACGGGCTGCGGGATGGAGGTGGAGTCGCGCGGGTCGTGCCCGGCGATCACGGAGTGCAGCAGTGCGGCGTCCGCCACGGTGCGCGCGCACGGGCCGGGGGTGTCCAGCGAGGACGAGAACGCGATCAGGCCGTACCGGGACGTGCCGCCGTAGGTGGGCTTGGCGCCGACCGTGCCGGTGACGGCGCCGGGCTGGCGGATCGAGCCGCCGGTGTCCGTACCGATGGCCAGGGGTGCCTCGTAGGCGGCCAGGGCCGCCGCGCTGCCGCCGCCGGAGCCGCCGGGGATGCGCCCCAGGTCCCACGGGTTGTTCGTCGGGCCGTAGGCCGAGTACTCGGTGGAGGAGCCCATGGCGAACTCGTCCATGTTGGTCTTGCCGAGCATGACTGTGCCGGCCGCGCGCAGCCGCTCGACGATGGTCGCGTCGTAGGGCGGCCGCCAGCCCTCAAGGATCTTCGAGGCCGCGGTGGTGGGCACGCCGCGGGTCGCGACGATGTCCTTGACCGCGACCGGCACCCCGGCCAGCGGTCCCAGCTCCGCACCGGCGGCCCGCTGCTCGTCCACGGCCCGCGCGGCGGCCAGTGCGCCCTCGCGGTCCACGTGCAGGAAGGCGTGCACCCGCGGCTCGACCGCGTCGATCCGGTCCAGGTGGGCGGTCGCGACCTCCACCGCCGAGGCGTCGCCGCCGGAGATCAGCGCCGCGACCTCCGTCGCGGTCATCCGCGTGACGTCACTCACGGCTTCAGTCCTCCTCGTCCAGGATCCGGGGTACGCGGAAGCGGCCCTCGGCGGTGTCCGGCGCCCCGGAGAGCGCCTCGGCCTGCGTGAGGCACGGCTGCTCGACGTCGTCGCGGTACACGTTGGTCAGCGGTACGGAGTGCGAGGTCGGCGGGATGTCCTCGGCCGCCACCTCACCGACCCGGGCGACCGACTGCAGGATCACGTCGAGCTGGCCCGCGAACTGATCCAGTTCCTGCTCGGTCACGGCGAGCCGCGACAGGCGCGCGAGATGCGCTACCTCTTCGCGGGAGATGGCGGTCATCGTGCCCCCTGCTGGTCATCCGGTACGGCGCTCGGCCTCGATACGGCGATCATCGGCGTCGCCGCCGACCCGAGCGAGTCTATTTCGCCCGGCTGCCGGGCCGTCCGGCGACTCCCGATTCCTGGGCGGTCGTCGCCGTGAGGGCCCCGGCCGCCCGGCCGGGGCCGGTCGTGGGCTCCGGTTCGCTCATGTGGTCGGGACCGGGCGCAGCGGGCGGTACCGGGCCAGCCAGCCCAGCAGGTCGTCGGCGGGCATCGGACGGGCGTGGAACCAGCCCTGCGCGGCGTGGCAGCCGACCCGGGCCAGCATCCGCCAGGTGCTCTCGTCCTCGACCCCCTCGGCCACCACCCGCAGGCGCAACGCCTCCGCGAGGTCGATCACGGAACGGACGATCGCGGCGTCGCCACGGTCGGCGACCATCCCGAGGACGAAGGAACGGTCGATCTTCACCTCGGACAGCGGCAGGCGGCGCAGATGCTGCAACGACGAGTACCCGGTGCCGAAGTCGTCCAGGGAGATGGCCACGCCCATCCGGTCCAGCCGGGTGATCGTGGTGAGCACCCGGTGCGGATCCGCCATCAGGGCGCTCTCGGTGATTTCGAGCTGCAGCAGGCTCGCCGGTACGCCGTAGCGGCGCAGCAGGCCGTCGACCCGTTCGGCGATCTCCGCGCTGTGCAGGTCGCGCACGCTGACGTTGACCGCGGCCCGGACCGGGCGGCCGGCCACCTGCCACGCCGCGAGCTGCGCGACCACCTCGTGCAGCACCCGCGCGGTGAGCAGGCGCATCACCGGGGTCTGCTCGGCGACCCGGATCAGTTCCTCGGCGCCGACCAGGCCGCGCCGGGGATGCTGCCAGCGCAGCAGCGCCTCGACCCCGACGACCTCACCGGTCGCGATGGCGATCTGCGGCTGGTAGAAGAGCTGGATGCCGTCGTCCGCTGGCCCCGCTGGCCCCGCTGCTCCCGCGGCCGACCGCATCCGAGCCGAGCCCATCCCCGCCGACCCGACCCCGGCCGACCCGATGTCGGATGGGTCGGTGCCGGATGGGTCGACGCCCGATGGGTCGACGCGGTCGGCGCGGCTGCCCGGCGGCGGGTCGAATGTGCTCGGGTGCTCGCGCAGGGCACAGCGCAGGTCGGCCAGCAGGGTCAGCCGCTCGGGCGAGTGGTGCGCCGCGTCGGGGCCGTACACCGCGATCTGGTCGCCGCGCTGCTTGGCGTCGTACATGGCCGCCTCGGCCTGGCGCAGCAGCGTGGCGGCGTCGCCGGGGTCGGCGGCCCCGCCCGGCGCGGGCGCCCGCAGGGCGATCCCGATCGTGGCGCTGACGTCGACCGCCAGGCCGTCCAGGTGGAACGGCCGGTTCAGGACCTCGGCGAGATGCCCGGCGACGGCCCGCGCCGCCGTGGGCCCGTCGACGCGCGTGGCCAGCACCGCGAACTCGTCGCCGCCCAGCCGGACCAGCAGGTCGTGGGTGGGCACGGCGGCGGCGAGCCGGTCCGCCACCTCGACGAGGAGCCGGTCACCCCGCGGGTGCCCCAGCGCGTCGTTGACATTGCGGAACCGGTCGAGGTCGAGCAGCAGCAGCGCGAGTTGCCGCTGCGGACGCCGCACGCCGCCCTCCCCGCTCCCTTCCGCGACCGCGGCCGCCAGGCTGCGGCGGTTGGGCAGGCCGGTGAGGGCGTCGATGCGGGCGGCACGCTCGTACTCGCCGGCCGAGCGGACCATCCGGTGTACGGCATGCAGCGCGAGCAGGACCAGCGGCACGAGCACCAGGCCGACCTGCGCGGCGGCCAGCACCACCGGGCCGAGCAGCAGCAGCGCGGCGGTGGCGAACAGTTCCACCCCCCGGCGCTCGTGGTGCCGGGGCCGGCCCCCCTCGGAGCGCCACTGGGCCGCCAGGGCGGCGAGGCCGTACCGGGCGCCGATCCAGGCGGCGGCCGCGGCGACGGTCAGCACCGCGTCGTCCCAGTGCGGCGCCGGGTCGAGGCGCAACCCCGTCGCGGCGGCGACCAGCGACGCCCCGGCCAGTGCCCCGGCGTGCTGCACGGCCAGGTGCGGGACCCGCCGGACCGGTCGGCGCATCCGTACCCCGGCGACGGTGACGGCCACCAGTTGCGCCGCGACGGCGGGCAGGAAACCCCAGGCGAGGGCGATCGCGAAGGTGAAACAGATGGAGGGCAGTACGACGGAGCTGGCGCGCCGGTTGGCCAGCACGTACGGCCGGGCGTCGACGGCGACCGCGAGCACGGCCATCGCCCAGTACGCGGGCGGCAGCGCCGCGAAGGTGTCCTCCGCGACCATCCACAGTGCACCGTCGACCACGACGGTGCCGGCGGCCGTGACGAGGATGCCGCGCCACTGGGGCACGGCGGGCCACCGCAGGGAGCCGGGCACCCGCGGCCCGTACGGCTCGGGACCTGCGGCGCCCGGACCGGACCGGCCGGGGTTCGCCTCGGGGAGCGGGCTGCCCGGCGCGCGGCGCGGTTGTGCGGCACCCATGCGACCTCCCCGATGGTGGCGGACCGACCGATCCCCCTCACCATAGATCCGCATGGACAAAACGACGCGAAACAGGCTCGTCGCTACCAAACTCACATGCGTGGGCTACCGCCGAAGACCCACTTTTTCACCCGATAGGGTCCTCACTCCTTGTCACTCGGAGGGGCCAGCTCGGCGACCTGGCGCGCCGCGTCCGGGCCGTCGGCCAGCAGCACCGCGAAGCCGTCCTCGTCCAGCACCGGCACCTTCAGCGTCAGTGCCTTGTCGTACTTGCTGCCGGGGTTGTCGCCGACCACCACGAAGGCGGTCTTCTTCGACACCGAGCCGCTGACCTTGCCGCCCCGCGACGTGACCGCCTCGGTGGCCTGGTCGCGCGAGTGGTTGGCCAACGTGCCCGTGACGACCACGGTCAGGCCCTCCAGCGGGCGCGGGCCCTCGTCGCCGCGCTCGTCGGCCATCCGCACCCCGGCCTCGCGCCACTTGCGCACGATGTCGGCGTGCCAGTCCACCGCGAACCACTCGCGCAGGCTCTCGGCGATCGTCGGGCCCACGCCGTCCACCGAGGACAGTTCCTCTACCCGCTCCTCGCGCACCGCCGCCTCGATCGCCTCCATCGAGCCGAAGTGCCGGGCCAGAGCCTGGGCCGCGGTCGGGCCGACGTGCCGGATCGACAGCGCCACCAGCACCCGCCACAGCGGACGCTGCCGGGCCTCGGCCAGGTTGTCCAGCAGCTTCACGGCGTTGGTGCCGAGGCTGCCGTCCTTGTTGACGAAGAAGGGCGCCGTCGCCAGCTGCTCGGCGGTGATCGCGAACAGGTCGCCCTCGTCGGTGATGATGGCGGAGTCCAGCAGCGCCTGGCCCGCCTTGTAGCCCAGCACCTCGATGTCGAAGGCGCCCCGGCCGGCGAGGTGGAACACCCGCTCCCGCAACTGCGCGGGGCAGGACCGGGTGTTCGGGCAGCGGATGTCGACGTCGCTCTCCTTGGCGGGGGCGAGCCCGGTGCCGCACGCCGGGCACTCGGTCGGCATCACGAACCGGCGCGCGTCCGCGGGGCGCAGATCCATGACCGGGCCGAGCACCTCGGGGATGACGTCCCCCGCCTTGCGCAGCACGACCGTGTCGCCGATCCACACACCCTTGCGCTCGACCTCGCGGGCGTTGTGCAGGGTGGCCAGGGCGACCGTGGAGCCCGCGACCCGCACCGGCTCCAGCACCGCGAACGGGGTCACCCGCCCGGTACGCCCGACGTTGACGTCGATGTCGAGCAGCTTGGTGGTCACCTCCTCCGGCGGGTACTTGAACGCGATCGCCCACCGGGGCGCGCGGCTGGTCGAGCCCAGCCGGCCCTGGATCGCCACCGAGTCCACCTTGACCACCACGCCGTCGATCTCGTGCTCGACGTCGTGCCGGTGCTCGGCGTAGTAGTCGATGAACTCCCGCACCCCGGTCATGTCGCCGACCCGGCGCCACCGGTCACTGGTCGGCAGACCCCACGCCTTGAGCTGCTCGTACGCGTGGGACTGCGACGTGGGCTGGAAGCCCACCCGGGCACCGATGCCGTGCACCACCATGCGCAGCCCGCGTGACGCCGTGATCCGGGGATCCTTCTGGCGCAGGCTGCCGGCCGCTGCGTTGCGCGGATTGGCGAACGGTGCCTTGCCCTGCTCGACCAGCGACGCGTTGAGATCCGCGAACGCCGACGCCGGGAAGTAGATCTCGCCGCGCACCTCCAGCAGCTCCGGCGGATCCTCCCCGGCCAGCCGCTCCGGGATCTCGCGGATGGTGCGGACGTTCGACGTCACGTCCTCGCCGGTGCGCCCGTCGCCGCGGGTCGCCCCGCGCACCAGCCGCCCCTTCTCGTACGTCAGGTTGATGGCCAGGCCGTCCACCTTCAGCTCGCAGATGAAGTCGACAGGGCCGCCCGCGTCGCGCACCGTGCGCTCGGCCCAGGCGGCCAGCTCGTCGGCGTCGAAGACGTTGTCCAGCGACATCATCCGCTCGGCGTGCTCGACCGGAGTGAACTGGGTGGAGAACGTCCCGCCGACGTTCTGCGTCGGGGAGTCCGGGGTGCGCAGCGCCGGATACCGCTCCTCCAGCTCCTCCAGCTCCCGCAGCAGCCGGTCGAACTCCGCGTCGGAGACCGTCGGCGAGTCGAGCACGTAGTAGCGGTACTGGTGGCCGCTGACCTCGTCGCTCAGCTCGGCATGCCGGGCGCTGGCCTCGGCGGTCGGCTCGGCACCGGCCGCGGCCACCTGCGCGGCGGTGGGATGCCCCTCGGCGATCTCCGCGGCGACCGCGACGCCGGCGGACGACTCCCGCGTCGCCGCGTCGCCGGACTGCCGGCCGTGCGACACCGCGCCCGTCGCGTCCTGGGACGCCGAGCCTTTGGACACCGAACTCTTGGCCACCGGGGAACCCTCCGTCATCCGTGCTTCCACCAGCACGTTAGTCGGCACGTACGACAGTTTGCGGCTGCCGGAGCCGGATCTGCGGAGCGTCAGACCTCGGCCAGGCGGCGGCCCGCGTCACGGCAGGCGGCGAGCACGGCCCGGACATACGAGTCCGTCGCCCCGGCCAGACCGCAGGCGGGGGTGACCACGACCTGCGCGGCCAGCCGCTCCACCGGGAAACCGAGGCGCGTCCACAACGTACGGATCCGGTCCGCGACCCCGGCCGAGGTGGGCGCCCGCCCGGACGACGGCGGCCGGGTGGCGGCCGCGCCCGCGAACAGGCCCAGACCGGCGTCCAGCGCCTCACCGAGCGGGTCGAGACCGGACAGCAGCGACAGGTCGAGGGCGACACCGGCGGCGCGGGCGTCCCGCACCACATCCAGGGGTACGTCCGGCGCACAGCAGTGCACGACCACCGGCGCCCCGGCCGCCTCCACCACGGTCCGCAGGGCACTCGCCGCGTCGGGCCGCTCCACCGCGCGGTACGCGCTCAGCCCGCTCTCGGTCGGCACCCGCCCGGCCACGACCGCGGGCAAACCCGGCTCGTCGACCTGCAGCAGTACGGCCGCGTGCGGCAGCCGCTTGCGGACCTCGGCGACGTGGCGCCGCAGCCCCTCGGCCAGCGACCCGGTGAGGTCACGCACGGCACCGGGATCGCGCAGCAGCCGCCCGCCGATCGGCAGGTCGAGGCTCGCGGCCAGCGTCCACGGCCCGGTGGCCTGCAGCTTCAGGGTCCCGGCGTACCCGTCGCCCTGCTCGGTGAGCTGATCGAGGTCGCGTTCCCACAGGTCGGCCGCGCGGCGCAGGTCGTGGCCGGGCCGGCGGGCGATCTGCCAGCGTCCGGCGTAGAGCTGCACCGGCAGGTCGACGAGCAGCCCGGCGCCGCGCCCGATGATGTCCGCGCCGGGGCCCCGTTCGGGCAGCTCGGCGAGGTGCGGCAGGTCCGGCAGCTCACCGAAGATCAGGCGCTGCGCCTCGGCGATGTCGGTGCCGGGCAGCGAGCCGAGCCCGGTGGCGGCCCCGGCCGGCCAGGGAAAATCAGGCACCGGCCGCGGCCCCCGGAACGTCCGCCTCACGAGACGACCTCGTCGCCGGGGCGTCCGCGTCGGGCGACAGGCCCGCCGTGATCGTCGCCGAACCGAGCACGATGTCACCCGCCGGATCGCGCTGGTACGCGACGATCGCCTGCCCCGCCGCGACCCCGCGCGCGGGCTCGCGCAGCCGGGCGGTCAGCTCGCCCCCGGCCACGGTCACGTCGGCCGCGACGACCTCCCCGTGTGCGCGCAGCTGCACGTCGCAGGCCACCGGGGTGGTCGCGCCGTGCCAGATCGTTCGGGTGGCGGTGACGGTGTCCACCGCCAGGTCCTCGCGGGGGCCCACGGTCACCGTATTGGTCTTGGGAGTGATCGACAGGACGTAACGGGGCCGGCCGTCGGGGGCGGGCACCCGCAGGTCCAGGCCCTTGCGCTGGCCGACCGTGTAGGCATAGGCGCCACGGTGCTGGCCGAGGACCGCGCCGGAGTGCGCGTCGACGATGTCGCCGGGCTCCTCTCCGAGCTGGCGCGCCAGGAAGCCGCGGGTGTCGCCGTCGGCGATGAAGCAGATGTCGTGCGAGTCGGGCTTGTCGGCCACGGCCAGGCCGCGCTCGGCCGCCTCCGCGCGGACCTGCGCCTTGGTGGAGTCACCCAGCGGGAAGACGGCGCGGTCCAGCTGGGCGCGGGTCAGCACGGCCAGCACGTACGACTGGTCCTTGGCGATGTCGACGCTGCGGCGCAGCAGGCCGTCCGCGCCGAGCCGGGCGTGATGTCCCGTGACCACGGCGTCGAAACCCAGGGCGACCGCCCGGTCCAGCACCGCCGCAAACTTGATCTTCTCGTTGCACCGGAGGCACGGATTCGGGGTACGGCCGGCCGCGTACTCGGCGACGAAGTCGTCGACCACGTCGGCGTGGAACTGCTCGGCCATGTCCCACACGTAGAACGGGATGCCGATCACGTCGGCGGCCCGGCGGGCGTCCCGCGAGTCCTCCAGCGTGCAGCAGCCGCGCGCCCCGGTCCGATAGGTCTGCGGGTTGCGCGCCAGCGCCAGGTGCACCCCGGTGACGTCATGCCCGGCGTCCTTGGCGCGCGCGGCGGCCACGGCGGAGTCCACCCCGCCGGACATCGCCGCTAGTACACGCATTCCTCCAGCCTATCCGCCCCCGGGACCGGCACCCACACCGGCGACCGCAGCGTTCGGAGGGGTCCACCGGGAGCCGGCGGCCAGGGGGCCTCAGCGGGGAGTTTTCCAGGCGGTGGCGCGGCGCGCGCGCTCCACCGCGCCGGGCAGGGCGGACAGCAGGACGTCCACGTCGTCGGCGGTGCTGGTGTGGCCGAGCGTGAAGCGCAGCGACGACCGGGCCCGGTCGTCGTCGGCGCCCATGGCCAGCAGCACGTGCGACGGCTGCGCGACCCCGGCCGAGCAGGCCGAGCCGGTGGAGCAGGCGATGCCCTGCGCGTCGAGCAGCAGCAGCAGGGCGTCGCCCTCGCAGCCGGGGAACGAGAAGTGGGCGTTGCCGGGCAGCCGGTCGTCGGCGGCGCCGTTGTACACCGCGTCCGGCACCGCGGCGCGTACCCGGTCGACCAGGTCGTCGCGCAGCGCCGCGACGCGGGCGGCGTACTCGGGCTGGCGTTTGACAGCGGCCTCGACCGCCACCGCGAACGCCACCACGCCGGGGGTGTCCAGGGTCCCGGAGCGCACGTCGCGCTCCTGCCCGCCGCCGTGCAGCAGCGGGGTGCAGCCGACGTCGCGGCCCAGCAGCAGCGCGCCGACCCCGACCGGGCCGCCCAGCTTGTGGCCGGTGACGGTGAGCGCGGATACCCCGCTGGCGGCGAAGTCGACAGGGACCTGCCCGACCGCCTGGACGGCGTCGGTGTGCAGGGGTACGCCGGACTCCGCGGCGAGCGCGGCCAGCTCGTGGATGGGCTGGACCGTGCCGACCTCGTTGTTCGCCCACTGGACGCTGACCACCGCGACGTCGTCCCCGCGCTCGTCGAGCAGCTCGGCGAGGGCGGCGGACGCTACCCGGCCGGAGGGCTCGACGGGCAGCCAGTCGACGTCGGCGTCCTCGTGGGCGCCGAGCCATTCGACGGAGTCGAGCACGGCGTGGTGCTCGACCGCCGATGCGGCGACCCGGGTCCGACCGGGTCCGGCGGCCCGCCGCGCCCAGTAGATCCCTTTGGTGGCGAGGTTGTCGCTTTCGGTGCCGCCGCTGGTGAAGATCACCTCGGAGGGCCGGGCGCCGAGCACCGCGGCGATGCGCTCGCGCGACTCTTCGACCATCCGGCGCGCGGTGCGCCCGGCGGCGTGCAGGGACGACGGGTTGCCGATCATCCCGGCCGCCGCGACGTACGCGTCGAGCGCCTCGGGAAGCATCGGCGTGGTCGCCGCGTGATCCAGGTAGGCCATCACCGGAAAGCTTATGCCCCCGCCGTCGATGCCACCCGGGCCGCATACGCGCCCGGCCCCGGCGGAGGTAGCTCCGCCGGGGCCGGGTCGTGGCCGTGCCGGTGTTACTTGCGCTTGCGGATCTCCTCGGCGGCCTGCGGTACGACCTTGAACAGGTCGCCCACCACGCCGAAGTCGGCCAGCTCGAAGATCGGGGCCTCGGGGTCCTTGTTGATCGCCACGATCGTCTTACTGGTCTGCATGCCCGCCCGGTGCTGGATGGCACCGGAGATGCCCAGCGCGATGTACAGCTGCGGGGAGACGGTCTTGCCGGTCTGCCCGACCTGGAACTGGTGCGGGTAGTAGCCGGAGTCGACAGCGGCCCGGGACGCGCCGACCGCGCCGCCGAGCAGGTCGGCCAGCTCCTCTACCAGCGAGAAGTTCTCCGCGTTGCCGACGCCGCGGCCGCCGGAGACGACGATGGACGCCTCTGTCAGCTCGGGGCGCGAGCCCTTCTGCTCGGCGACCCGCTCGACGACCCTGGCCAGCTTGTCCGCGTCGGTGGAGGTGACCGTGAGCTGCTCGACCGCCGGGGTGGCGGGGGCGGCCTCCGGGGTCACCGAGTTCGGCCGGATCGTGACGATCGGCAGGCCCTTGGTGACCTTGGACTTGACGATCGTGGAGCCGGCGAAGACGACCTGGGTGGCGGTGCCGTCGGCCGCGACCTCGACCGCGTCGGTGAGCAGCCCGTTGTCGAGCTTGACCGCGAGGCGACCGGCGATCTCCTTGCCCTCCTGGGTGGAGGCCAGCAGGACGGCGGCGGGCTGGACCCGCTTCACCAGCTCGGCGACGACAGTGGCCTTGGGAGCCACGAGGTAACCGTCGATCTCCTCGCCCTCGGCCGCGTAGATCTTCGCGGCGCCGAACTCACCCAGCTTGTCGGCGAACTGGGCGGCCGCACCGGCACCGCCGAGCACGACCGCGGAGACCTCGCCCAGACCGCGGGCGATGGTGAGCATCTCGAGCGTGACCTTCTTGACGCCGGCTGCCAGGGAGGCTTCGACGACGACCAGTACTTCAGCCATTGCGGGCCCCTCCTCAGACGAACTTCTCGGTGGCGAGGAACTCGACGAACTGCGTGCCGCCCGTACCCTCGTCGGTGATCTTGGTGCCGGCGGACCGGGCCGGGCGCTTCGCGAACTCGACCACGGCGCTGGTCGCCCCGGCCGTGCCGACCTCGCCGGCGCTGACGCCCAGGTCGGCGAGGGCCAGGCCCTGCACCGGCTTCTTCTTCGCGGCCATGATGCCCTTGAAGGACGGGTAGCGCGGCTCGTTGATGGTGTCCCACACGCTGACCACGGCGGGGGTGGCCGCGGTGACGACCTCGTAGCCCTCGTCGGTCTGCCGCTCGATGGTGAGGTTGGCGCCGTCCACGGTGAGCTTGCGGGCGCCGGTCAGGGCGGCGATGCCGAGGCGCTCGGCCAGCATGTGCGGCAGGACCTGGACCCGGCCGTCCGTCGACTCGGCGCCGCAGAGCACCAGGTCGGCGTTGAGGGTGCCGAGGGCGGCGGCCAGCACCTTGCTGGTGGCGACCGCGCAGGAGCCGTGCAGCGCGTCGTCCTGCACGTGAACGGCCTTGTCCGGACCCATGGACAGGGCCTTGCGGATGGACTCGGTGGCACCGGCGGGACCCATCGTCAGGACGGTCACCTCGCCGCCGTGCGCCTCTTTGAGCTTGAGCGCCTCTTCGATGGCGTACTCGTCCATCTCGTTGATGACGTTGCTAGCCGAGGCTCGCTCGACGGTGTTGTCGCCCGGGCTCAGGGTGCGCTCGGCACCGGAGTCGGGTACCTGCTTGACCAGTACGACGATGTTCATCGCGCTTCGACGACCTCCTGTTTACGAACGCCCACGGCCACGTGTCACCCCGGAAAGGTTACCCGCCAGTAGCTAACTGGTCTCCGCCACCGAGAGTGACTCACCTCACGAGCTTGGATCACCTTTTCCCCTGCATCTGCCGACCCATCCTCCCCCACGGCCGAATGGCGCGGTCCGCGGGCGGCCCCGAAACTGAACGGTCGATAATCTTTGCGTGCTCGACGACCTGAAGCAGTGGTTCGACCCGGGGCGGACCACGCGGGTCGGCAAGACGCCGGACTACCGCTTTTCCCTGGCCAACGAACGCACGTTCCTGGCGTGGATCCGCACCGGCCTGGCCCTGATCGCAGGTGGGCTGGCGTGCGCCCAGTTCCTGCCGCCGCTGCCGATCGCCCACCTGCGCGAGATCATCGCGGTGTCGCTGCTCGTGCTCGGCGCACTCGTCGCGCTGCGGGCTGTCGACCACTGGGCCCGTACGGAGCGGGCCATGCGGCTCGGCACGGACCTGCCCCGGTCCCGGTTCCCCGCGGTGCTGGCCATCGTGGTCGCCGCCGGGGCGCTGCTCCTGATGGTCGCCGTCCTCATGCGGGCCCTGCGATGAGCGCTCCGGACTCGGGCGACGACCACGGCGCCTCGGCCGAACGCACCCGGCTGGCGTGGCGGCGCACCGGCCTGTCCGCCACGGCCGTCGCCCTGCTGATCCTGCGTACCGTCTTCGCACCCGGACCGGGCGCCGCCACGGTGCTGGCCGTCGCCGCCGCGATGGGCGTCTGGGCCACTCTGGTCGCGCTCGGCTACCGCCGGGTCCACGGACTGATCGCGCGACCACCCCGCCCCGGCAGCCGCACGGTCGTCGCGTACGCGCTGCTGTGCGCGAGCTTCGCGGCCTTCGGTGCCGTGGTCGTCCTGGCCTGATCGATGACGTACGGGTCGGGCCGCGTCATCATTGCCTCATGGTCCGGTCGTTCATCTTCCTGACCGCGGTGCAGCTCGTACTGCTGGTCCTCGCCCTGATCGGCGCCCTGTCCGCCGACCGGGTCCGCAACCTGCCGCGCGCCCTCTGGGTCCTGGTCATCCTGCTGATACCGCTGCTCGGAGCGATCGCGTACTTCTTCTGGGGGCGACCGCTGCCCGCCCCGGCGGAGGGCCGCCCGGTCCGCCGGAGCACCGCGCGGCCCGCCTCCCCGGACGACGACCCCGACTTCCTGCGCTCGATGAACACCGAACAGGCCCGCCGCGACCGCGAACTGCTCGCCCAGTGGGAACGCGAGCTGCAGAAACCCGACGACGAGTAGCCGCTCAGGCCAGGTTGGACGACCGCGGGTACGCGTCCGTCGGGTCGGTCAGCACGTTGACCAGGTACGGCACACCCGCGTCGAACGCCCGCTGCAGCGCCGGGCCCAGATCCGCGGACTTCTCCACGGTCTCCCCGGCCCCGCCCAGCGCCCGGACCACGTCGTCGTAGCGCAGGCCCGGCTGCAGGTCGGCCGCGACGTCGTAGCCGTACATGGCCTGCATGGGGTGCTTCTCCAGGCCCCAGATGCCGTTGTTGCCGACCACGATGACCACGGGCAGCTTCTGGCGTACCAGGGACTCGACGTCCATCAGGGAGAATCCGGCGGCGCCGTCGCCCATCAGGACGCAGATCTGCCGGTCGGGGTAGGTCACCCTGGCGCCCATGGCGTATCCCATGCCGGTGCCCAGGCAGCCGTACGGGCCGGGGTCGAGCCAGGTGCCGGGCTGGGCGGGCTCCAGGTAACGGCCCGCGTACGAGACGAAGTCGCCACCGTCGCCGATGGTCACCGCGTCCGCGGCCAGCACGCGGCGCAGTTCGCCGTAGATGCGCGCCGGGCGGATCGGGTCGGTCTCGGCGGCCATCGCCTCGGCGTCGCGCGCCTTCGCCGCGTCCTCGGCTGTGCGCAGCCCCGCCACCCAGTCGGTGTGGTCGGTGCGGCTGCCCGTGTGATCGGCGAACGCGGTGAGGATCGCCCGCAGGTCACCGGCCGGTGAGGCGGCCGGGGTCACGTGGGTGGCGCGCTGGCTGGGCGCGTCCACGACGTGCACCACCTGCGCGTCGCCGAACTCGCCGAAGCCGAGCCGGAAGTCCAGCGGGGTGCCGACCACCACGACGACGTCGGCGCCGTCGAGGGCGGGGCGCCGGGCCCGGGCGAACGCCAGCGGGTGGCCGGGCGGCAGCGCGCCCCGGCCCATGCCGTTGGTGAACACCGGCACCTGCAGCGCCTCGGCGGCGGCGCGCAGTGCGTCGACCGCGTCGCCGGTCCAGACGTCGGAGCCCGCGATGATCACCGGACGCTCGGCGCCCGCCAGCAGCGCGGCGGCCCGGGCCACCTCGTCGGGGTCGGCCTCGATCACGGGTACGGAAGGAGCGGGCGCGGCCGCGTCACCGGAGGAGAACAGCACCTCGAGCGGCAGATCCAGGAAGGCGGGGCCGCGGTGCGCGGTCAGCGCCGCGTCGAGGGCGCGGGCCACCTCCGCCGGGATGGTGTCGGTGTCGGTGACCGTGGCCGCGTACTTGGTGACCGGGGCGACCAGCGGGATGTGGTCGATCTCCTGCAGGCTGCCCGCGCCCCAGCGGAACGCGGGTGCCCGGCCACCCATCACGAGCACCGGGGAGGCGTTGAAGAACGCGCTGGTCAGGCCGGAGATGCCGTTGGTGACGCCGGGACCGGCGGTGAGCACCGCGAGGCCGGGACGGCGTTGCAGCTTGGCGACCGCCTCGGCGGCGAACACTGCGGACTGCTCGTGCCGGACGTCGTAGAGGGGGAAGCCGGATTTGTGCGCTGCGTCGTACAGCGGGAAGACGTGGCCGCCGGAGAGGGTGAACATCTCCGTGACGCCGTACGCCCGCAGGGTCGCCAGCGCGAGATCTCCGCCGTGGCCCTCGATCTTGTCCGCCATGTCCGCTCCCGTCCTTGGGGTCTCCGGGTGCACGCTACCGGGCCGCGAGCGAAAGATGAATCCGACTCACCTAAGTGGTTCGCCCACCGCTCCATTGACGGAACAGGTGGTACGCGTCGCGGGCCAGCTCGTAGGCCGCGTCGCGGACCGACTGGTCCGTTTTCATCGCGTACACCACCACCAGCGCGGCCACCGGCGCCGCGAGCAGTACCGCGGCGCTGAGCAGGAACTGCAGGAACCGCACGAACCGGCTACGGCGACGGGGCCGACGCCGCTCGGGTGCGGGCGCCGGTTTCCGGCGGCCCTTCGACGCGGGCGGCTGGGGAGGCGACGCGGGCGGCACGGCCCCGACCACGGGCCGGGCGGCGGATGACACCGGGTCGGCCGACCGCTTCGCGCGGGTGGCCGTGGGCATCGCCCGGGTCGTACCGGAACGGGACCGGGACGGCGGGCGGGTCGGCGCGGTGCTGGCGCTCGCCCGTCCGGCCGCCGGTGACAGCGGCCGCGTCGCCGGGCCGGGCAGCGGGGTCGGCTCGCAGGCGACCGTGGCGTCCGGATCGGGCACCCACGGCCCCGGATCCGCGTGCGGCCACGGGTCCACGGCCGGTGGCGGCAGGTCGGCCCCGCGCGGCCCGGACCGCACCGTCTCGGCGTCATCGACCCCGGCGGACGGACGCGGCCGCGACAACACCGTCTCCGCGTCATCGACATCACCCGGCGAACGCGACCCCAACACCGTCTCCGCATCGCCCGCCCCGGCGGGCGAACGCGACCCCGACAACACCGTCTCGGCGTCGTCGACCCCGGCAGGCGGGCGCGACCCCGACAACACCGTCTCCGCGTCGTCGACCCCGGCAGGCGGGCGCAACCCCGACAACACCGTCTCCGCGTCGTCGACCCCGGCCGAGCGGCGGGTCGCCTCGGCGCGGCGTGCGGCCATCAGCCGGATCTCGGCGGTCGGCCCCGGTGCGGCGGGCTCGGCGGCCAGCAGGGCGGCGTCGGCCAGGATGCTGCCCTCGGCCACCACCAGCTCCGGCTGCTCGATCACCACGGGCGCCTCGCCGAGGGCCCGGTGCAGCAGCGTCGCCACCAGCGGGATCCGGCTCGCCCCGCCGACCAGGAACACCCCGGCCAGGCGGCCCTCCGGCAGGTCCGCCCAGCGCAGCAGCTCGGCGGTGACCCGTACGGTCTGCTCCAGCACCGGCCGGGCCAGCGCCTCCAGCTCGTCGCGGGTGAGGTGCACCTCCAGCCCCAGCAGCGGCACCACGAGATCCGCGGCCTGGGTCCGGGACAGCCGCTCCTTGGCCACCCGTACGTCGTCCCACAGCTGGCGCTGGGCGCGCCGCTCCTCGACCGTCGTGGGCTCGACCAGGCGCTGCCAGGCGGCGGCGTCACGCTCGGCACAGTACGCGCCGAGGTGCTCCACGATCGCCGCGTCCACGTCCAGCCCGCCGATGTCGTCGCGGCCGTCGACCGCCATGACCTCGAACCCCTCGCCGGTACGGGCGACCACGCTGGCGTCGAAGGTGCCCGCCCCGAAGTCGTGCACCACCACGACCGAGCCGATCGGCACATCGCGCCCCAGCACCTCGGCGAAGTACGTGGCGGCCGCGACCGGCTCGGCGACCAGCCGGGCACCGGTCAACCCGGCCCGGGCGGCGGCCTCGGCCAGCAGGCCCCGCCGGGCGGCGCCCCAGGTCGCGGGGCAGGTGAGCGTCACGTCGGGGCGTACCGGGCCGACCGCCCGGTGCCACTCCTCGGCGACGCGGGCCAGCACGGCCGCGATCAGGTCCACCACCGGCAGCTCGTGATCGCCGAGCAGCACCGTGCCGTCGTCGATGCGGCGCTTCGGATTGGGCTCGAAGCGGGCCGGTTCCAGCCGGGCGCTGTGCACGGCGTCGCGGCCGACGATCAGCTGGCCGTCGGGCTCGGCGTACACGGCGGAGGGCAGCAGCGGAGAGCCGTCGACGAGGATCGGCCGGGCCCGCCCGTCCGGCCAGCGGGCCACGGCGACGGTGTTGGAGGTGCCGAAGTCGACGCCGAGCGCGTGCCGCCGAGACCGGCCCTGGTCGGAGGACATGCGCGTCAGTCTAGGCGGTGCCCGCCGCCGGATGATCTCCCCGCATGGGGGTGGTCATCCGGCGGCCCGCACACCTCAGCGGCCGGTGAACTTCGGCTTGCGCTTCTGCACGAAAGCGGTCGTGCCCTCCACCCGGTCGTCGGTGGCGAACAGGCCCGCGAACAGCTGACTCTCCCAGGCCAGACCCGCGGCCAGGTCCATGCTGAGGCCGCCGTCGACCGCCAGCTTCGCGGCGCGCAGGGCCAGGGCGGGACCATTCAGGTACGGCCGGATCAGCTCGACCGCGGTCTCGTACACCTCGGCGGCGGGCGCCACCCGGTCGGCGAGGCCGATCCGCAGCGCCTCGTCGGCGTCGACCATCCGGCCCGAGAAGATCAGGTCCTTGGCGCGGGCCGGGCCCACCAGCCGGGCCAGCCGCTGGGTGCCACCGGCGCCCGGGATCAGCCCGAGCTTGATCTCCGGCTGGCCGAGCTTCGCGTCGTCGGCGACCACGCGCCAGTCGCAGGCCAGGGCCAGCTCGCAGCCGCCGCCCAGGGCGTACCCGGTGATCGCGGCGACCACCGGCTTGGGGATCCGGGCGACCGCGTCGAACGCCGACGACAGCGCCGCCGCACGTACGGTCATGTCCTGGTAGCTGGTGGTGGTGAACTCCGTGATGTCCGCGCCGGCCGCGAACACCTTCTCCCCGCCGTACACGATGACCGCGCGCACCTCCGGGTCCTGCTCCGCCGCCTGCGCCGCCGCCCGCAACTCCTCCTGGACCTGCGTGTTCAGCGCATTCATCGGGGGTCGTTCGAGCCTGATGGTGCCGATGCCGTCGGTGGTCTCGAGCCGTACGAAGTCGCCCACGCTGCCGCCTCCTGAATGTCGATTCAGGTCAGCCTACGACGGGTACCCGATAGGGTGTTGCCGGCTGTGGAGGAGGCAGGATTGATCACCTACTACCCGGACCGAGACGTCGTGACATCGTCCGGCATCCGCATAGGAGGCCGGAGCCAGCGGGCCGTCGGTCCGGTGCCGCGGTGAAGCGGGAGGTGATCGCCCTGGCGGCGCTGCTGGCCACCTCCGGCGTGGGTCACTTCGCGCGACCGGAGCCGTTCGACCGGATCGTGCCGCGGACACTGCCCGGCAGCCCCCGGACCTGGACGTACCTGAGCGGGGCGGCGGAGCTGGCGGTGGCCGCGGCCCTGACCCGGCCGGGCACCCGTCGGCACGGCGCGCTGGCGGCGGCCGCGCTGTTCGTCGCGGTGTTCCCGGCCAACGTCAAGATGGCCGTCGACTGGCGGCACGCCCCACCGGTGTACCGCAGCGCCGCGTACGCCCGGCTGCCGCTGCAGGTGCCGCTGGTCTGGTGGGCGCTGCGGGTGGCCCGCTCGGCGCGCTGAGCGGGAGACCGCGGGCGGGGTGGCCCGGCCGAGTTCGCGAAACCGCCCCGCACCGGCGTCCGGACGGGCGAGGATCAGTGCACCATGACAGCCACCCAGGTACGCCCGACCGGCATCGCGCGCACGTTCGGCGACGACGAACTCATCGTCACGAAGACCGACCCGCGCGGCATCATCACGTACGCGAATGATGTCTTTCTGCGGGTCTCCGCGCTCACCGAGGAGGGCGCGATCGGCTACCCGCACAGCGTGATCCGCCACCCGGACATGCCGCGCGCGGTATTCAAGCTGCTCTGGGACACCCTGGAGATGCGCCAGGAGATGTTCGCCTACATCCAGAACCTGGCCGTGGACGGCGCGCACTACTGGGTGTTCGCTCACGTCACCCCGACCATCGACGTGACCGGGCAGGTGGTCGGCTACCACTCCAACCGGCGCACCCCGGACGCCTCCGCGGTCGCCGCGGTGACGGAGCTGTACGCGGAACTGCGCGCCGAGGAGCAACGGCACGCCGGGGCACGTCAGGCCGTGGCGGCATCCGCCGTCCTGCTGGAGCAGAAGCTGGTCGAGCGCGGACAGACCTATGAGGAGTTCGTGTGGGAGCTCACGAACAAGGGCCAACCGTGAAGCACCGGGCCAAGGGCACCGCCGTGCGGCATCGGGCGGAGCCGCTGCCCGAGCCCCCGGCGGAGGCCACCACGGCGCTGCGGCTCATCGCCGAGGTGTGCCGCCGCGCCCAGGGCGGTGACCTGGAGGCGCGCCTGCCCCCGCTGGGCCACGCCGAGGTCGACGTGGCGGCGCGCACGGCGATCAACGGACTGCTGGACATCATCGACGCGTACGTCCGGGAATCGAGCGCCGCGCTGGCGGCCGCCGCCGACGGCCGGTTCCACCGCCGCTTCCTGACCCGGGGCCTGCTCGGGTCGTTCCGCCAGGGCGCGGAGCTGATCAGCCGGTCGACCGACGCGATGAGCAGCTCCGCGGACCACCTGGTCGAGGCGCGGCAGTCCCGGGTGGCGCTGGCCGACGAGCTGGAGTCGGCCGTCCTGACGGTCTCCGAGCAGGTGGCGACCGCGGCCACGGAGATGGGCGCGTCGGCCAAGGGGCTGGCGGACTTCGCCCGCGACGCGGTGGCCGATGCCGAGCGCGGCCTGGAGACCGTCGGCTCGCTGCGCAGCTCGTCCGAGCAGATCCGGCACGCGGTCGACCTGATCAACCAGGTGGCGTCGCAGACCCGGCTGCTGGCGCTGAACGCCACGATCGAGGCGGCCCGGGCCGGGGAGGCCGGTCGCGGCTTCAGCGTGGTGGCGGGCGAGGTCAAGACGCTGGCGAACGAGACCAGCAGCTCCAGCGAGGAGATCATGACCCAGGTCAGCACGGTGCAGCAGGCGGCCGCGGACGCGATCGCCGTGCTGGAGGCCGTGACGGGCAACATCCGGGAGATGAGTGGCCTGGTCAACGGCATCGCGGTCGCCGTGGACGGCGGTGGTTCGGTCGGCACGACCGGGTTGTCCCAGCTGGCCGAGGTGCTGCGCAGCGAGGTCAACCGCTTCGTCACCACGGCCCGGCAGGGCTGAGCTCAGCCGCCGCCGTACAGCGCGTCGATGTCGGCGCGGGTGGGCAGCGACACCGAGGCACCGACCGTACGCACGCAGACCGCGCCCGCCGCGGCCGCCCACCGGACCGCCTCGACCAGGTCACGGCCCTCACCCCAGGCCACCGCGAGCGCGCCCGTGAACGCGTCACCCGCCGCGGTCGAGTCGGCCACCTCCACCCGGTACGCGGGAATCCGCTCGTCGCGGCCGTCGCGTTCGGCGTACCGGGCGCCGTCGGCGCCGAGGGTGAGCACCACCAGGGGCGCCAGGGCCAGCAGCGCGCCCAGGTCCGGCTCGGGCAGCCCGGTGACGGCGCGGGCCTCGTTCTCGTTGACCACGAGCAGATCCACGGCCGCCAGCAACTCCGGCGGCAGGGGCCGGGCCGGGGCGGCGTTGAGCACCACCCGGGTGCCGGCGGCGCGGGCCACCCGGGCGGCCTCGGTGACGGTCGCGACCGGGATCTCCTGCTGGCAGACGAGGACGTCGGCGTCGCCGATCGCCGCCCGTTCCGCCGCCGTGAGGTCGGTGAACGTGCTGTTCGCGCCGGGGCTCACGATGATCGAGTTCTCGCCGTGGCGGTCCACCATGATGACCGCCACCCCGGAGGAGCCGTAGCTGACCCGCAGGTGGGTCGTGTCCACCCCGGACGCGGTCAGCCGCGCCTTCAGCGACACCCCGAACGCGTCCGAGCCGATGGCGCCGAGGAACGTGCACCGGCCGCCCGCGCGGGCCGCCGCGATGGCCTGGTTGGCGCCCTTGCCGCCGGGGACCATGAGAAAGTCGTCCCCGAGGACCGTCTCCCCCGGCACCGGCAGCCGCTCGGCGAGGCCGACCAGGTCCATGTTGGCGCTGCCGGCAACGACGATCCCCGGTTCACGCAGTGCTGGCTTTTGCGTGCGCTCGCGGCCCTCGCTGCGCTCGGTGCACTCGCTCACGCGCCGCGGGCGGTGTACCGGTCGGCGGTGCGCTGCACCACCAGCGGCAGGCCGAAGGTCTTGGACAGGTTCTCCGCGGTCAGCGTCTCGCCGAGCAGGCCGGCGGCGACGACGGTGCCCTCGCGCAGCAGCATGGCGTGGGTGAAGCCGGGCGGGATCTCCTCGACGTGGTGGGTGACCAGCACCATGGCCGGCGCGTCAGGATCGAGGGCCAGGTCGGTGAGCCGGGCGACGAGATCCTCCCGGCCGCCCAGGTCCAGCCCGGCCGACGGCTCGTCGAGCAGCATCAGCTCTGGGTCGGTCATCAGCGCCCGGGCGATCTGGGTGCGCTTGCGCTCGCCCTCGGACAGGGTGCCGAACTCGCGTTCGGCCAGCGGGCCCATGCCGACCTGGTCGAGCAGGGCGCGGGCCCGGGCCTCGTCCTGCGGGTCGTACTCCTCGCGCCACCGGCCCGTCACGGACCACGCCGCGGTCACCACCACGTCGAGCACGCGTTCGGTGGGCGGCAGCCGGTCGGCGAACGACCCGGTGGTCAACCCGACCCGGGTACGCAGCTCGTTGACGTCCGTGCGACCCAGCCGTTCACCCAGCACCCACGCCGTGCCGCGCGACGGGTGCAGCCGGGCCGAGGCGAGATTGAGCAGGGTGGTCTTGCCCGCGCCGTTGGGGCCGAGCACCACCCAGCGTTCGTCCAGTTCGACCTGCCAGGACAGGCCGCGGACCAGGAAGTTGCCGCCGCGGATCACGCTCACTCGGTCGAACTTGAGGACGGTGTCGGCGTCGGGGGGCGTGGGTGCGGCAGCGTCGAGCACGGCTCCATCCAACCACGCACCCGGTCCGGCTCCGACAACGTGCCGGGGCGTGCTCATCCGGTGGTGGAGCCGAACACCTCATCGCGTACGGCGTCCAGCGCGGTACGCAGCGCCCCGGTCAGCACCGGCTCGGCGGCCACCTCGCTGAGCACGACGCGCGGCGAGACCAGGGAGATCGTGGCGACCTCCCGTTCGACCCGCTCGGCCAGGGCGACGCCGCCCGCCTGGTTGACCTCGCCGCCGAGGACGATCAGCGGCGGGTCCAGGACGGCGCAGGTGGCGGCGACACCGAGGGCGAGACGCCGGGCCAGCTCATCGAGGACCGGCTCCCCGGACTCGCCCGCGGCGACCGCGGCGCGCACCACGTCGGCGGCGCCGGCGCCCTTGAAGCCGTGTTCCCTGCCGATGGCCTTGACCGCGTCGGCCCCGGCGATCGTCTGGAACGCCCCCTTGACGCCGTGCCGGGACGCGTGGCGCGGGATCTCGGCCCCGGCCACCGGCAGGTACCCGATCTCCCCGGCCGCGCCGGAGGCGCCCTGGTGCAGCCGGCCGTTGATGACACTGGCCAGGCCGACGCCGCGCCCGACCCAGAACAGCACGAAGTCGTCGACCCCGACGGCCGCGCCGGTGTGCGCCTCGGCGACCGCGGCGAGGTTCACGTCGTTACCGAAGACCACCGGCGTGCTCAGGTCCTTGCGCAGCTCGTCGAGCAGGCCCCGGTGCCAGCGCGGTAGGTCCCAGGCGAAGGAGATCTCGCCCGTCGTCGGGTCCACCAGGCCGGGCGTGCCCAGCACCACCCGGCGTACGGAACTCATGTCGGCGCCCGCCCGCGCCGCGGCCTGCACGACCGCGCTGTGCACGACCCCGACGGGGTCGTCGGTGTCCTTGGTCGACAGCTCGACCCGGCCGATGATCGCCCCGGTGATGTCGGCGCACGCGGCGAGCACCCGGTCGGGGCCGACATCGACGCCGATGACGTGCGCGCTGCCGGGGGTGACGGCGTAGAGCTGCGCGTTGGGCCCGCGGCCACCGGCCTGCTCCCCGACGCGGCGCACCAGGCCGCGCTCCTCCAGCCGTTCGACCAGTTGCGAGGCGGTGACCTTGCTGAGGCCGGTCATCTCGCCGAGCTGGGCGCGGGTCAGTGGGCCACGGGTCAGCAGCAGTTCGAGGGCCGCGCGGTCGTTGAGCGCGCGCAACAGCCGGGGGGTCCCCGGGAGGCGGGTGGCTGCCATAGCTCCTCTGTCCCCTAGTATTTAGGATTGTTTCCTATTACAGTTGCGGCGCACATCACGTGACCGCAGCGTAACGGTCGGCACGCTACCCGACTGCGGCACGTGGCCTATCGACACCCGGCGATCATGACAGTTCATGGTCCGGGAGGACCAGGGTGCGAACGGCCGGACCCGCGAACGGAAGGACACCCATGGCGATCGATCCCGCACTGCGCCGCCTCGCCCTGCGGACCCTGCTGGCCGCCTTCCCCGGCACCGCCGCTCCGGACTGGGCGCTGGCCCTGCTCGACGAGGGGCTCGCCGGTCACACCCTGTTCGGCGGGAACGTCGCCGACCGCGACCAGGTCGCCGGGCTCACCGCCGAGCTGCGCCGGGCGCGGGCGGACGTCCTGATCGCCATCGACGAGGAGGGCGGCGACGTCACCCGGCTGGCGCACCGGACCGGCAGCCCGTACCCGGGTAATGCCGCGCTGGGTGCGGTCGACGACGTGGATCTCACCCGATCGGTGTACGCGGCCATCGGCGCCGACCTGGCCGCCGCCGGCGTGAACCTGAACCTGGCCCCCACGGTCGACGTGAACACCGCGGACGACAACCCGATCATCGGCACCCGCTCTTTCGGCGCCGACCCGGCCCGGGTGGCCCGGCACGCGGCCGCCGCCGTCGCGGGCCTGCAGGGCGTCGGCGTGGCCGCCTGTGCCAAGCACTTCCCCGGCCACGGCGCCACGATCGCCGACTCCCACCTGGAACTGCCCACGGTCGACGCGCCGCTGGCCGTGCTGCGCGAGCGGGACCTGCCGCCGTTCGCGGCGGTCGTCTCGGCCGGCGTCCAGGCGGTGATGACCGCGCACATCCGGGTGCCGGACCTGACCGGCGACGGCCCGGCCACGTTCAGCCGCGCGGCCGTGACCGACCTGCTGCGCCACGAGTACGGCTTCGGTGGAGCGGTGGTCACGGACGCCCTGGAGATGCGCGGCGCCGCCGGGGCCGCCGGTGGCATCGGCAGGGCGGCCGTCCGCGCGCTCGCCGCCGGGGCCGACCTGCTCTGCGTCGGTGCCGAGGTGGATCACGCCCTGGTCGAGGCGGTCGCCGCCGAGATCGTGGCCGGGGTGCGCGACGGCCGCCTGGCGGCGGCCCGTCTGGAGGAGGCCGCGGAGCGCACCGCCGCGCTGGCCGCCTGGGCGAAGTCGGGCGACGGGATCGCGCCGGTCGACACCGATCTCGGGTACGCCGCGGCGCGTCGCGCGGTCCGGGTCGAGGGCTCGCTGGCCGGCCTGACCGGCCCACTCGTGGTGCAGCTGGCGTCCGGCCACTCGATCGCCGAGGGCCGGGTGCCGTGGGGCCTGCAACCGCACCTGAACGGCACGGAGCAGATCACCGTGGTGGCCGCCGACGCATCACCGGAGGCACTGGTCGACCGGGCCGGCGACCGGCCGATCGTCGTGGTCGGACGGCACCACCACCGGGCCCCGGCCGCCCGTACGCTGATCGAGTGGCTGGCCGCCGCCCGCCCGGTCGTGGTGGTCGAGATGGGCTGGCCCTCGACCTGGCGCCCGGCGGGCGTCCGCGCGTTCGTCACCACGTACGGTGCCAGCCGCGCGAACGGCCGCGCCGCCGCGGTGGCCCTGGGCCTAGCCGTCGGCTAGAGGCTGGTCCGCCGCACCGGCGAGCGCCTCGTTCACGTGGCTGAGCAGCTCACCCGGCACGAACGGCTTACTCACCACCCCGTCGAAACACTCCAGGTCCTGCGCCGTGTACGCCTCGATCGAGCCGCTGACGACCACGACCGGAATGTGCCGCAGTTCCGGGTCGTCGTGGATCGCCTGACACAACTGCAGGCCGTCCATCCGCGGCATGCGGAAGTCGGTGACCACGGCGTGCGGATGGTGCTCCCGCACCGCCGCCAGCGCCTCGACGCCGTCCCCGGTGTCGATCACGGTGTGCCCCGCGTTGCGCAGAACCCGCTGGATCACGAACCGGATGTCGTCGTCGTCTTCCGCCGTCACAAGCACTGCCATCTGATCACCGTCCTCGCCGCAGCATTGCCGGACCGGAGGGCGACATCCGGCCGACGCGCGAATTCCACGCTGTCGGGTGGTGACCCGCCGAATCCCGCCGCTACTCGGACGACTGTGGTGGTTTGGTGGGTAGCTGGATCACGAACGTGGTACTCGAGCCGTGCCGGTCGGCCAGCTCGATGGTGCCGTGGTGGCGCTCGACGATGGCGCGGGTGATCACCAGGCCCAGCCCGGTGCCCGGAATCCGCTTGTCCACCGCGCTCGACGCACGGTAGAAGCGGCGGAACAACCGCGGGCGGTCTGCCTGCGGTATGCCGATACCGGTATCGGCAACGCTCCAGGTGATGCCCTCGGCCGATCCGTCGGTGTCGGCGGTGACCGTGACCGCGCCGCCGGCCGGGGTGTACTTGATCGCGTTGGAGAGCAGGTTGTCGGCGACCTGGCGCAGCCGGTGCGGATCGGCGTACAGCGGCAGCTCGCGCGGGACCCGCACCGTGACGGTCAGGTCCTTGTCCGCGGCGTGGGTGCCGAGCGCCTGCACCGCGGCTTCGATGATCTCGCTCAGATCGGTGGGCTCCGGACGTATCTCCAGATGGCCGGATTCGAGGCGCGCGAGGTCCAGCAGGTCCTCGGCCATGACGGACAGCCGCTGCGCGCTGCGCGCGATGGTGCGCAGGTAGGTGCGCTGGTCCTCCAGCGGCACGCTGCCGAGTTCCTCCTCGGCGACCGACGCGGTCGCCGTGATCACGGACAGCGGGTTACGCAGTTCATGCGTGACGAGCGTGAGGAACTCGTCCTTGGTGCGGGCCAGCTCGACGGCCAGTTCCTCCGCGCGGCGCCGGTCGAGGTACTGCCCGACCTGGGTGGCCAGCCCGGACAGCAGCGCGATGACGGCGTCCTGGGAATCCTCGACGCGGTCGCCGTAGACGCACAGTGCCCCGAGGGACTGGTCGAAGGCGCAGATCGGCACGCCGGTGGCCATGTGCAGTCCCGCACGGGCGGCGGCGCGGCTGCGCACCGATCCGGGGTCCACGGCCAGGTCGGGAATCCAGCGCGGCTGGTTGTTCAGGTACACCCGTCCGGGCAGGCCGTCGCCGGGTTCCATCTCCTCGACGGCGAACGCGCCGAGCGCGCGGCCGGGCGCGACGTGCCGGGCCTCGCAGCACAGCAGCTGACGACTCTCGTCGACCAGCCACAGCTCGACGACCGGCCAGCCCATCCGTACGCCGAGTGCCTCGACCACCCGGGCCGCCGCGCTGCTGCTGGAGTGCGCCTCGGCCAGGCCGCGGGCGACCGCTGACTCGGCCGCGAGGAACAGGCCGGCCCGGTGCGCGGACGTCACGTCGTGCGCGAACGCGTGGTACAGCCGTCCGCTCGGCTCGTGGGTGGCCGTCAGGGTCATCTCGATCGGGAACTCGTGACCGTCGCGGTGCAGCGCGGACAGCTGAAGTCGCTCACCGAGGACCCGGCCGGGTTCGCCCGCGGCCAGCCGGGCCAGTCCGGCGCGATGCGCCGCGCGGTGCCGCTCCGGGATGATCAGTTCCTCGATCCGGCGCCCGCAGGCCTCCTCGGACGTATAGCCGAAGGTGCTCTCGGCGGCGGGATTCCAGCTGACCACCCGCCCCGTCGCGTCGCTGCAGACGTACGCCTCCAGCGCGGCCGCAAGCACTGCCTGCGGGTCATGCGTCACGGCGTCGCCACAGCCGACCTCCATCACATCCCCCCGAGGGCCACGAAGTAGCGCCCGCCAGGTATCCGCGACATAGCCCTCGCGGGGAGCCTAGCCGCGCCGACCACCGGCCGTTCGCGCAACGGCAACTGTCGCCCGGCTGTCCGGTTAGCCGTCCGGTGATCGTCAGCACACCTCTTGAACGCGTTCAACAAAGCGGCTTAGGCTGTGCCCACGAAAGTTGAACGTGTTCGAGAAAGGCAACTGCCATGGATCACAAGGTCTGGATGTACCTGGCCTACCTGGCCGTCAGCGTCGGGCTGACGGTGTGGGTGGCCACCACCCTGTCGCGCAACGGGCTGGTCTTCCTGGAGGACGTGTTCGAGGACGGCCGACTGGCCCGCGCTGTCAACCACCTGCTGGTCATGGGCTTCTACCTGCTCAACCTCGGCTACGTCACGGTGGCCATGCGGTCCAGCGCGGCCGTGCCCGACGCGGGACGGGCGCTGGAGGTGCTCTCCACCAAGATCGGCCTGGTCCTGCTGGTCCTCGGCGTCCTGCACTTCTGCAACGTCTTCTTCCTCGGGCGCTACCGCCGGGGCCGCCTGCGCCGCCAGCAGGCCCAGCCGCCGCTGCCGCCCGCCGGGCGCCTGCCGATGCACCCCCAGCAGCGCCCACCGGCCGCACCGCAGCCGGGCCTGGCGTGACCGGGCCGACCACCGCAGATCCGGCCGGACACGGGGCCGGCCGGGTCAGCGGGTTCACCGTCCTGTTCGACGCCGGGTGCCCGGTGTGCCGGGCCGCGCGGCGGTGGCTGGCGGGCCGGGCCCAGCTCGTACCCCTGGAGTTCGTCGCGGCCGGGTCCGCCGAGGCCCGGCGGCGCTTCCCGGGCCTGGACCACGCCGCCACCCTGCGCGACCTGACCGTGGTCGCGGACACCGGGGACGTGTACGTGTCCGACGCCGCCTGGCTGGCCTGCCTCTGGGCGCTGGCCGACCACCGGGCCATGGCCGAGCGGCTCAGCTCACCCCGGCTGTTGCCCGCCGCGCGCCGCTTCATCGCCGCGGCGGCCGCCGTCCGGGATCGCACCCGCACCTCCGACTACGGTGACGTCTGTGACGACCGCTGCCGCTGACCCGTCCGGAGCCCCGACCGGCGACGACACCCCCGGAACCCCGGCCGGTGAGGGGAAACCGCGCCGGGCCCGGGGCGAGCAGACCCGGGAGCTGATCCTGCAGACCGCACTGCGGCTGTTCCGCGAGCGGGGGTACGCGGAGACCACGATGCGGGCGATCGCCAAGGAGGCCGGGGTCGCGGTCGGCAACGCCTACTACTACTTCGATTCCAAGGAACACCTGATCCAGGGGTTCTACGACCAGAACCAGGCCGCGCACCGGACGGCCGTGGCGTCGGTCCTGGCCACCGAACGGGACTTCGCCGCCCGGCTGCGCGCGGCACTGCACGCCGGGATCGACGTGAACGCGCCGTACCACGCGTTCGCGGCGACGTTCTTCAAGAGCGCGGCCGAGCCGTCGTCGCCGCTCAGCCCGTTCTCGGCGGAGTCGTCCCCGGCGCGTGAGGCGGCCATCGGGATCTTCCGGGAGGTGGTGGAGGGCTCGTCGGCCAAGCTGGACCCGGAGCTGCGCAAGGAGCTGCCCGAGCTGCTCTGGCTGGGGTGGATGGGGGTCGTGCTGTTCTGGGTCTACGACTCCTCACCGGACCAGCGCCGGACCCGGCGGTTGATCGACGGCGCCGTCCCGCTGGTCGACCGGCTGGTGACGCTGTCCCGGCTGCGGGTGCTGCGACCCGCGCTGCGCCAGGTCACCGGCCTCATCGCAACGCTGCGTCGCGACGATTGATCACTCTGTGCAATGAAGAAGCGTCACACAATGTGATCTCCCGGCGCACCGCCCGATGCGGAGCCGGGTTGTTTAGGGCGGTTAACTCCGGAAAATCCGCATCTGACGGTGTGGGGCCAGCCAGCCGAACGGACAGATCGTCTACGGAGCGCTTCCGATAAAGGGCAATCACCACCTACCGTTACATCTGGTAGGTGGATCTGGGGAACGCCGCGGGACGCTGGGATACGGGACCATCCTGGCCCCCGCGGCACAGACAGTGAGCCGGGCGCCCGGCGGCTTCGGGAGCAGTCGTCAGCGCCCGGCTCACCCTGCCTCAACCGGCCCCGCCTCAACCGGCCCTGCCTCAACCGGCCCCGCCTCAACCGGCGCGAAGGGCTGGAAGCGGCGCAGCCGCAGGCTGTTCAGCACGACGAAGATCGAGCTCAACGCCATCGCCGCCCCCGCGATCATCGGATTGAGCAGCCCGGCCGCCGCCAGCGGCAGCGCCGCCACGTTGTACGCGAACGCCCAGAACAGATTCCCGTGGATCACCCCGAGGGTGCGCCGGGACAACCGCACGGCGTCCACGGCCGCGGACAGGTCGTCGCGCATCAGGGTCAGGTCGGACGCCTCGATCGCCACGTCGGTCCCGGCACCCATGGCGATGCCCAGGTCGGCCCCGGCCAGCGCGGCCGCGTCGTTCACCCCGTCACCGACCATCGCCACGGCGCGGCCGCCGCCCTGCAACCGCCGTACCGCGTCGAGCTTGCCCTCGGGCCGCACCCCGGCCACCACCTCGTCGACGCCGACCTCGGCGGCCACCGCCCGCGCGACCGCGGGCGCGTCCCCGGTGAGCAGGATCGGGGTCAGGCCCAGCCCGCGCAGCCGGGAGATCGCGGCGGCGCTGCTCGGGCGTACCCGATCGGCGAGGCCCAGCCGCCCCAGCACCGCGCCGTCCGCGCGGACCGTCACCCAGGTCCGTGCCGTGTCCTCGACGGCATCGTCGTCGCGTCCGATGTGGATCTCGACGTCGCCGACCCTCGCCTGCACCCCGACCCCGGCCGACGCCCGGAAGTCGGAGATCGCGGGCAGCGGCCCGCATTCGGCGGTGGCCGCGCGGGCGATGGCCCGCCCCAGCGGATGCTCCGAGGCCGTCTCCACCGCACCGGCCAACCGCAGCAGTTCCGCGCGGTCGCGGCCGGGCGCGGGCTCCACCGCCACGACCTCCATCCGGCCCGTGGTCACGGTGCCGGTCTTGTCCAGCACGATCGTGTCGATGCGCCGCGCGGACTCCAGCGCCTCCACGCCCCGGACCAGGATGCCCAGCTGGGCGCCCCGGCCCGTGCCCACCAGCAGCGCGGTGGGGGTGGCCAGGCCGAGGGCACACGGGCAGGCGATGATCAGTACGGCCACCGCAGCGGTGAACGCCGCCGTGGTCTCCGCCCCCGCGCCCAGCCAGAACCCGAGCGTGCCCACCGACAGCGCGATCACGAGCGGCACGAACACCCCGGAGATCCGGTCGGCCAGCCGCTGCACCGCCGCCTTGCCGTCCTGCGCCTGCTCCACGAGGCGGGCCATCTGGGCGAGCTGGGTGTCCGCACCGACGCGGGTGGCCCGCACGACGAGGCGGCCGCCCGCGTTCACGGTGGCGCCGGTGACCGGGTCCCCGGTACGCACCTCGACCGGGACGGACTCGCCCGTGAGCATGCTCAGGTCCAGCGCCGACGCCCCGTCGACCACGACCCCGTCGGTGGCGACCTTCTCCCCCGGCCGGACCACGAACTCGTCGCCGACCGCCAGCTGCTCGGCCGGGATCTCACGTTCCACACCGTCGCGCAGCAGCGTGACCCGCTTGGCGCCCATTTCCAGCAGCGCCCGCAGGGCGTCACCGGAGCGCCGCTTGGCCCGCGCCTCCAGGTATCGCCCGGCCAGCAGGAACGTGGTGACCCCGGCCGCCGCCTCCAGGTAGATGGCGTCCTCGCCGCCGCCCGCGCGCAGCGTGAACGGGTGCGTCATGCCGGGCATCCCCGCGTCGCCGAAGAACAGCGCCCACACCGACCACCCGAACGCCGCCAGGGTGCCGAGGCTGACCAGGGTGTCCATGCTGGCGGTGCCGTGCCGCAGATTCACGAACGCCGACCGGTGGAACGGCCACCCGCCGTACGCGACGACCGGGGCGGCCAGCGTCAGCGACAGCCACTGCCAGTAGGTGAACTGCCAGGCCGGGACCATGGCCAGCACGACGACCGGCACGGTCAGCACCGCGGAGATGATCAGCCGGGTACGCAGCGGGTCCGCCGCCGGGGCCGGGGGCTGTTCCGGCGTGGCCGGCAGCGCGGCGGTGTACCCGGTCTTCTCGACCACGGCGATGAGGTCCTCGGCGGTGATCCCGGACGGCACGGTGGCCCGCGCCTTCTCCGTGGCGTAGTTGACCGTGGCGGTCACGCCGTCGAGCCGGTTGAGCTTCTTCTCGATGCGGTTGGCGCAGGCCGCGCAGGTCATCCCGCCGATCTCGAGCTCGATCTGCCGTGTCACACGCCCACTCTATACCCCTCGGGGGTACCTCGCCAGGCCGCTCGGAAACGCCGACGCCCCGCCGCAGGGCAGCGGCGGGGCGTCGGTTCGTGCGTGGGACAGGGTCAGCCGGACGCCGCCGAGGTCCGTACCAGGGTGCGGATCTGGCGCAGCAGCACCGACAGTGCAGCCAGATCCCCGGGGGTGTCGTCGACGTTGCCGATGGCGTTGCCCGCCCGGGCGATCGACGCCGCGTTGACCTGTGCCCACTGCGAGATGCGGTCGGCCGGGGGCATCTCCGGCCCGGTCGACTGCAGCACCTCCGCGGTGAGCGCCGCCAGCGCGGCGTACAGGTCGTAGCGCAGCGCCATCCGGGCCAGGGTCTGCCACCGGTCGTTGCGGGGCAGCTCGGAGATGCGCGACAGCAGCACGTCGATCTGGAACCGCTCGGACATCTCGAAGTAGACAGAGGCCACCTCCGCCGCGGGCCGGCCCGTCTGCGACGCCGTCTCCAGCACGTCCAGCAGGCCGAACGCGTACGCCACGCGGGTGGTCGCCTCGGCCAGCGACTGCGGCACCCCGGCCGCGACGATCTCCTCGACGTGCTCGGCCATGGCCTGCCGCTCCGCGCCCACCACCAGGTTGAACATCTGCGGCAGCAGGTCGCTCACCCCTGGACGCAGCCGCGCGGTCTCGCCCGCCACGTCGATCGGCGAACGCCGGGTGCTGACCAGCCAGCGCACCGCCCGGTCCAGCAGCCGCCGGGTCTCCAGGAACACCCGGATCTGCGCGCCGGTCGGGGCGTTGTTGTCCAGCCGCTCCGCCGCGTGCCACACGTCCCGCAGGCCGAAGACGTCGCGCACCACCACGTATGCCCGGATGACGTCCGCCGCGGACGCGCCGCTCTCCTCCATCGCCCGGAAGACGAACGACGTCCCGCCCCGGTTGACCACCTCGTTGACCAGCGAGGTCGTGATGATCTCGCGGCGCAGCCGGTGCCCGGACATCCGGCCGGAGCACCGCTCACGCAGCGGCGTCGGGAAGTACCGGGCCAGCACGTCGGTGGTCCAGGCCTCGTCGACGATGACGTCCGCGAGGACCTCGCGCTCCAGCGTCATCTTCACGTACGCCAGCAGCACCGCGAACTCCGGCGCGCTCAGCCCCTCGCCGCCCTCGTACCGGGCGGCCAGCGCCTTGTCCGTCGGCAGGGCCTCCAGCTCCCGGTCGAGCTGGCCGGACTGCTCCAGCTCCTTGAGCATCCGGCGGTGCACCGGCAGCAGCGAGTGGGCCTGCGACCCGGCGTTGCCCAGCGCGGTCGCCTGCTCGTAGTTGGTCCGCAGCACCAGCGCCGCGACCTCGTCGGTCATCGCCGCCAGCAGCTCGTCGCGGTCCTGCACGGACATCTCGCCGTCGGTGACCGCGCCACCCAGCAGGATCTTGATGTTGACCTCGTGGTCCGAGCAGTCCACCCCGGCGGAGTTGTCGATGAAGTCGGTGAAGATGCGCCCACCGCTGCGGTGCTCACCCTCGTCGGCCCCGCCGGACCGGGCGAACTCGATCCGCCCGCGCTGGGTCAGGCCCAAATTGCCGCCCTCGCCGACGACCTTGGCCCGCAGGTCCTTGCCGTTGAGCCGGATCGCGTCGTTGGCCTTGTCGCCCACCTCGGCATGCGACTCGGTCGACGCCTTCACGTACGTGCCGATGCCGCCGTTCCACAACAGGTCCACGGGGGCGCCCAGGATGGCCCGCATCAGCTCGACCGGGCTCAGCGCCGTGGCCCCGTCCGCCAGCCCCAGCGCGGCCCGCACCTGCGGGGACACCGGGATCGACTTGGCGCTGCGCGGGAACACCCCGCCGCCATCGCTGATCAGGGACGCGTCGTAATCCGCCCACGACGAGCGGGGCAGGTCGAACAGGCGGCGGCGTTCCGCGTACGAGGTCGCGGCGTCCGGATCCGGGTCCAGGAAGATGTGCCGGTGGTCGAACGCGGCCACCAGCCGGATGTGCTCCGACAGCAACATGCCGTTGCCGAACACGTCGCCGGACATGTCGCCGACCCCGACCACGGTGAAGTCCTGGGACTGGCAGTCGACGCCCATGTCCCGGAAGTGCCGCTTCACCGACTCCCACGCACCGCGCGCGGTGATGCCCATCTTCTTGTGGTCGTAGCCCGCCGAACCGCCGGAGGCGAACGCGTCGCCGAGCCAGAAGTCCTTGCCGACCGAGATCTCGTTGGCGATGTCGGAGAACGTCGCCGTCCCCTTGTCGGCCGCCACCACCAGGTACGGGTCGTCGCCGTCGTGGCGCACCACGTCCCGCGGCGGGACGATCTTGCCGCTGAGGATGTTGTCCGTGACGTCCAGCAGCGCCGTGATGAACATCCGGTAGCAGGCCACGGCCTCGTCCCGGTCCCCCGGCTTGAGCTTCAGGACGAAGCCGCCCTTCGCGCCGACCGGCACGATCACGGCGTTCTTCACCATCTGTGCCTTGACCAGGCCCAGGATTTCGGTACGGAAGTCCTCGCGCCGGTCCGACCAGCGCAGGCCGCCCCGGGCCACCGCGCCGAAGCGCAGGTGCACGCCCTCGAAGCGAGGCGAGTACACGAAGATCTCGTACTTCGGGCGCGGCGCGGGCAGCTCCGGGATCGCCTGCGGGTCCAGCTTGAACGCCACGTACGACTTGGGGCGGCCGTCCGCGCGACGCTGGAAGAAGCTGGTGCGCAGCGTCGCCGAGATCAACGTCAGGTACGAGCGCAGGATCCGGTCCTGGTCGAGGCTGTCCACCCCGTCCAGCAGCTCCGTGATCCGTTCGACCAGCTCACCGGCCCGGCGGGCCCGTTCCTGCTCGCCGATCTCCAGCCGCGGCGAGAACCGGGTGTCGAACAGCTCCACCAGCCCCCGCGCGATCTCCGGGTACGCGATGAACGTCGACTCGACGTAGCGCTGCGAGAAGTGCCCGCCCGCCTGCCGCTGGTACTTGGCGTACGCCCGCAGCACGACCACCTGTCGCCAGGTCAGCCCGGCGCGCAGCACCAGCTCGTTGAACCCGTCGACCTCGACCTCGCCACGCCACGCCGCCGCGAACGCGTTCTCCACCTGCGGGCGGACCTCGTTCAGGTCGCGGTGCCCGGCGGGCGGGCGCAGGCCGAAGTCGTACACGTAGATGGTGGTGTCGGCGCGGCGCACCTCGTACGGGCGCTCGTCGACGACCCGCACACCGAGCGAGTGCAGCACCGGCAGGACCGCGGAGAGCATCATCGGCTCGCCGTACCGGT
This sequence comes from Krasilnikovia sp. MM14-A1004, assembly GCF_047159485.1. Taxonomy (GTDB): domain Bacteria; phylum Actinomycetota; class Actinomycetes; order Mycobacteriales; family Micromonosporaceae; genus Actinoplanes. The sequence goes on along the minus strand of NZ_AP038773.1, from coordinate 1,041,930 downwards.
AGACCTTGAACCGGACATCGCCCTCGCCGGAGGTGTCGGCGGCGCTGGCCCGCGGCTTGCGGTACAGGTGCATCTCCAGCTGGCCGGGCTCCTCCAGCAGCTCCAGCTTGGCGATGTCCTGCACCGCCTCGTACGGGGTGTGGTCGTCCTTGTAGCCGTCCGGGAAGGCGGGGGCGTAGCGGGCGAACAGCTCGCGGGACGGCTCCTCGCCCAGCTTGCGGTCCAGCACCAGGGAGAAGTCGTCGTCCCACATCCGGGTCGCGTCGGCCAGGATCTCGGCCAGCACGTTCGGATCCACCTGACCCGGCGGGTCGGCCGGGTCGGTACGCACGATGAAGTGCACGCGGGCCAGCATCCGCTCGGTCACCCGGGTCGTGTAGTCGACCCCGATGCCGTTCAGCTCGCGCAGCAGGATCTCCTGCATGCGCAGCCGGTTGTGGGTGGTGAACCGGTCCCGGGGCAGGTAGATCAGGCAGGAGATGAACCGGCCGTAACCGTCGCGGCGCAGGAACAGCCGCAACTGGCGGCGCCCGGCCATGCGCAGCACGCCGATGACCGCCTCGTACAGATCATCGGTCTTGATCTGGAACAGCTCGTCGCGCGGGTACGTCTCCAGGATCTGCATCAGGTCCTTGCCGGAGTGCCCGCGCGGCGACAGGCCGGAGCGGTCCAGCACCTCCATCACCTTGCGGCGCACCACCGGCAGCTCCCGCACGCTGGTCCGGTACGCCGCCGAGGAGAACAGCCCCAGGAACCGGCGCTCGCCGATCACATGACCGTCCGCGTCGAAGACCTTGATCCCGACGTAGTCCAGGTACGCGGAGCGATGCACGGTCGCCCGAGAATTCGCCTTCGTGATGATCAACAGGCGCTTCTCCAGCGCCCGCTGGTACGCCTCGGGGGTCATCGAGGAGAGCTTGCGCGGGGTGTTCTGGTCGCCGCGCAGGATGCCCAGCCCGCTGCCCGGCACCGCCACCAGCAGATCCCCGTCCAGCCGGTACTCGCGGTAACCGAGGAACGTGAAGTGGTCGTGGGCCAGCCACTTGAGCAGCTCGATCGCGTCCGTGACGTCCTTGTCCGGCACGGGCAGCTTGGTGTCGGAGCCGCGGGCGGAGGCCAGCTCGTCGGAGATCACCAGCGCCCGCTGGCGCATCCGGGCCCAGTCGTCGACGGCGTCGCGGACGTCGGTCAGGATCCGGCGGACCTCGTTGTGCAGCTGGGCGCGGGCGGCCGCGTCGCGGACCGGGTCCAGCTCGATCCGGATCCAGCTCTCCACCAGGTCGCCGTCGATCGCGTCGTCCGGCTCCACGTCCGCCTCGACCTGGGCCAGCGCGCCCAGCGGCTGGCGGCGCACCACGATCAACGGGTGCACCAGCAGGTGCACCTGGAGCTGGTGGGCGTTGAGCAGGGCGATCACGGAATCGACCAGGAACGGCATGTCGTCCGTGACAATCTGCAGCACCGTGTGACACTGGGTGTTGTCCGGAGCGTGGATCGCGAGCTTCAGTTCGCCCGGCAGGCGGTCGGCGGCGAGGTCGCGGTGCGCGAGCGCGGCGGCGTACATCTCCTTGGGGGTGTACCCGACCAGCTCCTCGTCCGGCGCGAAGCGCCAGAAACGGTCGACCAGCGCGGCCGTCACATGGTCGTCGCCGGCTAAGGCGACCGCCTGGGCGACGAGACGCTCGCCGTTCGGCAAGGGCTCGTCCAGTACGGCGTCCTCGCCGGAGGCGCCCAGCCGGCCCGTCAGGGCTAAGCCGGGACCCGCGAAGTCGAGCTCGGGATCGGATTCGGTCGCTGCCTCGTCGGCGACAGCCATGGTCTGGCGCTCCCCTCACCCACGACACTGTGGGTTCGACGTGTCGACCCCAGCCTAGAACGTGGGCGGCAAGGCCCGAAAACGCGCAGGCGGGAACGGGCCGTTCCGGCACCAGTTTTGATACATCTCACCTGTCACGGGTCCACGGAACCGCCCGACTCCGACTACCGTTCCCTAAGTTTCACAAACGTACCTTCGGAGGGGAGAATCCCATGCGCCGCTTCCGGCACTCGGCCCGCGGGCGTGACCTGCGGCAACGCCGCACGGCCGCGGTGGCGGCCACCGTGCTGCTGCTGGCCGGCGCCGCCGCGGGATGCTCCTCCTCGAACGGGCCGGACGACACCCTGGCCGACTTCCTCACCGGCTGGCGCTCCGGCAACCTCGACAAGGTCGGCTTCGTCCGCGCCGACGGCGGCACGATCAAGGCGCCCGACGTCGTGGATCAGCTGCAGGCCCTCGCCGGCGATCTGGCCCGCTCGCCGCTCGTGCTCAGCGCCCAGGGGGACCCCAAGGTCACCGGCGACATCGCCACGGGCGCCGTCAAGCTCGACTGGACCCTGCCCGGCGGCACCCCGTGGTCGTACCAGAGCACGGTCCGGATGACCAAGCAGGACAGCGACGGCTGGCGCGTGGTGTGGGAGCCGGCCATCGTGCAGAGCGAGCTGACCACCGGCGACCGGCTCGCGCTGCGCCGCGTTCCGGCCAAGCGGGCCAGCATCCTCGACGGCGCCGGGCAGCCGATCGTCACCCCGCAGCAGGTGGTCACAATCGGGGTCAGCCCCGAGAAGATCAAGGACCTGGCGGCGCTCACCGCCGACCTGCAGCAGGCGTTCGACAAGATCGAGGTGGACGTCGACCTCAAGGACCTGAAGGCCCGGGTCGGCAAGGCCGACCCCGGAGCCTTCCTCGACCTGGTCACCCTGCGTCGCCCCGACTACAACAAGATCCGCGACGACGTACGCCCCCTGGACGGCACCGTGTTCCGCGAGGAGGAGCGCCAGCTAGCGCCCACCCGCGAGTTCGCGCGCGCCCTGCTCGGCACGGTCGACCTCGCGACCAAGGACGACCTCGTCGCCAGCCCGGACACCGTCGCCGCCGGTGACCTGGTCGGTCACGGCGGCCTCCAGCAGCGCTACGACAGCGTGCTGCGCGGCGTCGCGGGCACCTCCGTGGTGATCGCCCGCAAGTCGCCGGACGACAACACGGTCGAGGACGCCCAGCTGTTCAGCACCCCGCCCCAGCCCGGCACCGCGGTCAAGACGACCCTGAACGCCAGCGCCCAGCGGGCTGCCGACGCCGCCGTCGGCGCCGAGCCGAAGCCCAGCGCCCTGGTCGCCGTACGGATCAGCGACGGCAACGTGCTGGCGGTGGCCAACGGCCCCGACGGCGGCGGGGTCAACACCGCGTTCACCGCGCAGGTCCCGCCCGGCTCCACCTGGAAGGTGGCCTCCGCGCTCGGCCTGCTCACCAAGAAGGCGGTCACCGCCGACGAGCCGGTCGACTGCCCGAAGACGGCGACCGTCGACGGCCGGGAGTTCCGCAACGCGGCCGGCGAGGTCCTCGGGAAGGTCCCGTTCCACACCGACTTCGCCAAGTCGTGCAACACCGCGTTCGTCGGGCTCGCCCCGAAGCTCGGCGCCGACGGCCTGGCCAGCAGCGCCGCCCAGCTGGGCGTGGGCGCCCAGTGGGACATCGGGGTCGAAGCGTTCCCCGGCAAGGTGTCGACCGGCGCCACCCCGACCGAGCTGGCCGCCGCGGCCTTCGGTCAGGGCACGACCGTGGTCAGCCCGTTGGCGATGGCCGGAGCCACCGCCGCCGTCGCCCGCGGCCAGTTCCGTCAGCCACGTCTGATCACCGACCCGGCGCCCACCCACCCGGCCGCCGACGGCCCGGCCCTGGACGCCACCGCGGTGCGCGCCGTCCGCGACATGATGCGTGAGGTCGTCACCAGCGGCACCGGCACCGGCCTGCGCAACGTCTCCGGCAAGCCGGTGTTCGGCAAGACCGGCACCGCGGAGTTCGCGGACGGTCAGAAGGACACGCACGCGTGGTTCGTGGGCTGGCAGGGCGACATCGCGTTCGCGGTGATGGTGGAGAAGGGCGGCGCCGGCGCCGAGGCGGCCGTACCGATCGTCAACCGCTTCCTCACCACCCTCAACCGATAGCGGACCTCGGCCCGGCCACAACGGTTGGCCAGAAAGCGCGGACAGTTTGTAGTTGAGCCCGAAGGTGGCGCCAAAGCCTTCGTAACGTTCCGCGATTTTGGTGCCATGCGCCTGGGCAGCATCTTCAATTACCGGTATGCCCCATCCGCTGCAGACATCGGTCAGATCTGGCCCGTCAGCCGGATAGCCCCACATCGGCACCGTGATGATCGCCCGAGTCCGCGATGTAATCTTCGCGGTCAGGTCATCGTGGTTCAGGGCGAAGTTGGTCGGCGCTGCGACGTCTGCGAACACCGGAGTCGCACCGACGGCGAGGACGGGCATCGCCGTCATGACTGGTGCGGTAGCAGGGACGATGACTTGGCCCTCGGCGGTGACGCCTCGGAGACATTCGGGATCTGATCGACAAGCAACACATTGTCGCCGGCACGACCCTTCGCGCTGCTGTACCTGCTTACCGAGTGCGCCTGAACAGCTCGGGCAATGTTGCGGACGCGCGCGTCTCCGCGGCGCCCTCAGTTACCACGATCTTGCGGGCGATGGCGGTGTTGGACCAGCCGTCCGGTGTCGCTGTCGTCTTCGGCATCGACGATTTGGTCGTCGAGGCCCGATCACCCTCAGTGGTCAAAATGCCGATAATGATCCATAACACCCCGCCCCAGCGCACAGACTACGTCTGAATGAGTTCGGCATTCCGATGGTCGCGACCGGGGAAGGAAGATCGACATGTCAGCAGCTCGCGGGATCCGTGTCTGTATCACGCTGGGGGTGCTGGCCATCGTGCTCGGCCCCGCCACGTCCACTCAGGCGGCGGCCCACTGCACGACCGTCACCGGCAGCTACGTCGAGCATCCGGTCACCGGGCCCAGCTGCCTGTCCCCGGTCGGGCTGTGCATCGAGGCGACATACCGCGGGGGCGTCAGCGGAACACTCGAGGGTCGCGCGACCTCCATCGTGCCGACCGCGGACACGCCGACGACCACCGTGCAGCTGTTCACCTCGGACTCCACCCTGACGGGCAGGATCGGCGGACGGACCGGCAGCTTGATCATCAAGAACGCGGGCGCCTTCTCCTCCGGCGGTGACGGCTCGATCGTGGACCTGCAGACCATCATCGGAGGAACCGGATACCTCAACGGCGCCACCGGCGCATTGCGGTCGCAGGGCACCTTCACGTTCCCCGACGGTGGACGTTCCCGCTACACCGGCACCGTGTGCTTCCACTAGCCGGGCGGGGTGGAATAGCGCGGGGCGGCCGGGTCACCCCGGCCGCCTCGCGCCTCCGCTACTTCTGCAGGTAGGTCAGTACGGCCAGGACCCGGCGGTGTTGTTCCTCGTCGGGTGGGAGGTCGAGCTTGGTGAAGATGTTGCGGACGTGCTTCTCCACGGCACCCTCGGTTACCACGATCTTGCGGGCGATGGCGGTGTTGGACCGGCCCTCCGCCATCAGCCCGAGGACCTCGCGTTCGCGCGGAGTCAGGTGGCGCAGCGGGTCGTCGCGGCGCCGCCGGACCAGCAACTGCCCGACGATCTCCGGGTCGAGCACGGTGCCGCCGCCCGCCACCCGCCGCAGCGCGTCCATGAACTCGGCGATCTCGGCGACCCGGTCCTTCAGCAGGTAGCCGACCGCCCCGCGGCGGTCGGCCAGCAGGTCGTCGGCGTAGTCGACCTCGACGTACTGGGAGAGGACCAGCACCGGGCTGCCCGGCACCGCGGCGCGGGCCTCGACGGCGGCGCGCAGACCCTCGTCGGTGTGCGTGGGCGGCATCCGGACGTCCACGATGGACACGTCGGGGCGGTGCTCGGCGATGGCCCGTACCAGCGACGGACCGTCGCCGACCGCCTCGACGACGGTGCAGTCGTTCTCCTCCACCAGCCGGATCAGACCCTCGCGCAACAGCACGGCGTCGTCGGCGATCACCACCCGCATGCCGACGAGCCTATGTGCTGCGGCTTTCTACAGAGGCAGGGCCACTGTCAGCGTCGTCCCGGCGCCCGCCGGGCTTGCCACGTCCATGACGCCCCCGGCCGCCTGGACGCGATCCGCCAGGCCCGCGAGGCCGTGCCCCTTGGCCACACTCGCGCCGCCCACACCGTCGTCGGCCACGACGACGACCAAGCCGGTGGGCTCCCGCCGGACGCTGACCCGGACCTCGGCGGCGTGGCTGTGCTTGGCGACGTTGGTGAGCGCCTCGGCCACCACGAAGTACGCGGTCGACTCGACGGCCGCGTCGAGGCGGTCGATCGGCGGGGCGTCCAGATCCACCGGTACGGTGCACCGGCCGGCCAGGGCGGTCAGCGCCGCCTGCAGCCCCCGGTCGACGAGGATGGGCGGGGCGATGCCGCGCGACAGCGCGCGCAGCTCGGCCAGCGTTTCCCGGGTCTGCCCGAGCGCCTCGGCGACGGTCGCCCGGGCCGCCTCCGGGTCGCTGGCGAGTTGCTGCTCGGCCCGGCCGAGGTCCATGGCGAGCCGGACCAGCCGCTGCTGCGGGCCGTCGTGGATGTCGCGTTCGAGCCGGCGCAGGGCGGCGGCTTCGGCGGACACCGCCGCCGACTTCTGCTCCAGGGCGATGTCCCGGGCCGTCCGGGCCTCGACGACCTGTTTCCGCAGCTCGTGCACGCCGCTGAGCATGCCCCTGGCGACCTGCGCCTCCAGCAGTGCCATGGCCCGCATCACGAGGTACAGCGTGCCGGCGAAGAAGAAGCCGACCGCCAGGTGGAAGACGATCCGGGTGGCGTACCCGTCGCCGAGCCCGAGCACCATCGGCAGGTCCTCGCTGCCGGGATCCCGCGGGAGCGCCCAGTCCCACAGCGGGTAGCTCAGGCCACCCAGGGCTCCGGCCCACCAGGTGACAGCGACGGAGAAGGCGATGGTGCTGGGAAACAGGCGGACCATGCCGTGCACGAGGTCGAGCCACGACTGGCCGTCGACGATCGGCATCAGCGCCCGCCGGACGACCCCGGCACCCTCCCCGGCCTGCTTGTACACGGCCTGCGGCACCCGGCGGCCGAGGATCGGGGCGATCCGGGCCCGCTCCAGCATGGCGAACCCGCGCGCCAGCAGGAAGGTGCCGAGCAGGATCGGCAGCCCGATCCAGATGATCAGAGTGCCGACGCCAACGGAGAACCCGGTGACGAACAGCACCAGCGTGACCAGCGACAGCGGGAAGCCGAGCAGGATGTAGAGGGTGTCGAGGCCGAGTTGGCGCAGGAGGCGCTGGGCCAGGCCGCGGCCGGGCACCGCGGGAACGGCGGTCATGTCCATGTCGTCGACGCTAGACATCATGATCCCCCCGTCCGATCCCGCTGGCCGCCCGGTTGACGGTAGGGCTAACCCGACCACCGGTCGACCCCCTGCCGGTGGGCCGGTCACGCGATGTCGGCCGGTTCCCCGGGGCCGATGTCGAATGCGGGGCGCTGCGCCGGGAGGGTGAAGCCGTCGGCCGGCCGCCGCAGCATGCCCGGACGGGTGGCCGGCAGTGGGTCCGAGTCGAGCAGCGGAGCGGCCCCCAGCGGGCGGCTGGCCGGGCGGATCGCCTCCTCGTCCCCGGCCCCGGCGTGGGACTCCTCCACCGGCTGAGGCTCGTCGGCCACCGCATCCCGCGGCACGGTCGTGTCCTCGGCTACCGCCGTGTCGTCGTCGGCGGTGGCCCCGACCAGCACATCGGCGGCGGTGGCCGCGACCGGCACGTCGGTGGCGTCCGGGCCGAGAGGCGGCACGGCGGCGTCCAGCCCATGAGGCGGCACGTCGGTGGCGTCCGGGCCGAGGGGCGGTGCGTCACCCACCTTCGCGGGCGAGGCCGCGACGGCGTCCGCAGCCGGGGAACCGTCCAGGTCGGAGACGGCCGCGCCGTCCGGCTCCTCGTCGGAGATCGCGGACGGTGCCGTCCGCTCACCGGCCGGGGCGGGCGGGGCCAGCAGGTCCCGGCGGGCGGCGATCAGGTCGGGCCGCGACCCGGCCCGTACCGGGGAGAGCCCGGCGACCAGCGCGGACGTGATCTCCCGCGCGTACGCCCCGTCGGGGTCGTAGTCGGGGTCGAAGACCGTGATCTCCACGCCCAGGCAGTGCGGGGTGTCCACCAGCCCGGCCAGCAGCAGCTCCAGCTCGGGGAACGCGATACCGCCCGGCGACGGCGCGTCGACGGCCGGCATGACGGCCGGATCGAGAACGTCGACGTCCACATGCACCCAGAACCCGGCGCAGTCGACGAGCTGATCGCGGGTCCACTGGGCGGTACGGGCGGCGCCCTCCACCCGCAGCGCGGGCACCGGCCGCGTGACGATGCCGGCCGCCTGCAGGTCGAGCCGGTACTCGTCCTGCGCCCGGATCCCCAGGACCACCACGTCGATGTCCCGGAAGTACGGCCGCCGCCCCTCGATCGCCGCGAGGTCGGTCTGCCCGCGCCCGGTGACCAGGGCGAGGTCCTCCCCGGCGGCGGCACCCACGTACGAGGCGTTGCCGGGGTGGCGGAAGTCGGAGTGCCCGTCGACGAACACGAGCCCGATCCGGCCGCCGACCGCCTCGCCGAGCCGGTGCATGGCCAGCCCGGAACCGAGCACGATGGAGCAGTCGCCGCCGAGGACCACCGGGAACTCACCCGCGTCGATGATCGCCCCGATCCGGTCGGCCAGCGCCCGCGAGTACGCCGCGATCGCGTCCGCGTGGCACACGCCGTCGCCGGGCCGCCAGTCGCCCGGGTCGTACCGTGGCGGGGTGAGGCAGCCGGCGTCGCGGGCGCCGAGCCGGGTGAGCAGACCGGCATCCCGCAGGGCCCCGGGCGCCTTGGCGCACCCCGGCACCGACGTCACGGTCGGCGGGCGCAGACCGAGATTGGACGGTGCGTCGAGGACGGCGATGCGGCGCATGGGGCCCCCGGGTGGGTCAGGCAAAGCGGGTCAAGCCTGAGTCGATCAGGCAACGGCCGGTCAGGCAAGTGTCGATCGGGCAGTGTCCGTCAGAACAGTGCGCTGGCGAGGGCACGCCGCGCACCGGCCACCGCGGGATCGTCGGGTCCGGCCACGGCGAACAGCGACAGCAGGTGCCGGCGTACCTCGTCGCGATCGTCGCCGCTGGTGCGCCGGACCAGGCCGACCAGCCGCGTGTACGCCTCGGCGGCCTGCCCGCTGAGCACCTCGATGTCGGCGGCCAGCCGCTGCGCCTCGATGTCCTCGGGGTCGGCGGCGGCCCTGGCCAGCGCCGCGGCGGCGTCCACCCCGGACACCCGGCGGTAGAGATCCACCTGGGCGAGGCCGGACTCGGCGGCCCGGTCCTGCGGCGACTCGGCGAGGATCTTCTTGTACGCCGCCTCGGCCGCGTCCAGGTCACCCATCATGAGCGCGTCGTCCGCGGCGTCCAGGCGCGGATCCTCGGGCGCCGCGACGGAGATCCCGGCGGCCTTCAGTACGGCGTCCAGGTACTGCCGGACCTGCGCCTCGGGCAGCACGCCGGTGAAGCCCTCGACGAGCTGACCGCCGACCACCGCGACGACCATCGGGATGCCCTGCACCCGCAGCGCCTGGGCGAGCCGCGGGTTCGCGTCGACGTCCACCTTGCCCAGCACCCAGCTGCCGGCGCCCTCCGCGGCGAGTTTTTCGAGTACGGGCGAGAGCTGCTTGCAGGGCTCGCACCACTCGGCCCAGAAGTCGAGGACGACCGGGGTGGTCATCGACCGTTCGAGCACGGCCGACTGGAAGTTCGCCTCGGTGACGTCGATGACCGTCTCGGGCCCGCCGAGTCCACTCGCGGACGGGGACGGACCCGCGGCCGCGGCGGACGGCGCGGGGCCGGCCGGGCGTGCCGGGGCCTGACTCGGCCCGCGCAGCGCGCTGAGGTCGACCGCGCCGCGGGTGAAGATCGACGGGGTGGTGCGTGGGTCGCTCATGGTTACCTAGTCTCGCACGCTGACGAGCGGCTTCGCCGAGCCGCCGGGCGGGGGATGACGGACTTGGCATCCGCTGCCCGCCGGACCCACCGGATGACCGTCGTCGCTACAGGTCGGCGGTGCGTTCCAGGTACTGCGCCACGGCGTCGCCGAACGCCCCGGGTTCGAGCGCGAGCGGTGTTCCGGTGGGCGGTCCGAGCCGCCGCAGCGCCGGAAGGTAGTTGTCCGGCCACCGTCCGCCCCGCGGGCGCGAGTCGAGCAGGTCCTGTACGGCGGCGGTGAGCCAGTACCGGTCGCCGTCGCTGCCCAGGAGGCATGATCGGCAGATTGGGTGGCCCGGGCAAAGACCACACAGCCCCCGGCCACAGGCCGGGGGCTGTGTTCGAGGTGTCGGATGGCCTCAGCTCAGAGATCGAATTCGCCGTCCCGAGCGCCCGCGAGGAATGCGCGCCACTCGGCATCCGTGAAGCGGAGTACCGGTCCGCTTCGGTCCTTGGAATCGCGGACGACGACGGCGTCGTCGTCCAGCCGCACCTCCACGCAGTTGCCCTCGGTCCCGCTACGGGTCGAGGTCCGCCAGTTCTGGTCAAGGCGCCGCATGGCCACCCTTCCTTTCGCTCGGGTCAACGGAGGTCGTCCAGCGCCGCCTCGAGCATGTCCCGAGAGGTGCCGGGCGAGGCCGCCGCCGCACGTAGCCCGTCGAACGCTAGCGTAAACCGTTGCACATCGGTGCCTTCGGCATAAACATCCCCAGCCACCCCCTCGATGTACGCGACATCCGGGTCCTGTGCGAACCGAAGCACCACGAAGGACCCGATCACCCCCGGGTGCGCGCCGGCCGAGTACGGCAGGACCTGGATCGTGACGTTGGGCCGGCCCGCGACCTCGACCAGATGCTTGAGCTGCTCGCGCATGACCATCGGGCCGCCGACCGAGCGCCTGATCACGGACTCGTCGATGACTACCCACAGGTCGACCGGCAAGGTTCCGCCGAGCCGCGCCCGCTGCCGTTCCATCCGTACGCGGACCCGCGCCTCTATCGCGTCGTCGGTCATGGCGGGCAGCGCCGAGGCCAGCAGCGACCGCGCGTAGCTCTCGGTCTGCAGCAGGCCGGGCACGGTGATCGCCTCGAAGTCGAGCAGCCAGCTGGCCTCGGCCTCCAGCCCGATGAACGTCGAATACGCCGACCGCAGCTCGCCTGCGTGCCGCGTCCACCACCCCTGCACCTTTCCGGCCCGGGCCAGGGCCTCCAGGTCGGAACGCGTCTCCTCGTCGGCCACCCCGAACAGGTCGAGCAGCTGACGCAGGTCCTTGGGACGCAGGCCGCCGCGACCGGTCTCGATCCGGCTCACGGTCGACACCGACACTTCGAGGTGTGCGGCCACCTCCTCGCGACTCAGCCGCCGCTCCTCGCGCAGGCGCTTGAGTTCCAGGCCGAGGCGACGGCGCCGGACGGTCGGACTCACCTGGGTCGACATAGCCGCCAGTCTCCCGTCTGTGCCCCGGAGGCGGTATCCCGCGCACCCGATCCGGTGACCCGCATTGCATATGCATTTCGGCCGTGCAAATGTTGCCCCACCTGCCCATGGAAGGCTCCGCGATGGCACATACGCGCCGCTGGCGGCTTTTGCCCTTCATTCCCCCCCGATGTACCTGCGGGCTGCGGTGGCCCTGCCCCGACTCGGTCGCCTGGCCGATCGGCACGCCGGTGCCGGACGGGTCGCGGCCACGCCGCTCCCCGCCCGGACTGAACACCGCAGAGCGCTAGACCGGACCGGACACCGCAGAGCGCTAGAAGCGCGCCGGTTCCCGGTAGACGCCCCACTCCGAGCGCAGCGCGTCGCAGATCTCGCCCAGCGTCGCCTCCGCGCGGACCGCGTCGAGCATCGCGGGGATCATGTTCTCCTCGGTCCGGGCCACCGCGACCATCCGGGCCAGGGCCTCCTTGACCCGTACGTCGTCCCGGCCGTCGCGGCGGGCGGTCAGGTCCCGCTTCTGCGCCAGCTCGACCTCGTGGGAAACCCGCAGGATCTCCAGATCCTTGGCGACCGTACCGGTGTGGCAGTTGACGCCGACGATCTTCTTGTCGCCCTTCTCCAGGGCCTGCTGGTAGACGAACGCCGCCTCGGCGATGTTCGCGGTGAACCAGCCGTCCTCGATGCCGCGCAGGATGCCCGCGGTCATCGGGCCGATCGGGTGCGGCTGCGGGTCCAGCGCGAGGATCCGCTCGAAGATCTCCTCGGCCTCGGCCTCGATCCGATCGGTCAGCGCCTCCAGATACCACGAGCCGCCGAGCGGGTCGGCGACGTTAGTGACCCCGGTCTCCTCCATGAGCACCTGCTGGGTGCGCAGCGCGATCTCGGCGGATTCGTCGGTGGGCAGCGCGAGCGTCTCGTCGAGCGCGTTGGTGTGCAGCGAGTTGGTGCCGCCGAGCACCGCCGCGAGCGCCTCGACAGCGGTACGCACCACGTTGTTCACCGGCTGCTGCGCGGTCAGCGACACCCCGGCGGTCTGCGTGTGGAATTTCAGCCAGAGCGCCTTCTCGCTGGTGGCGCCGTACACGTCGCGCAGGCGGCGGGCCCAGATCCGGCGCGCGGCGCGGAACTTGGCGATCTCCTCGAAGAAGTCGATGTACGCGTCGAAGAAGAAGCTCAGGCCGGGCGCGAACGTATTGACGTCCAGGCCGCGGGAGAGCCCGAGTTCCACGTACCCGAAGCCGTCCGCCAGGGTGTACGCCAGCTCCTGCGCGGCGGTCGAGCCCGCCTCGCGGATGTGGTAGCCGGAGACCGACAGCGGCTTGTACTTGGGGATCTCGGCGTGGCAGTACTCCATCAGGTCGCCGATGAGGCGCAGGTGCGGCTCGGGGGCGAACAGCCACTCCTTCTGCGCGATGTACTCCTTGAAGATGTCGGTCTGCAGCGTGCCGTCGAGCTTGCTCAGGTCGGCGCCCTGCCGCTCGGCGGCGACCAGGTACATGCAGAAGACCGGCACGGCCGGGCCGGAGATGGTCATGCTGGTGGTGACGTCCTGCAGCTTGATGCCGTCGAACAGCACGTCCATGTCGGCGGCCGAGTCGATGGCGACGCCGCAGTGGCCGACCTCGCCGAGCGACTGCGGGTCGTCGGAGTCGCGGCCCATCAGCGTCGGCATGTCGAACGCCACGGACAGCCCGCCGCCACCGGCGGCGAGGATCATCTTGTACCGCTCGTTGGTCTGCCGGGCGTTGCCGAAGCCGGCGAACTGCCGGATCGTCCAGGTCCGCCCGCGGTAGCCGGTCGGGTACAGACCCCTGGTGTACGGGAACTCGCCCGGCCAGCCGATCCGCTCGAAACCGGGGTACACGGAGCCGTCCGGTGGGCCGTAGGCGGGGGCCACCTCCAGCCCGGAGAGAGTCGTGAAGTCGGCGTCCCTGGTGCGGGCGGAGTCGTAGCGCTGCTGCCAGCGCTCACGTCCGGCGGCGATGTCGGCTGCGTCCATGCGGCACATGGTATGCGACTCGACTGAACGATGGCTAAGTCGACCGGTGCCTGTTGCCGATCATCCTTGACGACACGAGGCTGCGCCGGTCTCCCGTTGCCCTGGACACACAGGGCTGCGGCGCGGCGCCGAGAAGGCTAGGTTTTCCCGCCATGAATGTGCGCGACCCGCGGTTCGTCACCGCCATTCGCCTGATCACGGCCACCGCCGTGCTCATCGGCGTGATCCTCGATGCCTCCGGCGACTCGACCGTGCTGTCGCTGCTGCCGTATTTCACGATCCAGAGCAGCATCGCCTACGGCGTCTTCGCGGCCTGGGCGGCCACCCGGTCATGGCGGGGCGAGCTGAGCACCCCGGCGCCGCTCAAGGGCGCGGTCACCCTGTACGTGACCATCACCGGCCTGGTGTTCCACTTCGTGCTCGACAACCCGGCCAGCGGCTTCGCGCAGCTGGGGGTCCACCGCACCCCGGCGGAGGCGGTCGCCAACCAGCTGCTGCACACGGTGGTTCCGCTGCTGGCCGTGCTGGACTGGCTGCTCTTCGACGAGCGCGGCCGCTACAAGTGGCGGTACGCGCTGTACTGGCTCGCGTTCCCGCTGTTCTACCTGGGCTTCGCGCTGGTACGCGGGCTGATCGTGCACAAGTACCCGTACCCGTTCCTGGACGTGAACGACCTGGGTTACGGCGGGGTGGCGCAGAGCGCCGTCTTCTTCGCGCTGTTCTTCTACCTGCTGGCGCTGCTGTTCGTGGTGATCGACCGGGTGCCCGCGGCGCTACGGCGCAGACGGGCGGCGGACCAGATCGAGGCGTGAACGACGACGGCCCCCGGGATTGCTCCCGGGGGCCGTTCGCGTAGCCGGAACTCAGATGCCGTTGTCGGTGCAGAGCTTCTCGAAGCCTTCCTTGCAGACGTCCTTGCGCTCGACGAACTTGTCGGCCACGACGTCCTTGACGTTCTCCTTGAAGATCAGTCGCGGCTTCAGCAGCACGGCGGGCACGTACGCGCCGGACTCGACGTCCTTCACCTTGCCGCCGACCTCGATCTTGTCGCCCTTGAAGAGCTTGATCGCAAGGTTGGCCGCGGCCTCGGCCTCCTGCTTGATCGGCTTGTACACCGTCATGCACTGGTCGCCGGTGAGGATGTTCTGCAGGCCCTGCACGGTGGCGTCCTGGCCGGTGACCGGGACGGTGCCGTTGAGCTTGCTCTTCTTCAGCACGCCGATGGCCGCGTTCGCGAGGCCGTCGTTGGCCGCCACCACGCCGCGGATCTTGCTGTTGGTCTGGACCATCATCTGCTCGAAGATGACCCCGGCCTCGTCGTTGCTCCACTCCGGCACCGACTGGTCCGGGCCCTTCACGTACGTCTCGGAGTCGTACTTGGGCTGCAGCACCTGCTCGTAGCCCTGCTTGAACTGGGTGGCGTTGTTGTCGGTCGGCGAGCCGTTGAGGTCGGCCACGAGGGGAGCCTTGGTCCCCTTCTCCTCGAGACACCGCACCAGGCCCTGGCCCTGCATCTGGCCGACCGTGACGTTGTTGAAGCTCACGTAGTAGTCGGCGCCGCCGTTGAGGGTGAGGCGGTCGTAGTCGATCGTGGCGACGCCGGCCTTCCTGGCCTTGTCGAGCACGGCCTTGCCGGTGCCCGAGTCCAGGTTGACGATCATCAGGACCGTGGCGCCACCGGAGATCATGCTGTCCGCGATCGACGCGAACTTCGCCTTGTCGCCCTGCGCGTTCTGGATGTCCGCCTTGACGCCGGCCGCGTCGAACGCCGCCTTCAGGAACTTGGGGTCGTCGGTGCCCCACCGCTGTGAGCTCTCGGTGTCGGGCAGGATCACGCCGATCTTGCCTTTACCCTGCCCATAGATCTTGGGCCCACCACCGGTGTCGCCGCCACCGCTGGTGTTGTCACCACCGTTGTCGTCGCAGCCCACCACGCCTGCCATGGCCATCAGGCCGACCATGGCAAAAGCGAACATCTTCCTACGCATCCCGCGTTCCTCCCGGCCAGAGGCGGCAAAGGCTACCAGCGCTGGAGCCCTGGTAAACCCCCGCATCCGTACGACTTTGTCACCGTCCGCAGGCAATTCCCCGTCGATGGTCACCGAACGGAATGGGCCGAACACGAGCGGTTCTCAATTCCCGGTGAGACGCCCGGTTTTCGTCCCTTTGCGGCGCACATCATCGACTCTGCCCGATCGGGCACCCTGTCGGGAACCACCGGATTCCGGACCGGTCGGCACGCCGGTCAGAGCCCCTTGAGCAGCTCCTCCGCCGCCGCGTACGGATCGATCTCGCCGTCCGCCACGCGGGTGGCCAGCGCGGCCAGCGCCGTACCCTCCCGCAGCGAGCCCAGCCGGGCGCGCAGCGTGCCCAGCGCGATCGCCTCGACCTCGGCGGCGGCCCGCTCCGCGCGGCGGCGGCCCAGCTCGCCGCTGCTCTCCAGCCAGTCCCGGTGCTTGCCGATCGCGGCCAGCACGTCGTCGACGCCCTCGCCGCGCACCGCGGTGGCCCGCACGACCTGCGGCCGCCACTCCCCCGGGCCCCGCTCACCCAGCGCGAGCATCCCCTGGATGTCGCGGTACGTGGCGTCGGCGCCGGGCCGGTCCGCCTTGTTGACCACGAAGACGTCCGCGATCTCCAGGATCCCGGCCTTCACCGCCTGGATCGCGTCGCCCATGCCCGGCGCCAGCAGCACCAGCGTGGTGTCGGCCAGCGACGCGATCTCCACCTCGGCCTGGCCCACCCCGACCGTCTCGACCAGCACCACGTCGCAGCCCGCGCCCTCCAGCACGCGCACCGCCTGCGGCGTCGTCGCGGACAGGCCGCCGAGATGGCCGCGGCTGGACATCGAGCGGATGTAGACCCCCGGATCCGTGCTGTGCTCCTGCATCCGCACCCGGTCGCCGAGGATCGCCCCGCCGGTGAACGGGCTGGACGGGTCCACCGCCAGCACGCCGACCCGGCGGCCCTGGCCCCGCAGCGCCCGGACCAGCTCGTTCGTGGTGGTCGACTTGCCCACGCCGGGCGAACCGGTGAGCCCGACGACCTGCGCCTGACCCGCGTACGGGGCGAGGGCGGCGGCCACGGCGGGCAGTGCCGGGTCGCCGTTCTCGACGAGGCTGATCAGGCGCGCGACGGCCCGCGGATCCCCGTCACGGGCGCGGGCCACCAGCGTGGGCACATCACGGGAACGGCGCGGGGTGAAGGTCACCGGAGCATCCTGCACCATCGCGTGATCCCCGTGCTCAGGCAGCGGGAACCCGGATGATCAGCGCGTCGCCCTGACCCCCGCCGCCGCACAGACCCGCCGCGCCGGTGCCGCCGCCGCGGCGGCGCAGCTCCAGCGCGAGGGTGAGCACCAGCCGGGCGCCGGACATGCCGATCGGGTGGCCCAGCGCGATGGCGCCGCCGTTGACGTTGACGATGTCCTCGTCGACCTTCAGCTCGCGCATGGAGTGGATGACGACCTGGGCGAACGCCTCGTTCATCTCGATCAGGTCCAGGTCGGCCACGGTCAGCCCGGCCTTGCCGAGCGCGTGCTTGATGGCGTTGGCGGGCTGCGCCTGCAGCGAGTTGTCCGGGCCCGCGACGTTGCCGTGCGCGACGATCTCGGCCAGCCAGGTCAGCCCCAGCTCCTCGGCCTTGGCCCTGCTCATCACCACGACCGCGGCCGCACCGTCGGAGATCGGCGACGAGCTGCCCGCGGTGATCGTGCCCTCGGGCAGGAACGCGGGACGCAGCTTGCCCAGCGTCTCGGCGGTCGAGTCGGGGCGTACGCCCTCGTCCGTGTCGATCATCGGGTCCACGTCGCGCAGACCGCCACGGATCGGCACGATCTCCTCCGCGAAGCGGCCCTCGGTCTGGGCGGCGGCCGCGCGCTGGTGGCTGAGCGCGCTGAACGCGTCCTGCTCGGCCCGGCTGATCCCGAGGCGCTCACCGGCGCGCTCCGTCGACTCGCCCATGGGGATGCGGTCCCACGGGTCGGTCAGCCCGTCGTACGCGGTGTGGTCGCGGACCAGGATGTCGCCGTACTTCTTGCCCTGGCGCTGGCCCATGAGCAGGTGGGGGGCGTTGGTCATCGACTCCATGCCGCCCGCGACGACGATGTCGAACTCGCCCGCGCGGATCAGCTGGTCGGCCAGCGCGATCGCGTCCAGGCCGGAGAGGCAGACCTTGTTGACGGTCACCGCGGGCACGTTCATCGGGATGCCGGCGGCGACCGCGGCCTGCCGGGCCGGGATCTGACCGGCGCCCGCCTGCAGCACCTGGCCCATGATCACGTACTCGACCTGGTCGGGGCGCACCCCGCCGCGCTCCAGCGCGGCGGCGATGGCGTGGCCACCCAGCGCGGTGGCCGGAAGGTCCTTCAGGTTGCCGAGCAGCCGCCCCATCGGGGTCCGGGCGCCGCTGACGATCACCGAGCTGGTCACGGGTCTTCGCCTTCACGAGTTGTCGCCGACGGGACGCCCGGCACTGGACGCCTCGTCGACTGAACGATGGTTAGGGTTCAGCCTAACCGTCCGCCCGAGGGGAGACCCAGTCCCAGTGCACCGCGAAGATGTCACACTTCCGTTCATGCCAACCCTGCCCGCCGTCGGACTGCTCCGGATCGACCACGTCGGGATCGCCGTCGGAGACCTGGACGCCGCCCTCGCCTTCTACGCCGAGAACTTCGGCCTGTACTGCGTGCACGAGGAGACCAACGACGAACAGGGGGTCCGGGAGGCGATGCTGGCCGTCGGGCCCGACGCCACCGGGCCCCGGCTGCAACTGCTGGCCCCGATCAGCCCGCAGTCGGCGATCGCGAAGTTCCTGGACCGCAGCGGGCCCGGACTGCAGCAGCTGGCATACACCGTGGCCGATGTCGAGGCCGCCGCCGCGGCATTGCGCGCCCGCGGGCTGCGGCTGCTCTACGACACCCCGCGCCGGGGCACCGGCGGGTCCCGGATCAACTTCGTGCACCCGAAGGACGCCGGAGGGGTGCTTGTGGAGCTTGTCGAACCCGCCGCCGAAGGCGTCTGATTCGTACGCCTTGCGAGTGAAAGATCCTGGCGGGCACCTGCCCCGCCTGGCAGGATGGAGTACATCGTCGAGCGCCGACGTGTGCACATCTGCGACGATCACTTGCGAAACCGCAGGACAGCAGGTAGCGGCGTGGGCACCGGGCAGCGACAGCCCTCCGGCGACCCCTCCGAATGGTTCGACCCGGCCCCCCGACGAGCCGCGAACCGGTGATCTCCAGGCGCAGAACCAGGGCCGTACGGTCTTGCGTGGCCCCCTGGGGGGTCTGCCAGTATGTCCCAATGCCCCAGCAGCAGGATGCCAATCTCGCGTTCTTCGAGAGCGCAAACTCACAGCACGACTTCACCGTCGTCCTGCGCGGATACGACCGCGGACAGGTGGACGCGCACCTCGGCCGGCTGGTCGCCGCCCTGAACCAGTCGGAACAGGCGCGCGGCGAGGCCGAGCAGCGCATGAACGATGCGCAACGCCGGCTGCGCCAGGCAGAACAGCGGCTCAATACGGTCGAGCAGAAGCTGGCCGACAGCAACAAGCTGCTGGAAGAGAACAACCGACCGACGCTCTCCGGGCTGGGCACCCGGGTCGAGCAGATCCTGCGGCTGGCCGAGGAACAGGCCAACGACCATCGCAACGAGGCGAAGCGGGAGTCCGAGGGCATCCTCTCCGCGGCCCGCCTCGAGGCGCGCGAGATCACGGACAAGGCGCGCGCCGAGGCCGCCGCCATGAAGGCGACTGCGGAGCGCGAGTCGGGGCAGCTGCGCACGCACGCCGAGCGGGAGGCCGCCGAGACCCGGGTGCAGGCCCGCCGGGAGGCCGACACGCTGCGCAGCGACGCGGACCGCGAGACCAAGCAGCTGCGTACGGTCACCGCGCACGAGGTCGCCGAGCTGAAGTCCACCGTGGAGCGTGAGGTGGCGTCGCTGCGCGCCACCGCCGAACGGGAGATCACCCAGCTGCGCGCCAAGGCCGCCCGTGAGGCGGAGGAGAAGCGGGCCGAGGCCACCAAGATGCTGACCGACGCCCGCGACAAGCGCGACAAGGACCTGCAGGCCCTCGCGCTGGAGGTCGCCGAGCGCCGGGAGAAGTCCGAGCGCGAGGAGGCCGAGCGCCACGGCGCCCAGGTCAGCGCCACCCAGAAGATGGTGGCCGAGGCCGAGGAGCGCGCCCGCGCCGCCGAGGACCGGGCCAAGGAGATCGAGCAGCGCGCCGAGAGCCGCCGCGTCGAGAGCGAGCGCGGCGCCGTCGAGACCGTCGAGAAGTCCCGCGCCCTGGCGGAGAAGACCGTCTCCGAGGCACGCGCGGAGGCGCAGCGCCTGCTCAGCGAGGCCCGCACCGAGGCAGAGCTGACCACCCAGGCCGCCAAGCGCGAGGTCGAGGACCTGACCCGGCAGAAGAACGCGGTCACCAGCCAGCTCGGCCAGATGCTCTCCGGCCTGTCCGGCCTGGTGCCCACGCCCGGCGGCGCCCCGGCTGCCGCGGCGCCGACCGCCGCCAAGGTGGACGCTCCGGCGCAGCGGGCAGGCGAGAACGGCACTCCGCCGACCGACGACAAGGTCGCCACGGCGAAGACGACCTCCTGAGTCGTACGCCACCCGGTCGTGAAGTTGCGTGGCCCTTCGGGGCGCGCGACGGTTGTTCGACTGGACGGCACGCCCACGATGCGGGCCGCATCCGGAACTCCGGTGCGGCCCGCGTGCATTTCCGGGCGCCACCAACCACCCGGGGCCGCACGACGGCCCAAGCAGAGTCAAATTGCTACCAGACGCGTAAGTCCCCCAAGCGGGTGTGTACCGGCATGTGACGGGACGAGGCGTGTGTGAGGATGGAAAGCATGTCGCACGGCGCGGAAATCTTCGGCCTCGGCGGGGGCGCGGCCGCCGAGCCCAACTTCGAAACGGCCCTGCGCGGCTACGAGAAAAAGCAGGTCGAGCGGTATGTGGCTCGGGCCGAGAACGAGATCGCCGCCCTGGCCGCCGAGCGGGAGCAGGCGTACACGCAGATCCAGTCGATGGCGCAGCAGGTCGAACGCCTCCAGCAGGAGCTGGCCCAGGCCCGGCGCCAGCCCGGAATCGGCGCGGAGGTGTCGTTCCGCCATCTCGGCCCCCGGGTGGAGCAGATCCTCGCGCTCGCCGAGGAGCAGGCCGAGGCGATCAAGACGTCCGCCACGGACGACATCGCCAGCCGTCTCGCCGAGGCGGAACGGGTCCGCGCCGAGGCCGAGACCCACGCCCACGACGTGATCCGCGACTTCGAGATCGCACTCGCCGCCCGGCGCGCCGACGAGGAGAAGGCCGACGCTGCCCGCCGCAAGGCCGCCGAGCAGGAGGCCCGGGCCACCAAGGAGGCCGCCGAGAAGATGCGCGCCGAGGCCGAGGCGGCGCTGACCAAGGCCAAGGCAGAGGTGCAGCGGCTCACCGAGGCGTCCACCAAGGAGGCCCAGCAGACCCGTACCGAGGCCGACGGGTACGCGAAGGCCACGCGAGCCAAGGCGGAACACGAGAGCAAGGTCCTGCGGGAGGCGGCGCAGCAGGAGATCGCCCGGCAGCGCGCCGACGCCGAGCGCCAGCGCGGCGAGCTGACCGCGAGCACCGAGCAGGAGCTGCAGCAGCGCCGTACGACGGTGACGCAGGAGCTGGAGCAGCTGCGGGCCGGCGTCGAGAAGCAGTGCGCGGATCTGCGCAGCGAGGCGGACAAGTACGCCGAGGAGGTGCTGCGCCGCTCCGACGAGCAGGCGACCGCGACCCGCAAGGAGGTCGAGTCGCAGCAGGAGAAGATCACCGCGGCCGCCGAGAAGCTGGAGACGGCACAGGCCGAGGTCACCGCGGCCGAGCAGAAGCTGACGGCGGCGGCCGAGCGCGCCCGGGCCGCCGAACAGGAGACCCAGCAGGTGCAGCAGCGCCTGGCCGAGGCGCAGCGTGAGCTGGAGGCCGAGCGGGCCCGGGTGGCCGAGGCGAAGAAGGCGGGCGAGGCCGCCGAACGGCACGCCGCGGACGTCCGCCGCCAGGTGCAGCGGGAGGCCAAGCGGGTCGCGGAGCTGGCCGCCGCGGCGGTGCTGGCGGCCGCGGCCGCCCCGGGCGGCGACGACTTCGACGACGCCGAGGACGACGCGCCCCAGCAGCCGTCCGACGGCAAGGCGCTCGACGGCACGGCCAAGGACGGCAAGGACGGTCAGACGTCCGGTGGGCAGGGGGGACAGCGCGCCGCCGACAAGCCCAGCCCGCACGGGGCGGGCAGTGGCAAGGTGACCGCCTCCGCGAAGGTGGCCGTGCCACCCGCCAGCCGCGTCGGCGTGGACGCGGACTGACCCCACACCAGCCACCTCACCGCCGCGCGGCCACCCGGCGGCCGAAAGATCGGCCCGTCGGGTGGCCTTCGCACGGGCGCACCCGCTAACGTCCCCGCCGGGGCGTTCGTTTGCCGCACCGGTCGCCGACCGCTGCCCGGACGCCCTGGGCTCCGATGTGGAGGTTTGCGGTGACGGCCGACGAGAACCCCCGCCCCGGCGAGACGCAGCCCGCGGGCACACCGCCGCCACCGGACGAGCTCCCCACCGCGACGACACCACCGGCCGACGCGACAGAGCCCGCCGGGCCGGTGGACGATCCTGCGCAGGGCCGCAGCCGGTACGGCCTTCCGGGGCCGGCGCTGAACTGGCGCAACCCGTTCCTCACCGGCTTCCTCGGCGGCCTCGGCCTGGTCCTCGCGTACGCGTGCTTCGTCGGTCTGCGCAACGCCAGCTCGATCCTGGTGCTGATCTTCATCGCGCTGTTCCTCGCGATCGGGCTCAACCCGGCCGTCATGCGGCTGCGCAGCTGGGGACTGCCGCGCGGGCTCGCCGTGGCGGTCGTGGCGCTCACCGTGGTGCTGTTGCTGTGCGGCGGCGTGCTGGCGCTGATCCCGCCGCTGGTGACCCAGACCGGCGAGCTGATCAAGAACCTGCCCGACTACATCCAGAACCTGCAGCGCAACCAGACCATCAACGACCTGGTGGAGCGCTACGACATCGTCGACAAGCTGCGCACCTCGCTGAACGCGGGCACCGTGGGCAGCGCCGTGGGCGGCGTGGTCGGTGGCGCGAAGCTGCTGTTCGGCACGATCTTCAGCGCGCTGACCGTGCTGGTGCTGACGATCTACTTCATGGCGGCCTTCGACCGGATCAAGGAGGCCGGGTACGCGCTGGTGCCCGCGTCGCGCCGGGACCGGGTCCGGCTGCTCACCGACGAGATCCTCACCAAGGTGGGCGCGTACATGGTCGGCGCGCTGGCCATCGCTGTCCTGGCCGGGATGAGCACCTTCGCGCTCGCGATCACGATCGGGCTCGCGTACCCGTTCGCGCTGGCCGTGGCGGTCGCGGTCCTGGACCTCATCCCGCAGATCGGGGCGACCCTCGGCGCCATCATCGTCAGCCTCGTCGGCCTCGCCCACTCGCTGACCAGCGGGATCGTCTGCATCGTGTTCTTCATCGTCTACCAGCAGCTGGAGAACTACCTGATCTACCCGAACGTGATGCGGCGCTCGGTGGAGGTCAGCGACGTCGCCGCGGTCACCGCGGCCCTGCTCGGGGTGGCGCTGTTCGGGGTCATCGGGGCGCTGATCGCCATCCCGCTGGTGGCGGCGGTCCAGCTGATCATCCGCGAGGTCGCGAACCCCAGCATGGAACAACGCTGAGCCGGCGGCCCTACTCGGCCCGGCGCTGTTCGGGGCCCGCGACCGGCACGTCGGCGAAGGCGGCGACGGTGCGGTCCGCGTACGCGGTCATGTCGCCCTCCTCCAGCGGGCCGTCCCAGGTGCGCGGCAGTGGCACGGGCACGTCGGGCGCCACCCGGCGCACGATCTCGTCCAGCACCGTCTCGGCGTCGCCCACCCAGAGGTGCTTGGCGCCCGCCACCGGCACCACCTCGGCCTGCGTCAGCGGCGCGAACCGCTCCGCCGCCTCGGCGGGCCGCAGGTAGTCGTCGAACTCGGGGATCAGCGCGGTGACCGGCTTGCCGGAGTCCGCCCAGGCGGCCAGGTGCTCGGGCCCCGCGAAGCGCAGCGGCGGCGAGAGCAGGATCGCCCCCACGACGGCCGGGTCCAGCCCGTGCATCAGCGTCAGGTCCGTGCCGAACGACCAGCCCACCAGCCAGATGTTCGGCAGGTCGGCGAACTCCGCGTACTCGATGGCGGCGGCCACGTCGAACTTCTCGCCCTCGCCCGCCGAGAACTCGCCCTCGCTCTTTCCCCGCACGCTGCTGGTGCCCCGGGAGTTGAAGCGCAGCACGGCGAGGCCCGCCAGGGCGGGCAGCCGCCAGGCCGCCTTGCGGAAGACGTGGCTGTCCATCATCCCGCCGTGCGTGGGCAGCGGGTGCAGGCAGAGCAGCGTCGCCACCGGATCGCCCTGCGGCGGCAGCGCCAGCTCGCCGACCAGCGTCAGGCCGTCGGCGGTGTGCAGCTCGATATCCGTACGCCGGGCGGGCAGCACGGAGTTCGCGCGGATCTGGTTGCTCACTGGGGTCATCCTTCGCCTGATCAGCCGTATCGGGGCGCGTTACGGGAACGTTCCACGTCCGGACCGCGCCGGTCCCGCGCCCGCCAGCAGCCGGTGTGCCAGTGCCGCCGGTCGGTCTCGTCGCCGCGGCCGTCCGTGGGCCAGGCGACCACGTGCGCCACTCCGGGCCGGATCTCCTGCAGGCAGCCCGGGCACCGGTACGTCTTCGTGGCCGCGCCGCCGAAGATCGACCGCACCATCCACTCGCCGTCCTGCCACTCCTGCACGCCCTCGACGCCGCGCCGGACGCGCTCGTCGGTGAGCTCCGGGCGCGGCTCGCCCGCGGGGCGGCGCGGGCGGTTGCGGCGGGGACTCACAACGGTCCAGCGTACGGGGGTGCGGCGTGGTGACCGCCGGGCGGCCGTCCGCCTGCCGGTACGACCCGCCGCGCCATCGAAGAGCGCCCATGGATTATTTCCTCCACCAGGCGGAGGTGCGCGGGGTGAACGCGACCTAAACTCGCGTTCATGACGGCGACCCGTACCCCCGGAATGCCCTTCATCGAGGACGGCGTCCTCGTGTCGACCAGCCCCGCCACCGGCGCCGAGGCCGGCCGCCTGCCCGTGGCCGACGCGGCCGCGGTGGCCGCCGCCGTGCGGCGCGCCAAGGACGCCTCCGCCTGGTGGCAGTCGCTCGGCTTCGACGGCCGCAAGGCCCGCCTGCTGCGCTGGCGCGCCCTGCTCGTCCAGCGCATCGAGGAGCTGGCCGCGCTCACGCACCTGGAGACCGGCAAGCCGGTCGCCGACGCGATCGTGGAGGCCAGCGCCGCGATCGAGCACACCGACTGGGCGGCCCGCAACGCCAAGCGCGTGCTCGGGCACCGCCGCACCCGCACCCGCCTGCTGATGGCCGAGCATGCCGGCCACGTGGAGTACCTGCCGTACGGGGTGGTCGGGGTGATCGGGCCGTGGAACTATCCGATCCTCACGCCGCTCGGCCCCACCTCGGGGGCGCTGATGGCGGGCAACACGGTGGTGTTCAAGCCGAGCGAGTACACCCCGGCCGTGGGGCAGTGGCTGGTCGACACGTTCGCCGAGGTGGTGCCGGAGCATCCGGTGCTGCAGGCGGTGCACGGCCTGGGCGACGTCGGCGCTGCGCTGTGCCGCTCCGGAGTGGACAAGGTCGCCTTCACCGGCTCGACCGCCACCGCCAGGAAGGTGATGGGTGCCTGCGCCGAGACCCTGACCCCCGTGGTGCTGGAGGCGGGCGGCAAGGACGCCCTCATCGTCGACGCGGACGCCGACGTGAACGCGGCCGCCGAGGCCGCCGTGTGGGGTTCCATGACGAACTCCGGACAGACCTGCATCGGCATCGAGCGGGTGTACGCGGTGGAGCCCGTCTACGACCGGTTCGTCGCCGCCGTGGTGGAGAAGGCCGGCAAGCTCGAGCTCGGCGAGGACCTCGGCCCGATCACCATGCCCGGCCAGCTCGACATCATCCGGCGCCACATCGACGACGCGCTGGCCCACGGCGGCAGGGCCCTGGTCGGCGGCGCGGACGCGGTCCAGCCGCCCGGGGTCGCGCCGACCGTGCTGGTCGACGTGCCGGAGGACTCGGCGGCGGTGCGCGAGGAGACGTTCGGCCCCACCCTGACCATTACCAGGGTGGCCGACGCGGACGAGGCCGTGGCCAAGGCCAACGCGGTCCCGTACGGGCTGGGCGGGGCGGTGTTCGGCAAGGCCAACGCGGTGCGCATCGCCCGGCGGCTGCACGCGGGGATGGTCGCGGTGAACTCGACGCTGTCGTTCGTGGGGATGGGCAGCCTGCCGTTCGGCGGGGTCGGCGACTCGGGCTTCGGCCGTATCCACGGCGACGACGGCCTGCGCGAGTTCGCCCGGCCCAGGGCGATCAGCGTACGGCGGGGGCCGTCGCCCGTGCCCGTGATGACCTTCGAGCGCAGTCCCGCGCAGATCTCCCGGCTGGTCAAGGTGCTCCGGCTGCTCTACGGCCGCGGCAACTGAACCCGGCTGCTAGCGTCAGCGGGGTGGATCATCCCGCGGTGGAGGTCACCGGCCTGCACGTGAGCTACGGCTCCACGCCCGTACTCGTCGATGTGGCGCTGACCGTGCCGGTCGGTGGCGCGGTCTGCGTCACCGGCGAGAACGGCGTCGGCAAGTCCACGCTGCTGCGCTGCGTCTCCAGCCTGCAGCGCCCGGACGCCGGCACGATCCGGGTGCTGGGCTCCCCGCCGGGGTCCACACCGGAGTTCTGGCGTGCCGTGGTGACCACGGTGGAGCCGCCCACCTGGTATCCGGGGCTGACCGTGCGCGAGCATGCAGAGCTGGTGTGCCGCGCGCACGGCCGGGACCCGGAGGACGCGGGGGTGGACGAGGCGCTGGACCGGTTCGGGCTGGCCGGGCACGCCGACGCGATCCCGCCGTCGATGTCGTCCGGGCAGAAGCAGCGGCTGACGCTCGCGCTGACCCTGCTGCGGCCCAGCTCCCTGCTGATCCTGGACGAGCCGGAGCAGCGCCTCGATCCGGACGCGAAGGTGATGGTGGCCGGGATGCTGGCCGACTATCTGGCCGACGGCGGCACGCTGCTGATGGCCAGCCACGACGAGGCGTTCGCCGCGGCGGCGGGCGCGACGCCGACCACGATGGCCGCGCTCGGGACCATAACGCCGTGACGGTCCAGGTCACCGATGTCGCAGCGCTGCGCCGGTGGGTGCGGCGACGCCAGTCCGCGCACCGCGAGCGGGGCGCCACCGCCGGGAACGTCTACTTCGCTGTGCTGTTCATCGCGGTCGTCGGCGGCATGCTGCACCGCCAGCTCGCTGTCGTGTTCTGGCCGGAACGCCCCAACCTCTCGCTGCTGGCGGGCGCCGCGCTGACCACGGCCGGTGCGGCCGTACTGTTCCTGGCGATGCGCCGCCTCGGCCCGCTCGGGCTGACCCGCCCCGCCGCGACGTGGCTGCTGACCGCGCCAGTGAGCCGCCGCCGCCTGCTGGTGCCCTCGCTGCGCCAGGCCGTCGCGCTGGCCGCCGTCTCGGGCGCACTGTACGGCGTGGCCGTGCTCGGACACGTCGCGGCGCGTCCCATGCCCGGCGCCGTCGCCGGGCTGCTGGCCACGCTGGGTGCGCTGGCCGCCGTGCTGCTCCTGCTCCTCGCACTGGCCGCGCAGGGCGGCGACTGGGGCGGGTACGCCGACGGACTCGCCGGGCTGCTGCTGGCCGCCGGGCTGGCCGGGCTCGTGGTGGACTCGGTGATCGACGCGCCGCAGGCCACCGCCGCCGCGCCGACCGGGCTGGTCACGGCGATCGTCGCCGGGCTGGCCGTACTGGACGCCGTGCTGCTGGCGGTCGCCGTGGGGCGCCTGGCCGCCACCCCGAACGAGCGGATCCTCGCCGCCGCGAAGACCACCGGGACGCTGCTCGACTCGGTCTTCGGCGTGGAGCCGTCGTTCGTCGCGGACATGGTGGAGCGGCGGTACTGGGCGCGGCAGCGGTTGCGGTCGGTGCGGTTGTGGGCGCGGGTGCCCGTACTCGTGGCTCAGGACCTGTTGATGGCCCGGCGGCGACCCGCGCGCCTGGCCTGGCTGGCCGGGGCGACCGCGCTGCCCACCCTGCTGGCGGCGGGCCCGCGGTGGCTGCTGGCCGCCGCGGTCCTGATCGGCGGCATGGTCGCGGGCGGGACCAGCACCGCCACGGTGCGCACCGACGCCGCCAACCCGGTGCTGCTGCGCATGCTCGGCCTCGACTCCCGGCGGGCCATCGAACAGCGGATGTGGGTGCCCGGCGTGCTGGCCGGCGCGTGGTACGCGACGTCGCTGGCGCTGCTGGACGCCCTCGGCGACCTGCCGGCCGGGCCGTGGTGGGCGCTGGGGCTGGTGCTCGCCCCGGTGGGCGCGGTGGCCGCGGTGCGGCACGCGCGGGTGGGCCTGGTCCGTAACGAGCTGCTGCCGCTGGACACCCCGATGGGTACGGTCTCCCCCGGCCCGCTGGTGAACTCGCTCGTCGGCCCGGACATCCTGCTGCTCGGGCTGCCCATGCTCGTCCAGATCGCCCAGGGTCAGCCGCTGACCTGGTCGACCGTGCTGGTGCAGGCGGTGGTTGCGGTGATCGGCGTGCGCGCCTACCTGTCCGCCACCACCGCCCACGACCGCGTCGAACTCAGCGGCCGGTGACCGGAGCCGGAGCCCGCGTCACCGCGCGCCGCTCCGGGAGATCTGTTCCAGCGCCTGGATGCCGCTGGCCATCGTCTGCGTCTCCCCGGCGGTCTGGGTCACCGTACGGGTGACCTCGGCGACGGCGGCGGTCTGCTCCTCGATCGCGGCGGCGAGCGTGCTGTGGTGCGCCGACAGGGTGTTCATGCTTCCGGCGATCTCGGTAACCCGGGTGACTGCGGCGTCGACCTGTGCGCGGACCTCGGTCAGGGTGCGGTTGATGGAGTCGGCGTTCTCGCCGGACTGGCGGGCCAGTTCCTTGACCTCGTTGGCCACCACCGCGAAGCCCTTGCCGCTCTCGCCGGCGCGGGCCGACTCGATCGTGGCGTTGAGCGCCAGCAGGTTCGTCTGCTCGGCGATCGACTGGATGATGTCGCTGGCCGCCATGATCTGCGCGCTCGACGCGGCCAGGGCCTTGATCACCGTGGCGGCGTCGTCGGCCTGCCGCACCACCGTGACCGTGACCTCCTCGGTGGACTGCGCCGTACGCGAGAGGTCCTGGAGCGCGCAGGACATCTGCTCGGTCGCGGTGGCCGCGACTGTCGTGTTCTGGCTGACCTCCGCGGCGGACTGGGCCAGCACGGCCGCCTGCGCGGCGACCTGCTGCTGCAGGTGAGCCTGCTCGGCCATCTGCGCGGCGGCCTGCTCGGCCCGCTGCGCCTCGGCCTGCTGCTGCTCGGTCAACGTGCGCACCTGCAGCTCGCTGATCTCCGCCTGGGCCTGTGCGACCTGAGCGGCGCCGTCGTCGAGCAGCTGGCGCAGCCAGTGCATGGCGACGCACAGTGTGGTCAGCAACAGCCAGATCGCCACCGAATGCCACACGGCAATCCACGGCGAGAACAGATGCCACTGCGTCACCAGGGTCAGCACCGCCATGATGACCGACAGGACCCCTACATCTCGCCGTTCAAGGGTGAAACCGGCCCAGACCATGGCGACGGCCGAATTGAGCATGATCAGGTAATAGGCGCCGGGGGTGGTGAGGGCTCCGATACCGATCATGGTGACGGCGACGTAGGCCAGGATCCGCAACGCCTGGCGTGGCGTCCGGTCCCAGTTCACCCGCCAGGTCGCGGCCGCAAGCGCGATCGCGATCAGCCCCCGGATCAGCAGGGACCCCCGGTAGCCGTCGACATTGGACAGCGCGATGATCACGGAGGCCAGACCGGACGGCAGGAACAGCCGCGGCAGCAACTTGCCGGAGATGGACCGGTCGTCGAGCGGGCTGCGCCGCCCGACGGTGGGGGCGTTGTCGTGCGTCATGCCCTTCCGTCGGCATCGCCGGACCGCGTGTTGAGACCTTGACCGCAGCGTCCCAAAGAATGGACGGACGGACGAGCGCGGAATCATCTGAGGTTTCGGCGTTCCTTCCGGCGGCGCCGGCCGTTCGCGCCGAGGTCAGGACCGGGAGACCGGCATCCAATGCGGACTCGCACTAAAGCACACCGTGATGCATCCTGCACTCTCCGCAAGGCTCGGCGAGCGTTATGGCGAACGTCACTGCAGCCCGGTCACAACTTGCCACCATGCAGCTTTTACCAGGTGAATGCACAATCTACCGCGCCACACATTGATATTTCCGACTCTCTTCCGGCGCCGCCCGGCCCTCGACCCATGATCTCCGGGCCCGAACCGATAGTCCGCCGAGGACCGGGTCAGCTATCAATGGAACACCGCCCTGCCCCGATCCGGGCGACCGGGACAGGGCGGAACGGGGGAGCAGCGCAGGCAAGGAGTGAGTCACGAGATGCACGTATTGGTGGTGGAGGACGACGCCGCAACGGCGAGATGGTTGGTCAGTGGCCTTCGGAAGCTGGGCTACCAGCCCAGACCGGTGCACACCGGCGCCGAAGCGCTCGCCGCCTTCCCACTCAACGACATTGTCCTGCTCGACCTGAACCTGCCGGACATGGACGGCCTGGAGGTCTGCCGGAACATCCGGCAGGCGGGTGACACACCGGTCATCGCGTTCACCGAGGAGTCGAGCGAGGCGGAACGGGTTCTGGGCCTGCGAGCGGGCGCCGACGACTGCATGGACAAGCCGTACGGGCTGCCGGAGCTGGCCGCACGGATCGAGGCGCTGATGCGGCGCGCCGTACCGACGCCGCGGCTGATCGAGCTGCGCGGCCTGCGCATCGACGCGCACCGGCGGGAGGTGACCGTCGACGGCGCCGAGATCACGATGACCCGCAAGGAGTTCGACCTGCTGTACCTGCTCGCATCGCATCCCGAGCGCGTGTTCCCCCGCGCGGAGCTGATGGCGCAGGTGTGGCAGGAGTCGGACGAGTCCGCCCGACGGTACGCCCGGGCCAGCCGCACCCTCGACACCCACGTGGGCACCCTGCGCCAGAAGCTCGGAGCCCGCCGCTGGATCGTGACCATGCGCGGGGTGGGTTTCCGGTTCGGCCCCGGACCTGCCGTCCGGACCGCCCCGCGACCGTCGTATCTGCCGTCCACCACACCGGGCCAGCGCCCCGGCGCTCCCGGCCGCGGCCGCTGCCGTCCCGGTGCCGGCGTGGACTACGGCGGCTGCAGCTGAGCAGCGTGTCCCTCTCCCGGTCGGTGCGGCGATGCCACGGGTGGCAGCGTGAGGCGACGGCCGCAGCGGCGACCGTCACCCCACGCCGGACCGCCTTCCGCCGGCACGGGGGAAC
Source organism: Krasilnikovia sp. MM14-A1004 (assembly GCF_047159485.1). Taxonomy (GTDB): domain Bacteria; phylum Actinomycetota; class Actinomycetes; order Mycobacteriales; family Micromonosporaceae; genus Actinoplanes. The sequence continues at coordinate 1,011,223 of NZ_AP038773.1, read as the reverse complement.
CAGCAGGAAGGGGCGGATGCAGGCCACGCCGTTGTCCACGGCTGAAGTCTTCAACCTCAACCGCGGTGTGGGTCAAGGCCGCCGACCGTACGTACTTGACCCCAACCATGGTTGAGGTTGAAGACTCCCACCATGGACAACGGAACGGTACGCGTGGACATGGTGCTCGACCTCATCTGCGTGCACTCGTACATCGGATACACCCGCCTCGCTCGTGCCGCGGCGCGGTACCGGCAGGCGGGCGGTGCGGTGGAGATCCGTTTCGCGCCCTTCGAACTGGCGCCGGGTGCACCCACCGAGGGCATGCCGCTGCTCGACGCGCTCGCGCAAACGTTCGGCCCCGAGGCAGCCCGCAACGTCGGCCACCTCGCCGCCCAGGCCGAAAAGGACGGACTCGACCTGCACTACGAGCGGGCGATCGCCACCGGGACGTTCGAGGCGCACCGGCTCGTCGCGCGGGCGGCCCGGCAGGGGCTGGCCGAGCCGATGGTCGAGCGGCTGTTCCGGGCGCATTTCACCGACGGGCTCAACATCGGCGACCGCCCGACGCTGGACCGTCTCGCCGCCGAGGTGGGCGTCACGGCCGACGACTCCGGCACGGAACAGCAGGTGCGCACCGCACTGGAGATGGTCCGCGCGGCGGGTGTCACCAGCGTGCCCGTGTTCCGCTTCGAGAACGGCCCCTCGCTGCTCGGCGAGCAGACCGAGGAGGTCTTCCTCGCCGCGCTGAAGGGCTCGACCGCCGACGCCGAGCCGGACCCCGACGGCGTGTCGGACAGTCAGGTGCCCGAGGTCTCCGCGCACATCCGCCAGTACCTGTCGACCAGCGGCGCGCTGGGCCATGACTACTTCGGCTTCCCCACCCTGCTGCTCACCACGCGGGGCCGGCGCAGCGGGAAGCTCTACCGCACCCCGCTGATCTACGGACGCGACGACGACCGGTACGTCGTCGTCGCGTCCAACGCGGCCAAGCCGCGCAACCCCGACTGGTACGAGAACCTCATCGCCCACCCCGACGCCACGGTGCAGCTGATGGCGGACCGGTTCCCGGTGACCGCCCGGCCCGCACAGCCGCAGGAGCGGGACCGGCTGTGGGACCTGATGGCGACTATCTTTCCGCAGTACCGGCAGTACGCGACCGAAACGACCCGGCCGATCCCGGTGGTCGTGCTGGAGCCTGCGGCCCGCTGACCTCGGCCCGGAGGTCAGCCGCGGGGCGGCGTGCCGGCACGCCGCCCCGCGCCCCGATCATTTGGCGGGCAGCGCGACCGACAACTGGTGACGGAAGACGTTCCGGGGATCCCAGCGCGCCTTGACCGCCTGCAACCGGGCGTACCCGTCGCGGTAGTACAACGCCTGGGCGGAGACGCCGGAGGTGTTCCAGGCGGGGTCGACGAGGTCCACATCGGGGTAGTTGATGTAGCAGCCGTCGTTGCGGTCGCCGGGCAGTGGCACTCCCCCGGTGTCCGCGTACACCTCGCGGTAGGCGCGGCGGATCTGGTCCACGTTGACGGCGTCCAGGTTGGGGTCGGCCCAGAACACCGACCACCACGCCTTCATGATGGAATCCCGCTGCGCCGTGGCCGTCGCGCTGGACGACCGTTCGTTGATCTTCACCCCGTACGAGTAGAGCAGGATCGACATGACGCCGCCGACCAGCGGCCCGGTCAGGTGCCGGTACAGGGTGGCGATCTGGGCGTCGGTCCAGGGCTTCCGCAGGTAGGAACTCTTGTTCTTGATCCGGCCGTAGTCGCCCGTGTTCGTCTCGTATCCGAGAACGAACTGCAGCCAGGGGATCACCTTCCGGGTGATCGCCGGGGTCACCGACACATCCTTGCCCACGGCCGCGATGTAGGCGTCCAGGATGCCCTCGGCCCCGGAGACGGACGCGTCGATCTGGACGTCCAGCTCCACGGAGGTGATGAAGCCGGGTTGGACGACACGCTGGTTGATGTGGAATCCGCTGTGCAGGGGTGGGGCCGACGGGCCGGCGTTGGCCGCGTTCCACGCGCCGTGGTTGCGCAGCAACCGCGTGAAGTCCTCCTCGGTGAGGTGTTCCCACGACCAGGTCACCGACTTGGACAGCATCTTGGCGGGTGCGCTGGGCAGCGGGCGGGCGGCGGGCGGCGGGGTCGCGCCGGGAGTGCGGAACCAGTACCGCGTGACGACACCGAAGTTCCCGCCGCCGCCGCCGGTGTGTGCCCACCACAGCTCGCGATTGGGGTCCCCGGCGTCCGAGGTGGCGACGACCGTCTGGGTCCTGCCGTCCGCGTTCACCACCACGACCTCGACGGCGTACAGGTAGTCCACGACGAGGCCGTCGCGGCGCGACAGCGGGCCGTACCCCCCGCCGGCGACGTGCCCGCCCACGCCGACCTGCGGACAGATGCCGCCGGGGATGGTGACTCCCCAGTTCAGGAACAGTGTGCGGTACACCTGGCCGAGCGTGGCACCGGCTTCGACCGCGACCGCCTTGCGGGCCGGGTCGTAACACACCGACTTCATCTCGGAGATGTCGATGATGATGTCGGTTCCGGGGTTGTCGACGAGATCCTCGAAGCAGTGGCCTCCGCTGCGGACCGCGACGCGCTTTCCCGCCTGTACGGCCTCCTGCAGCACAGCGGCGATCTGATCCGCGGAATGCACCACGCGCACCGAATCCGGGCTGGCGACGAACCGCTTGTTGTAGCCACGGCTCACCAGGTCCACGTACCGGGAGTCGGCGGGTCCGACCGTCACCGCGTCCGGGAGCGCGCAGGCGGTGCTCGCCTTGTCGGCGGCCGCCGCGGCGCGCGTACCGATGAGGCCGGTGAGCGCCGCGGCGCCACCGGCACCGGCGGCACCCAGGAGTCTGCGCCGGGTTGTCCTGTTGTCTGTCACGAAGCCTTCCTTCGGATGTCGTCGAGCAGGCGGATCTGGGCCAGGCTGGCGTCCAGTGCGGTCGGGCCCCCGGCGGACACGGCGGCCACGAACGCGGCGACCGTGTTGGCCACCTGGTCGTCGGGGTCCAGCCGCCGCTGCTCGACCCGGCCGTTGCGGTCGAGGTGCAGCACCGGCTGGTGATCGGCGGGCGGGGTGAACGCCCGGTCCAGCGTGATCCGCCCCGCGCTGCCGGTGAGGGTGTAGCTCGATCGGTACGAGTGCTCCATCCCGAACACGAGGGTGGCGACCACTCCGGCCCCGGTACGCAGCAGCGCGGCCCCACGGGTGTCCACCCGCCGCCCGGCGCCCGCGGCGAGCACGGCCCCGCAGACGGTCAGGTCGTCACCGAGCAGATGCAGCGCGGCGCGGACCGGATACACCCCCACGTCGGACAGCGCCCCGCCGCCGAGGTCCGCGCGGTAGCGGATGTCGTCGTCGGCCAGCGGCGGGATCGTGAAGGTGGCCTCGAAACCGCGCAGCTCACCGATCGCGCCGTCGCGTACCAGCTCGGCCACCGTCGCGTGCTGGCGGTGGTGGACGAACATGACGTTCTCCATGAGGACGAGGTGGTGCGCCCGGGCCAGCTCCGCGAGCCGGGCCGTGGCGGCCGGGTCGAGCGTGACCGGCTTCTCGGCCAGGACGTGCTTGCCGGCCCGCAGGGCGGCCTCCACCCAGCTCTCGTGCATCGCGGCGGGCAGCGGCACGTACACCGCGTCGACGTCGTCGCGTTCCAGCAGTGCGGCGTAGCCGGTGACCGGATCGCCGCCGAACTCCGCCGCGACCTTCTCCGCCTTCGCGGCGTCCCGGCTGGCCACCGCGGTCACGACGGCGCCGGGGGTACGGGAGAAGGCGGGCAGCATCCGGCGGCGCGCGATCTCGGCACAGCCCAGGACGCCCAGCCGCACCACGCCCATCAGCTGTCCCCGGTGGCGTTGAGGCAGGCGAGCAGGGTACGGGCCTGCACGTTGACGTAGTGGTTGTGCCGTACCAGGGAGGTGAGCTGGCCCCTGGTCACCCAGGCGAAGCCCGGTGGTGGCTGCAGGGGGGCCTGCCGCTCGTCCACGTCGACGATGAGGTAGCGGCTCTCGGCGTACAGGAACCGGCCGCCCTCCTCCGAATGCAGGGCCTCGTACCGGATGGCCGCCGGGTCGGCGTTGAGCACCAGGTCGAGGAAGGGGGGCCGGTCGGCACCGCTGAGGTGGGCGTAGTTGTCCGGCACGTACTGGACGGTCGGGCCCAGTTCGATGGTGTCGAGGAATCCGCCCTCCACCCGCGCCTGCACCAGGACGTGGGGCACGCCGTCGATCCGCCGGTGCAGGAAGGCGGTCACTCCCGTGCCGCACGGCTCGAACAGCGGCTGGGTCCAGCGGGTGACCTCGCGGTTGCCGGCTTCCACGGACACCGCCACCACCTGGAAGTAGCGGCCGTCCGCGTGGCTGATCGCGTCGTCGTCGCGGATCCAGCCGGGCAGCCCGGCCAGCGGTACGCGGGTGAGGTGCACGTCGTGACCGGCGCGCTCCGCGGTGATCCAGGAGAGCAGTTCGGTGTCCGAATGCAGCGCCGACTCGTAGGCATCGCCGAAGGGCAGGATCGACAGCACCGTCCGGGAGTCCATGTTGATCACGTTGTCGTGGTGCAGGAGCGTCGCGATCTGGCCCAGGGTGAGCCAGCAGAAGCCGTCGTGCAGCGGGACGTCACCGGTGGCCTCGACGACCATGTTGCGGTTGCTCTTGTGCAGGAACCAGGAGCCGTGCTCGGACTGCAGGGTGTCGGCGAGGACGCGGGTCCGGTCCAGACCGGAGGTGAAGTGCTCGATGTAGCGCACGTCGGCGCCGCGGTGCACCTTGCTGTAGTTGCTGCGGGTGGCCTGCACCGTGGGCGACAGCTGGAGCAGGTTGCGGTTGCCCGGCTCCATCTTCGCCTGCATCAGGAAATGCAGTACCCCGTCGAACTCCTTGGCCAGCAAGCCGAGGATGCCCACCTCCGGCTGGCGGATGATGGGCTGGTGCCAGTCGAGGTGCGGGTCGTCGACGGTCACGTGTACGCCCTCGACCGTGAAGAAGCGTCCGCTGCGGTGGCCGAGGTTTCCGGTGTCCGGGTCGAACGACCAGTCCCGCAGGTCGGCGAACGGGATCCGGTCGACAGTGAACCGGTTGGCCTGCCGGCGTTCGTCCAGCCACGCGGCGACGTCGGCCGTGTCCAGCTGGGCGCCGGTCGTGGCGGCGGCGGAACGCCGGATCCGGTCGGACAGGGTCTCATCGGTACGGCGGCGCACCGGGCGTTCGGTCAGCGCCGATGTTGCTGCTGCCATCGCTTCTCCTCAAGCGTCGGTGACGGCCGCGAGGGACGCGACGTACGCGTCCAGCACCCGCCGGAAGTAGTCGTTGTCGAAGCGCAGCCGCCGCACGTCGGGCACGAGCCGGCGTAGCTTCTCCACGGAGATGACGTGGCGGACCCCCACCTCGCGGTAGTCCCGCTGGACGCTCAGCCCCAGCCGCTGCTCCAGGTGGTCGACGATGCGTTCCACCGGAACGGCCACCCCGGACGCGACGTTGACCGTCTCGGCGTGCAGGTCGAGGCCGAGCAGCCGGTCGATGATCGTCACCACGTCGTGGACGTCGATCAGGTCGCGGGCGGCGCCGCTGTGCAGCCGCACCCGGCCCTCGCGCATCTGCCGTACCAGTGCGGGGATGAGCTGGTGGCCGGGCTGCTGGGGACCGACCAGGTGGCCCAGGCGCAGAATCAGATGCTCGGCGCCGCTGGCCCGCAGCTGCTCCTCCAGGGCGAGCTTGTGCGCACCGTACGGCGTGCACGGCGTGACCGGCACATCCTCGCGGCCGGGCCCGGTGACCGCGCCGTACATGCCGGACGCCGCCGTGGAGAAGAACAGCAGCCGGCGCCCGTCCGCCCGGCACTTCTCGGCCACCTCGGCGAGCAGGGTGGCCTCCCGAGCGAAGTCGTCGGCCGAGGTCCCGGCCGCCCACGACACCCCGGCCGCGAGCACCACGGTGGCCGGGTACCGGTCGGCCAGCGGCCTCAGGTGCTGGGCGAGGAAGCCCGTTCCGATGATGTGCATCCAGGAATCCGATCTCGTAGTCGGCACGGGTCAGCGCGCGGCCGGCGAGCCGGCGGCGGCCAGCTCGGCCAGCTCGGCGGCCACCTGCGCCGGCGTGGGGCGTTCGGCCATCTGCGCCCGGAGCCGGTCCGCGGCGGTGCGGTACTCGGGCTCGTGCAGCAGGTCGGCGGCGGCCTGCCGGATCCAGGCGGCGTCGGCCCGCGCGTTGTGCCGCACCCGCGCGACCCCGGCACGGGCGATCCGGTCACCGATGATCTCCTGGTCGCCGCCGGGCGGCAGGGCCAGCTGCGGCACCCCGGCGGCGAGGGCGGTCATGGTGGAGCCGCCGCCACCGTGGTGCACCACCAGGTCGCAGGTGGGCAGCAGCAGGTGCAGCGGCACCTCCCGCATGGCCCGCATCCCCGCCGGCAGGGCGCCGATGCGCTCGTGGTCGGCACCGGTGACCGTGAACAGCACCTCCACGTCGAGGTCGGCGAAGGCCTCGACGAGCCGGGGCACGGGGAACGACCCCTGGCCGAACACGGAACTCACCGAGGTGCCCCACACAACGCACACGCGGGGCTTGTCCCGCGGCTCACGCAGCCAGGTCGGCCACCCGCCGGGCCCGTTGTAGGGCAACTGGCGGATCGGCAGCCGCCGGGCGCGCAACGGCAGCTCGACCCCCGGCGGGCACGGATCGATGACGTGCTCGATCGCCTCGGGACCCCACTCGCCCACGTCGTAGCGGGCGAACGCGCGCGCCGAGTCGACCGCCAGGAAACGCAGGCCGGGCACGCCGGGAACCTCGTCGTCGGGACCGACGGGGCCCCACAGCGTGAGCAGCGCCGGCACGCCCAGCACCCGCGCGGTCAGCGGACCCTCGACGCTCATCAGGTCGTGCACCACCAGGTGCGGGCGCCACCAGCGACCGAACTCGACGGCCGCGTCGGCGTTGTGCACCGCGACGTCGATCAGGCGGGCCTTGTTCTCCTCGATCCAGCCGAACGGGTCGAAGTCGTCCAGCGACCGCACCGGTGCGCCGGTCGCCAGGTCGGGCGGCAGCTCCGCGTACGGCCAGTGCCCGGACCGGGCGTTGACGTGGTTGTGCATCCGGGCCTTGGTGACCAGCTCGCCCGGCCGCAGGATCTCCACCGGTACGAGCCCGGCGCGTTCCGCCGCGACGGTCTGGAACGGCGGGCAGACGACCCGCACTTCGTGCCCCGCCGCCTGCAGCGCCCAGGCCAGCGGCACCATGTTGAGCCAGTGGGTGGTCCAGTCGGAGACCGCCAGCATCACGCGCATCGGTGCGCCGTTCACCCGCGGGCCTTGACGAACTCGCGGATCGAGGACGCGATGTAGTCGATCATCTCCTCGGTCAGGCCGGGGTAGACGCCGACCCAGAAGGTGTGCTCGGTGATGATGTCGCTGTTGGTCAGGTCCCCGACGACCCGGTGCGGCTGGTCGATGTACGCGGGCTGGCGGGTGAGGTTGCCCGCGAACAGCCGGCGGGTGCCGATCTGGCGGTCTTCGAGGAAGGACACCAGCTCGGCCCGGCTGAACGGCGCATCGGGCGCGACGGTCAGCACGAACCCGAACCAGCTCGGGTCGCTGCGCGGTGTGGGCTCCGGCAGGATCAGCCACGGCAGCCCGTCCAGCTCGGCGCGCAGCCGCCGCCAGTTGCTGCGGCGGGCCGCGCAGAAGTCGTCGAGCTTGGCGAGCTGCGTCAGCCCCAGCGCCGCCTGGATGTCCGTCGTCTTCAGGTTGTATCCGACGTGCGAGAAGATGTACTTGTGGTCGTAGCCGGCGGGCAGCGTACCCATCTGGTATTTGAACCGCTTCAGGCACTTGTCGCTCTCGCCCGGCTCGCACCAGCAGTCCCGGCCCCAGTCGCGCAGTGACTCCACGATGCGGGCCAGTTCCAGGCTCGCGGTGAGCACGCAGCCGCCCTCCCCCATGGTGAGGTGGTGGGCGGGATAGAAGCTGACCGTGGTGAAGTCGCCGAACGTTCCGGTGAGCTTGCCGTCGTAGGTGGATCCGACCGCGTCGCAGTTGTCCTCGATGAGGAACAGGTCGTGCTCGGTGGCCAGCGCGGCGATCTCGGTGACCGGGAACGGGTTGCCCAGCGCGTGGGCGATGATGATGGCTCGGGTCCGCGGGCCGATCGCCTGCTGCACCCGCTCCGCTGTCGTGTTGTACGTGGACAGGTCCACGTCGACGAAGACCGGAACGAGGCCGTTCTGCAGGATCGGGTTCACCGTGGTCGGGAACCCGGCCGCCACGGTGATGACCTCGTCTCCCGGCAGGAGCCGCTGCTCGCCGAGGACGTGCGAGGTGAGCGCGGACACCGCGAGAAGGTTCGCCGAGGAGCCCGAGTTGGTCAGGTGGGCCTTGCGGCGCTGCATCTTGCGCGCGAACGCCGACTCGAACTTGCGGGAGCTGACCCCCGCCGCGATCCGCATCTCCAGCGCGGCCTCGACCAGCGCGGTGCGGTCGGTCTCGTCCAGCACGGCGCCGGACGGCCAGATGGGCGTCTGACCGGGGATGAACGGGCGCGGCGGCTGAGCCGCGTGGTGGTAGTCGCGAACCTGGTCCAGCAGGTGTGTCTTCGTCTCGCTGAGGTGCACGTCAGTCCCCTTCGGTGGCGGCACGCGCCATTGCCAGCGCCGCCGCGAGCTGGTCCCGCAGCGACTCGTCCAGTCCCCGCCGGGGGCGCCAGCCCAGCAGTCGCCCGGCTCGGTTGATGTCCAGCAACTGCCACTCCACGTCCACCCGCGCGGACGGGCCGCCGGTCGGCTCGGTCTCCTCGACGCTGACGTCCAGTCCGCTGAGCGCCACCATGCGGTCGACGATCTCGCGGACCGGACGGGCCCGGCCCGAGCCGATGTTGATGATCTGCCCGGTTACCACGCCCGCCGGGGCGTCCGCCGTGGCCAGCACGGCATCGGTGACGTCCCGGACGTCCACGAAGTCCCGCTGGGCGCGCAGCGGTGGCAGCCGCAGCGCCGCGTCGCCGGACCGCCCGTCGCGGGCGACACCGGCCAGGTGCTCGCTGACCGCGCCGAGCAGGCTGCCGGGCCGGGTGCCGGGCCCGCACACGTTGGCCAGGCGCAGGACGACCCCGTCCAGGCCGTGCCCGGCCGCCTCCAGGACGCGCAGCGAGCCGCCCAGCTTGGACCGCCCGTACGGGGTCACCGGCACCGGCGGCTGGTCCTCGCGGGTGGCCGTTCCCGGGGTGCCCGGCCCGTACTCGTGGATGCTGCCGAGCTGCACGAGCCGGGCACCGGGCCGGGTCTCGCGCAGCGCGGCGATGACGTGGTCCAGCACCGCGGCGTTGGCCTGCAGCATCTGCTGGTCGGTCATCCGCCACACCCGGCCGGACGCGTTGACCACGACGTCGGGCGTGCCGTCCGCCAGTGCGGCGGCGAGCGCGCCGTCGTCCGCGGTCAGATCCAGCCGCACCGATCCGGGGCCGCTGGCCGTGGTGGAGCCGCGCAGCACCCGCCAGCCCGCGGCGGCGAAGGCGTCGCCGAGGTGGGTGCCGAGGAATCCGGTCGCGCCCAGGATGAACACGGTGCGCCCGGCGGCCGGGACGCTCATGCGGCGCGCTCGCTGCGCAGGGCGGCCTTCCACCAGCCCGGGTTGTCGCGGTACCAGGCGACCGTCTCGGCCAGCCCGCGCTCGAACGGGATCCGCGGCGCGTACCCCAGCTCGTCCCGGATCTTCGTCTCGTCGATGGAGTAGCGCAGGTCGTGACCCTTGCGGTCGGCCACGGGCCGGACCATCGAGCGGTCGGCACCGCACAGCCGGAGCAGGTGCTCTGTCATCTCCAGGTTGGTGTACTCGTTGCCGCCACCGATGTTGTAGACCTCGCCGGCCCGGCCGCGGGCCAGGACGAGCTGGATCCCCCGGCAGTGGTCGTCCACGTGCAGCCACTCGCGGACGTTGCCGCCGTCGCCGTACAGCGGCACGGTGCGGCCCTCCAGCAGGTTCGTGACGAACAGCGGGATGAGCTTCTCCGGCAACTGGTACGGGCCGTAGTTGTTGGAACAGCGCGTGATGGAGACGTCGAGGCCGTGGGTACGCCAGTACGCCCGCGCGATCAGGTCGGAGCTGGCCTTCGACGCGGCGTACGGCGAATTGGGCTGCAGCGGCCAGTCCTCGGTCCACGAGCCGGTGGCGATGCTGCCGTACACCTCGTCCGTGGAGACGTGCACGACCCGGGGGACACCGGCGCGCAGGCACGCCTCCAGCACCGACTGGGTGCCGCCGACGTTCGTACGCACGAATTCGGCGGCCGCCTCGATGGAGCGGTCCACATGCGATTCGGCAGCCATGTGCACCACCGCGTCGTGGCCCGGGAACAGCTCACCGAGCAGGTCGAGATCGCAGATGTCGCCTTCCACGAACTCCAGCCGCGGGTGACTGGCGGGCAGGTTGTCGCGGTTCCCGGCGTACGTGAGCTTGTCGAGCACGGTGACCCGCGCGTCGGCGAAGTCGGGGTAGCCACCGTCGAGCATGGTGCGGACGAAGTGCGAGCCGATGAAACCGGCGGCGCCGGTGACCAGGATCCTCATCAGGCCGCCACCTCGATGCGCGTGTGGTCGCCGATCACGAGCCGATGTCTTCCGGTCCCGCCGTCGGTACGGACCTCCGCGCTGTCGACGGTGGCCGCCCGGCCGATGATCGAGCCGTGCAGTCCCTTGACGTCGGAGATGCGGGCGCCGTCGAGGGCGATGGAGTAGTCGATGTGCGTGTCGCGCAGGACGCAGTCGCGGCCGATGGAGGTGGCCGGACCGACGTAGCTGTCCTCGATCAGTGTGCCGGCCCCGATCACGGCGGGGCCCACGATGCGCGAACGGACCGCGCGTGCCCCGGCCTCCAGGACGACGGCGCCGGTGATCTGGGAGTCCTCCAGCGTGCCATGCACCGCGAGGCGTACCCCGTCGAGCAGCTCCCGGTTGCAGTCCAGCACGTCCTCGACCGTCCCGGTGTCCTTCCAGTAGCCGCCGTATTCGCTCGCGCGCACCGTGTCGCCGCGCTCGACCAGCCACTGGATCGCGTCGGTGATCTCCAGTTCGCCGCGGGCGCTGGGCTGGATCGCCGCGACGGCCGCGTGGATGGCGGGGGTGAAGAAGTACACCCCGATGAGGGCCAGATCGCTGACCGGCTCCTGCGGCTTCTCCACCAGCCGCCGGACCCGGCCGTCGGGCCACAGTTCCGCCACGCCGAACGCCCGCGGGTCGTCGACCTTGTACACCACGACCTGCGCCGCCGGGCGGTTCGCGGAGAAGTCGCGGGCGATCTCGCCGATGCCCTGCGGCAGCATGTTGTCGCCGAGGTACATGACGAAGTCGTCGTCGCCGAGGAAGTCGCGGGCCAGGGCCACGCAGTGCGCGAGTCCCAGCGGCTGGTGCTGCGGCAGATAGGTGATGTCGCAGCCCAGCCGGGTGCCGTCGCCGAGCGCGTCGGCGATCTGCTGGCCGCGCTCGCCCACGATGATGCCGATCTCGCGGATGCCGAGGTCACGGATGTTGGCGACCACGTGCTCCAGGACCGGCTTGTTGGCGACCGGGATCAGCTGTTTGGGCATCGAATAGCTGAAGGGGCGCAGCCGGGTGCCGGCCCCGCCGGACAGGACAAGAGCCTTCATTGAGGTCTCCCCTCACGGTGGTTGCGTCAGATGTGCTTCTCGAGAACGGCGGAGTCAGATGTGCTTCTCGAGTACGGCGACGAGGTCGGCGGGCGGCGGCATGGTGGCGATCTCGGCCGCCAGGTCGCCGGCGCGACGCCGGAAGGACGGGTCGGCCAGCATCCGCTGGACCGCTCCGGCGATCTCGTCGGCGGTCTCGTGTTCGGGGGGCAGGCTGATGCCCGCTCCCCGGGCGGCGATACGAGCGGCCGGTGCCACCAGCACCGCGCCCTTCGGCAGCAGCAGCTGCGGCAGGCCCGCGTTGAGCGCGGTCAGGCTGGTCACCCCGCCGCCGTGGTGGACCACGACGTCGCAGGTGGTGGCCACGACGTCGAGCGGGACCCAGCCCGCCCTGACATCGGGGTGCTCGGTGCGCAGTCCCTCGGCGACCTCGTCGGGCGCCGCCACCAGCAGCTCGACGTCGAGATCGGCGACCTTGCCGATCAGGTCGGTGAGGAAGCGGTAGTTCTGGTCGTAGGTCTCTCGCCGGGTGACCCGGCTGCCGGAGGTCAGCAGGACCCGCGGCCGGGTGCCGCGGCGGTACATCCACGGTTCGAGCGGGCGTTGCGCGTTGGCCGGGATGAACCGCATCGGCTCGGCCGGGGCCGCCCGCGCCGGGCGCAGGGCGGGTGGGCAGATGTCGATGAAGACGTCGGGTGGGGGCAGCCGGTCCAGGCCCAGGCTTCTCAGCTCGGGGGCCAGTTCCCGCTCGGCGCCGGGATGGATCCCGTCGGCCTCGACCGCGTCCCAGGCCTGCCGCACGAACGGCACCCCGAGTTCCGCGGCCAGCAGCGGCGCCGCGTACGACATCGTGCCGCCGACGATCAGGTCCGGGCGCCAGCCCTCGGCCAGTTCCCGCAGCGGTGGCAGCATGGCGAGCGCCAGCCGGGCGAACCAGCTGCCGGTGAAGCGGGCCTGCGCGGCGGGATCGTCCGGGATGGACACCGGGCTCCCGTCACGGGCGGTGGTGATGAAGTGTTTGATCGGCTGGGCGGTCGTCGGTATGCCGGGCAGCCCGGCGGCGGTGACCACCGGCATCATGTCGTCGGTCGCCGCCAGGAACACCGTGTGGCCGGCGTTGCGCATCGCGGTGGCGAGCGGGGCCAGGGCGAAGATCGTCGCCGGGCTGCCGGCCGCCACAAACAGAACCTTCAAGGGGCCTCCTGACGGCCGTGCCGGGCACGCCGACGGTCATGACGGCGCCTCGGCACGGGTCGTGCCCGTGCCGAGGCGGGAGAGAGGGGGAACGCGCGGCGCGGCCGCCCGGACTGCTCGGATCATCGAGCTGCATCGGGCGGCCGCTGCGGGCCGGGAGCGAGGCGCAATCGGCCGACGTTGACACCTAGGTTCTTCGTCCGCGCCGTGGCGGTCAAGAACGCGCGGGTGCGCAGTTGCACACCCCGCCACCGCCTGCGCGTACGCGGCGGTTGTCCAACCGCTGCTGTCAGGCGGCCGGCGTACCGGACGGGACACCGTCGCGGTCGCCCGGCGCGGGTGCGCCGGGGGCGGCGGGCCCGGCGCCGCGGGCGCGTACGAACCAGGACGCCAGCAGCGCGGTCAGGCTGAGCAGACCGGACAGCAGGAACACCGCCCGGGCCCCGTCCACGACGGCGTGCTGGTACGCGGTCCGCGCCGCCTCGCCCATCCGGGCCAGGCCCGCCGCGGTGAGTTGCGCCTGGCCCGCTCCGGCCGCCACGGCCACTCCGGCATGCGCCAGCGACTGCGCGATCTCGTGGGCGAACAGGGCACCGGACAGGGCCACCCCGATCGTGCCGCCGACGGTGCGCGACAGCGTGGCGGTGGAGGAGGCCACGCCGAGGTCCTTGGGCGCGACGCTGTCGAGCGACAGCAGCAGCGTGCCCTGGATCAGGCACCCCATGCCCGCGCCGAGCAGGAGCATGTAGCCGGCCGCCGTGGCGCGGGTCGTGCCGGTGCCCATGGTGGCCATGAGCAACAGGCTGGCGGCCATCAACGCGCTGCCCAGCAGTACGACAGTGCGCAGTCCCAGGCCGCGCGTGATGAGCTGCCCCACGACTACGTTGATCACCACCATGGACAGCAGGACGGGCAGCAGCAGGAGCCCGGAGTTGGTGGCGGAGGCGCTCTGGACGGTCTGCTGGAACAGCGAGAGGAAGGTCAGGGCGGCGAACATCACGAAGCCGACGACGAGGCCGATGAGCGTGGCCAGCGCGAAGGTGCGGTCGCGGAAGATGCCCAGCGGCAGCACCGGCTCGGCCGCGCGGCGTTCGACAAGGAGCAGCAGGGTGACCGTGAGGACGATCGCGAGCAGCAGGCCGATGATGACCGGTGACTGCCAGGCGTACCGGGTGCCGCCCCACGCGCTCATCAGCACCACGCCGGAGATGGCGGAGGCCAGCAGCACCGCGCCGAGATAGTCGGCCCGCCCCTGGGCGCGGTGCTTCGGCAGGTGCATGCCGACCGCGACCATGGCGAGCCCGGCGATGCCGATCGGCACGTTGATCAGGAAGCACCAGCGCCAGCCGGCGTGGTCGGTGATGAGACCGCCGACGAGCGGTCCGGCGATCATGGTGAGACCCATCGCGGCGGACATGATGCCCTGGTACTTCGCGCGCGACGTGGGCGGGATCAGCTCGCCCATGATGGCGAACGCACTGACCATGAGGCCGCCACCGCCGAGGCCCTGCAGCGCCCGGAAGGCGATGAGCTGCGGGAGGTCCTGGGCGAGGCCGGACAGGACCGAGCCGATCAGGAAGACCACGATGGAGGCGAGGAAGACGCCCTTGCGGCCGTACATGTCGCCGAGCTTGCCCCAGATGGGGGTGGAGGCAGCCGTGGTCAGGGTGTACGACGTGACCACCCAGGACAGGTCGTCGATGCCGCCCAGGTCGCCGACGATCGTGGGGATCGCGGTACCGATGATCATGTTGTCGAGCGTGGCCAGCATCATCGCCAGGATCAGCGCGACGATCGCGGCCCGGATGCCGCCCTGCGGTGGTGCCGTTCGGACCTGCGCGGACATGTCGCCACCCACTCTCGTCGAGATTTGCCGGTGGATCGCGGCGCTCTATTTACTTGCCGCCCGGCTAATTAGTAGCATGACACAGGGGGTCGGTCCACGAAAAGGTTCACGAGGGTCGAAACTCTACAAATCACGCACAGTCGAGGAGAGCGATGAACAAGCCCACTCCGCGCCGCAAGGACACCCGGCAGCGCATCGAGGCCGCCGCCCTCGAACTGTTCGTCGAGCACGGCTACGAGAAGACGTCCCTGCGCACCATCACCGACCGGCTCGGGATCACCAAGGCCGCGCTCTACTACTACTTCCCGGCCAAGGAGGACATCCTGGCCGCCCTCTCCGACCGCCTGCTCGCCGGTCTCGACGACCTGGTCACCTGGGGGCAGCAGCAGCCGCGCACCCCGGAGACCAAGCAGGAACTGCTGCGCCGGTACAGCAGCACCCTGGTCGACGCCGCACCGATCCTGCACCTGGTGCAGGACAACCAGGCATCCCTGCGACTGACCAGCATCGGACAGCGGGTCCGGGAGCGCATCTCGTCCCTGGCCCAGCTCATCGTGGAACCGGACGCCGCGTTGACGGACAACGTACGCGGCATCAGCGCGCTGTTCACTGTCTACTTCGGCCCGTTCGCCCTGCAGCACGTTCAGGGCGACGCCGAGGAGAAACGGCGCGCGGTCCTCGATGTGGCTCTGGAACTCATCACGCCGGGGCCCGCCGCCGGCAGCCCCGACACCCCGACACCCGAGGAGGAACGGTGATGGCGCCCTCGCCCGCCGACGACGAACTCACCGTCGGCCAGCTGGCCGCCCGCAGCGGTGTGAGCGTGTCCGCCCTGCACTTCTACGAGCGGCAGAACCTCATCGCCAGCCGGCGTACGGTCGGCAACCAGCGCCGCTACCCGCGCGACACGCTGCGCCGGGTGGGGCTGATCCGCATCGCCCAGCGCGTCGGCATCCCTCTCGCCCGGGTCGCGGCGGTGCTGGCGCTCCTGCCCGACGGGCGCACACCGACGCGGCAGGACTGGGCCCGGATGACCGCGTGCTGGCAGTCGGACCTCGACGAGCGGCTGCAGCAGATGCAGCAGCTCCGGGAGGACTTCGCCCGCTGCGCCGGGTGCGGGTGCATGTCCCTGGACGGCTGCCCCGTCATCAACCCGGCGTCCCGGTCCGCCGCGCAGCGCCCCGCGGCACAGCACCCCACGGCACAGCACCCCACGACACAGCGCCCCGCGGCGCGGGCCCGGGCGGCCTAAGGCGTGTCTTCAAAGACTCATGACCGTGGATGATGGACGGCGTGATCCGCCGCTATGAGCTGACCGATGCCGAGTGGGAATCCTTGTCGCAGCACCTGCCCTCGGCGGTGACCGGCGGTCGCCCGCGCGAGGATGACCGCCGGGTCCTCAACGGCATCGTGTGGAAGATCCGCTCTGGAGCGCCGTGGCGTGATGTGCCCGGCCGGTACGGCTCCTGGAAGTCGGTCTACACCCGTTTCCGCAGATGGGCACTGAACGGCACGTTCGCGAAGATGCTGGCCGCTGCCCAGGCCGAAGCTGATGCCAACGCTGATATCGACTGGCTGGTCTCGGTCGATTCGACCATCGTGCGGGCCCACCAGCACGCCGCGGGTGCCAGAAAAGGGGGCAGCCGGAAACGGATAAACCGGATCACGCCCTCGGACGATCTCGCGGTGGACTGAGCACCAAAATCCATCTCGCCTGCGACGGCGCCGGCCGGGTCCTGGCATTCGTGCTGACCGGCGGCAACGTCAACGACTGCACACGCTTCGAGCAGGTCATGGACGCCATTAGCGTCGACCGGCGCGGGCCGGGCCGTCCACGGACCCGGCCCGAACATGTCATCGCCGACAAGGGCTACAGCAGCCGGGGTATCCGACGTTACCTGCGCCGCCGCGGCATCGCTCACACCATCCCGGAACGCGCCGATCAGCAGAAACACCGCCGCAACCGAGGTCCCCGCGGCGGCCGGCCGCCCACGTTCAACATGCGGGTCTACCGGCACCGCAACGTCGTAGAACGCTGCTTCAATCGCCTCAAACAATGCCGGTCCGTGGCTACCCGCTACGACAAGACCAGCACCTCGTACCAGGCGACCGTCACCATCGCCGCACTCCTGCAGTGGCTATGACCCTTTGGCGACACGCCCTAGCGGCTCAGCCGCTGCGGCGGGGACACGTCGCGCCAGTGCGCCAGGATTCCCTGGGCCATGGCGTCCGACAGGCTGATGGCCGCGCGGTCGGCGTCCGACATGACCGGGTCCGCGCAACCCCACGGCACGGCCAGATCCGGGTCCATGGGGTCGATGTTGATCTGCGAACCGGGCACGTACGTCGTGGACACCACGTAACAGATGCACGTGTCGTCGGTGAGGGCCACGAAGCCGTGCCCCACCCCCTCCGGGATGTAGACGCACCCACCCGAGGCGGCGTCCAGCACGGTGCTCTCGTGCTGCCCGAACGTCGGCGAGCCGATCCGCAGATCCACCACGAAATCCCGCAGCGAGCCGCGCACACAGGTGACGAACTTCGCCTGCCCCGGCGGCAACGTGACGCTGTGGATGCCGCGCAGGGTGTTGCGCCGCGAGACCGAGTAGTTGATCTGGCGCGGAACGAACTCCACCCCGGCCGCCTCGGCGAGCGCGTCGACCCGGAACGCCTCGAAGAACGCTCCCCGTGCGTCGCGGAACTGGTGCGGTTCGATCCGGAAGACACCCGGCATCGCGGACTCGTGGATACGCATGCTCAGCTCACTCCATCCTTGACAAGGCGCTCCTGCAGATCGGTGACGACGTCGTCGGGTGCCGGCGTCGCACGCATCTCCGCCCGCAACCGGTGCGCGGCGTCCCGGTAGGCCGGATCGGTCAGCAGGGAGGTCAGCGACTCGCGCAGCAGCCCCCGGTCGTCCTGCTCCGCCGCGGTGTCGAAGGCGATCCCGGCGCCCGTCGCGGCGATCCGGTCGCCGTGTCCGAAGTGGTACGCCAGCTGCGGCAGCACGAGCTGGGGCACCCCGTACGAGGTCGCGGTCATCGTGGTGCCCGCCCCGCCCTGGTGCACCAGCACGTCGCAGGAGTCCAGGAAGAGGTCCAGCGGGGTGGGGTCGATCAGCCGTACGTTGCCCGGCACCGCGCCGAGTTCGGCGCGGAAACGCTCATCCACCACCGCGAGCACCTCGACCCCGGGCATCGCGTCGAACGCACCCAGCACCGAGGCGACGAAGCGCACCCCGTTGACCGGAAGGCTGCCGCCCATGCTGACCGCGACCCGCCGGATCCCCGGCCCGCCACGCCAGCCCCGCTCCACCTCCGCCACCCGCCAGTCCGGCACTGTCGCCCGGCCGTTGTACGGGATGTACCGCATGGCCGTCGCCGGTTCCGCGTCGGGCAGTTGCAGCGAGGGCGGGCACGGGTCCAGCAGGATCGTCGGGTCGGGCAGATTACCGATACCCAGGCGGGCACCGACACCGGCCAGGGCGGGACGCACCGCCGCGCGGGCGGGCTCGGAGATCTCGTCGACCCCCCACCGGTGGTGGGCGACCGGGACACCCAGGACCGCCCCGATGAGCAGCGAGGCGTACTCCAGCGGGTCGGCGACGATCAGGTCCGGCCGGTAGCCGCGGGCCAGCCGCAGGTACGCCGGCAGCAGGTACTTGGCGTGGGTCATCCACAGCCGGCCGTAGCTGCCGAGCGAATCCCGGGGGGGCCGCGGACGGATCGACAGCGGGCGGACGCCCGGGGGCAGACCCTCGTGGAGCAGGTCGTCGACGAAGAACCCGTCGCCCGCCGACGCCACGCTCAGGCCCGCCGACCGGGCCGTACCCAGCACGTCGGGCTGACCCGCTACAAGAACGTCGTGGCCGGCCGCCCGCAGCGCCCAGCCGAACGGGATCAGCGGCTGGAAGTGGGTGGGCACCGGAGTGGTGAGGATGAGGACGCGCATCAGAACTCCCCCTTCGCGCGCGACGCCAGCCCGGCCAGGTCCCGTGCGACCGCCGCGGGCGCGGGCATGCCGCGCATCTCGGCGCGCAGTTCACCCGCCGCCTTGCCGTACCTGGGCTCCTCCAGCAACGCCGCGAGCGACTCACGCAGCAGGTCCGGATCGTCCTGGTCGGCGACCGAGTCGAGGACGATGCCTGCGCCGCAGGCCGCGATCCGGTCCCCGTGACCGAACTGGTCGGCGAGCTGCGGCAGCACCAGCTGGGGCAGCCCGTACGCCGTCGCGGTCATCGTCGTGCCCGCGCCGCCGTGGTGCACCACCACGTCCGCCGAGTCGAGGAACAGGTCCAGCGGCGTCGGGTCGATCAGCCGTACGTTGGCGGGCAGCGCCCCGAGCTCGTCGCGGTACCGGTCCTCGACCGTGGCCAGCACCTCGACGCCGGGCATCGCGTCGAACGCCCACAACAGGCGGCGGACGAACGGCACGCCGTTGAGCAGCAGCACCCGGCCGCCCATGCTCACCACCACCCGCCGGCCGGGGATCGGGCCGCGGCCGTACTGTTCGATCTCCGCTTGCCGCCAGCCCGGCAGCACGGCGCTGCCGTTGTACGGCACACACCGCATCGGCACCCCCGGTTCGGCCCCCGGCACCTGCAGGGTGGGCGGGCAGGGATCCACCAGCAGGTCCGGGTCCGGCAGGCCGTCGAGCCCGTGCTCGGCGCACAGCTCGCGCAACGGTTCGCGGACCGCCGCGCGGGCCGGGCCGGTCAGCTCGTCGACACCCCACCGGTGATGGACGACCGGCACCCCGAGCACCCCGCCCACGATCAGCGCGCTGTACTCGAACGGGTCGGAGACGATCAGATCCGGCCGGAAGGCACGGGCGAAGCTCAGGTACATCGGCGTGACGTACTTGGTCTGTCCGACCCAGACGAGGCCGAAGTCGCCGTACTCGGAGGGTTTGGACCGGGGCACCGACTCCCGCGTGCGCTTCCCGTCGGCCAGCCGGTTCTTCATGTGCTGTTCGATGCCGAACTCCCTGGCGATGGACACCGCGCTGAGTCCGGCCGCGTGCGCGGTCGGCACCACGTCGGGCTGGGCGGCGACCAGCACCTCATGCCCGGCCGCCCGTAACGCCCAGGCGAGCGGCACCAGGGGGGCGAAGTGAGTCGACACGGGGCTGGTCATCATGAGGACGCGCATGGGTTCTCCTGTCCCGGAGGGTTTGCAGCGGGTGGGCGCCGGCGTGACGCGATGCCGCGAGGCGCTCCAGTGCCGGCACCACATCCGTCGGCGACGGGGTGGCGAGCATGTCGCGGTGCAGCTCGTCGGCTCCGGCGCGGAAGGACGGGTCGTCGATCAGCCGCTGCACCGCGGTGCGCAGCTCGGCCCCGCGGACGGGTTGGTAGAGGACCAGGCCGGCGCCGCGCCGGGCGACGTAGCGTGCGGTCACGGCCTCGTCCCATTTCGGTACGGGAATGACCAGCTGCGGCACGCGGTGCGCCACGGCCGCGGCGAACGTGCCACCGCCGCCGTGATGGATCACCGCGGCGCAGGTGGGCAGGAGCTGGTTCAGCGGCAGGTAATCCACGACGCGGACGTTGTCCGGCAGCTGCCGCACCCCGGCCAGCTGCGCCTCGTTCAGTGTCGCCACCAGTTCGACGTCCAGCTCGGCGACGAGGTCGAACACGTTCGCGAGGGACAGCCCGCGATGCTCGCTGAACAGCTTCCTGGTGCTCACGCCGAGGGTCAGGCAGACCCGTGGACGCGGTGGCGGCTCCGCCAGCCAGTCCGGGACCGGCGCGGCACCGTTGTACGGCACCCGGCGGACGGTCAGACCGCGCCGTGGCAGCGGCAGACGCATCCGGTCCGGCACCATGTCGAGGGTCCACTGCCCGGTGAGGACCTCCTCGTCGAAGACATCGCCGTAGCGGTCCAGCAGCGGCCGCAGCCACCCCACGAGCGGGTCGTCGTCGGGTGCCGTGCCGGCGCGGCGGGCCAGCTCGCGGATCCAGCCGAGGTTGTCCAGTCCCCACAGCACCCGGGCGTGGGCGGCGCCGCATGCGCGGGCCGCGATCGGGGCGGGCGGGCAGAGCGGATCCCACAGCACGAGGTCGGGTCGCCACGCGCGGGCCACCCGGACGAGTTCGTCGGCCATCGGCCAGGCCGCGCCGCCGTCGGGACGGGGGTAGTACAGCGACAGCAGACCCAGCAGGTAACCCCGGGTCCGTTCCCAGTCGTCGGCGGCCTCGGGGTCCAGCGCCAGGGTGGGCCTGTCGCTCTGATCGGTGGTGGCGTTGACGCGTACGAGGTCGGGCAGTTCCGCACGCTCGCCCAGGGGCACCGGGGTCAGGCCCGCGGCGGCGATGGTGGCGGTCATGTCGGGCTCGACCACGCCCGCGTGGGCGGCCACCCGTACCTCGTGGCCCGCCGCCTGCAGCGCCCAGGCCAGCGGGACCACCGGGAAGAGATGGGCGGTGGCGGGGAAGATCACCAGCAGCACCCGCATGACGGAACCTCCGTTCCTTCCTCAGTTGGCGGAGCCATCCGGCCGGGCGCCGCGGCGGACCAGGGCCGTGACGAATCCGGCCGTACCGATGACCACCACGACGGACAGTGCGGCGCGGTGCGCCGCCGGGAGTGCGACCAACGCCGCGACCGTGATGACGCTGAGCGCTCCGAGCAGCTGGACCGCGCTCTGGTACAGCGCGGTCGCCTCGCGCCGGAAGGCGTCCGGCACCTCCTCTGTCGCGCGCACGTGCAACGCGGTGAACGACAGCACGAAGCCCGCACCGACCAGCAGCAGGGCGGGCAGGATCACGGTGGGATACGCCGCGTCCGGCCCGCGCCAGCACACCAGCAGGTAGCCGGCCGGTGGCAACGCAGTGCCGGCCGCGACCAGACGGGCGGCACCGACGCGGCGGACCAGCCGGCCGGCGGACAGCGCCGAGACCGCGAGCGGCAGGCTGGCGGGCAGCAGCGCCGGACCGGCCAGCGCGGGACTCCAGCCGCGCACCCGTTGCAGGTACAGGCTCAGGACGAACAGCAATGCCCAGTACGAACCGTTCAGCGTTCCCGCCACCACGGCGACCCGGACCAGATTCGGGTGCGCCACCAGCTCGCGCAGCCGGGCGCGCGGCACCACGCGCGGCGGATCGGCCGGGATCGACCGGGCGGCCACCACGTACAGCACGGCGGCCACCGGCGCGGCCGACACCAGCGTCCACCGCCAGTGCGCGGCGGTCAGCACACCGGAGAGCACCAGCCCGGCCGAGAAGCCGCTGGCCCCGAAGAGCGTGTAGACCGACAGTGCCCGGTCGCGGGCCCTGCCCTGCGCGAACGTGCTGCTGATCAGCGCGACGCCGGTGGTCGCGGTGAGCGCGGCACAGCATCCCTTGACGAACCGGAGCGCCACCAGCGCGGGCAGCCCGGACACGACGCCGCTGAGCAGCGAGACGATCGCGAAGACCGCCACCGCCACGAGGTACGGTCCGCGCCGGCCGAAACGGTCGACGATCCGCGGGCCCAGCCACAGGACCGTGCCGAACCCGAGCGCGAAGCCACTGATCAGCCACTGGGACCACGCCGGTGACACCCGGAGGTCCGCGCCGATCGCCGGTACGGCGACGATCAGCGCGGACACCTCCAGGGCGTCGATCAGCATGTTCCCGGAGACCGCGACGAGCAGTCCCGCGGGGCGTACGACGGGGGCCGTTACCGGTGCGGCGGGCCCGGCCGTCACCGGGCCGCGACGGCCCGCAGTCGCGCCGTCAGTCGTTCGAGCATCGGGACGGTGTCGACCGGGCTGGGCATCGCGGTCATGTCCTCGTGGAGCCGGTTGGCGCCGTCGCGGAATCCGGGCTCGTTCAGCAGCCGCAGCAGGTTCTCGCGGAACTCCACCATGGAGAAGTCCTGGCCGCTCATGGCGATGCCGGCGCCGCGGTCGACCACGTACTGTGCGGTGATCTTCTCGTCCCACTTGGGCACCGGGACGATCAGCTGCGGCACCCGCTGCTCGACCGCGGCGGCCGTGGTGCCTCCCCCGCCGTGGTGCACGATCGCCGCGCAGGTGGGCAGCAGCAGCCGCAGCGGCACGAAGTCGATCGTCCGGACGTTGTCCGGGACCTTGCGGACCTCGGCGAGCTGCGCCGCGTTGAGGGTGGCCACCAGTTCGACGTCGAGATCGGCGACGTGCTCGAACAGCTCCGCGAGCGGGAACCCCCGGTACTTGTTGTAGACCGTGCGGGAGCTGACACCCAGGGTCAGGCACACCCTGGGCCGCTGCGGCGGCTCCCGCAGCCAGTCCGGCAGGCTCGCACCCCCGGAGTACGCGACCCGGCGCAGCGGGATGTGCCGCAGGTCCAGCGGGAGCCGCATCCGGGGCGGGACGAGATCCAGGGTGAACTGGCCGGTGACCGCCTCGTCGTCGTACTCGCCGCCGTAGCGCTGCAACAGCGGTTCGAGCCAGCCGACCATGGGGTCGTCGTACTTCTGCGCGCCGGGCTGCTCGCGGAATCTGCGGTTGAGCCAGGCGACGTTGTCCAGACCCCACAGCAGCCGGCCGTGCGCCGCGCCGACGGCCTTGGCGGCCACCACGCCGATGGGGTTGAGGGTGTCCCAGACGACCAGGTCCGGCTGCCAGGAGCGGGCGAAACCGACGAGGTCCTCGACCATCGAGGCGGTGCCGTCGCCCGGCTCCGGATAGGTCCGCAGGAACAGGCCGGTCAGGTACCGGGCGACCGTCCGCCACCCCTCGGGGTCGGCGTGGTCCACGACGAGGACGTCGGTGGGGCGTTCGAGCCGCTCCTCCTCGGCGGTGGCGAGCAGGACCGGCGGGCCGACCGCGACCGCGGTCAGCCCGGCCGCCTCGATGACCGGGGCGATGTTCGGCGAGGTCGCGACGCGGACCTCGTGCCCGGCGGCCTGCAACGCCCAGGCCAGCGGGGTGATCGGGTAGAGGTGGGCGGCTGCCGGGAAGATGGAGAACAGGATTCGCATCGAAGATCCGATCTGGGGGCGAGCGGGCGCCCGCGGGCTCACGGCACGTACGGCCGGCGCTCGCGCCCCTCGCGCAGGGTGATCGCCCACCAGGCGAGCTGGTCGAGCAGGGACTTGACGGCGGTGGTGCTCCCCTCCGGGTCGACCGGCTCACCGTCGGGGCCGAACTGGGCCCACGCACCGTGGAAGCTGACCGTGTCGCGGATGGTCACCGCGTGCAGCTCGGCGAAGACCAGCCGCAGGGCCTCCACGGCACGCAGGCCGCCGGAGAGTCCGCCGTACGAGACGAAGGCCACCGGCTTGGCGTGCCACTGGCTGTTGTGCCAGTCGATGGCGTTCTTGAGAGCGGCGGGGAAGCTGTGGTTGTACTCCGGGGTCACCACGACGAACGCCTCCGCCGCCTCGATCCGCGGCATCACCGCACCGAGCGCTTGCGCGCCCTCGGCGGTGGGCGTGGTGGTGATGACCGTCGGCAGCGGGTGCTCCGCCAGGTCGACGATGTCGATAGCGAAGTCTTCCCGGTCACCGGCCTGGCGGGCGAACCAGTTCGCCACCGTGGGACCGAACCGTCCCTCACGGACACTGCCGATGATGACGGCCAGCCTGATCGGTGCTGTAGCCATGGTGATTCCTTTCGATGGGCACGAACCGGGACGGGACCGACGCTAAGACCTCAACCGTCGTTGGGGTCAAGGCCGCCGGCGCCGGTCCGGTCAGTCGAGCCGGTCCGGTCAGCCGAGGAGGGTGCCGCCGCTGACGTCCAGGACGCCGCCGGTCAGCCACTGGCCGTCACCGGCGGCGAGGAACGCGACCGCGGCGGCGATGTCGGCGGGTTCGCCCAGGCGCCCGAACGCGGTGGTCGCGGCCATGGCCTCGCGCACCTCCGGCTGCTGCAGCATCTCGCTGCCGTTGTCGGTGATGCCGGGCGCGACAGTGTTCACCGTGATGCCGCGCGGGGCCAGGTGCCGGGCCAGGTGCAGGCCGAGCTGTTCGAGGGCACCCTTCGACATCGAGTACGCGAGTTCCTGCGGCAACGCCATCCGGGTCAGCGCCGAGGAGATGTTGATGATGCGTCCGCCGTCCGGCATCAGCTGCAGGGCCCGCAGGATGATGAACAGCGGCGCCTTCGCGTTGACCGCGATGAGCCGGTCGAACTGCTCCGGGGTGATCTGTTCCGGGGCGGTGCCGCCCATGACCCCGGCGTTGTTGACGACGATGTCGAGGGTGGTGGAGTCCCGCTCCGCGCGCAGTCCCTCCTCCAGGGCCGCGAACAGCACCTCGACGTCGCCGGGGACGCCCAGTTCCGCGCGTACCGGGAAGGCCCGGCCGCCGGCGTCGGTGATGGCCGCGACGGTCTGCTTGGCGGCGTCGTCGTCCTTGGCGTAGTGCACAGCGACGAGGGCGCCTTCGCGGCCCAGCCGTTCGGCGATCCCCCGGCCGATGCCGCGGCTGCCGCCGGTGACCAGAGCGGTCTTGCCGGTCAGTCGGTTCATGCTGTCTCCCTGGTGAGTGGCCGATGGTGAGCTGTGGTGCGGTGCCGGTCCGGAGCCCCGAACCAGCGGTGCAGGCTTGTGGGCAGGGCCTCGGGGCCGTTCGAGGTCCAGGCGATGTGGCCGTCCGGCCGGACGAGCAGCGCGTCGACCGCCGCCAGCGGGCCCGAGACCCGTACGCGGTGCAGGTCGACCCGCCCCGTCCAGCCCGCCACCTCGGTGGCGAACCGGTCGCCGCCGCCCAGGTCGAGCAGGACGCCGCGGCCGGTCCGCAGCAGTGCCGTGGTGTCCGACGGCCCGGAGCCGGTGTGCACGCGAACGTGCGGAATCCGCCCGCCCAGCAGCGGATCGCCGCCGCCGGGCGGGTGACGCTCGTCGAGTCCGCTGAGCGCGGACGCCAGGTGGGCGCCGGCCCGGGGCTCGGCGATCAGCTCGCCGAGCACGGTACGCAGCGGCCCGACCGCGGCACCGCCGAACAGCAGCGCCGCCTGGGCCGTGACGAGGCGCAGCACCCGGGCGGCGGCGGGGTGCCGCTCGTCGTGGTACGTGTCGAGCAGGTCCGCAGCCGCGGTGCCGCGCAGCCGTGCCGCGAGTTTCCAGCCGAGGTTCACGGCGTCCTGCAGACCGAGGTTGATCGCCTGGCCGCCGACCGGCATCTGCACGTGCGCGGCGTCGCCGGCCAGCAGCACCCGCCCGATGCGGTACCGCGTGGCCTGCAGGGCGGCGTCGTCGAACGCGTCGAGCCACCTGGCGTGCGCGGCACCGATGTCCTCGCCGGTGACCCGTTGCCACGCCGCGGCCACCGTGGCGAAGCCGGGTGTGCGGGCGCCGCGCCGGGACGGGCCACCGAACTCGTGCACCATGATCCGGGTGGTGCCGTCACCGCGGCGGGCGGCGGTCGCCAAGCCCCCGGGGTACTGCCGCAGCCGCCGTTCGGGGAGGTCGGCGTCGAGGTCGGCCCGGTACAGCACCCGGGTCGCGGCGCTACCGGCCAGCTCGAACCCGGCGAGCTCGCGGACGGTGCTCTCCTCGCCGTCACAGCCGACCAGGTAGCGGGCCTGCACAGTGAACCCGTCCCCGGAGACCTCTACCCCGCTGGCGGTGGCGGTGAGGGCCCGCACCGCGTACCCGCGGCGCACGTCGACGCCCAGCTCGCGGGTCCAGTCCGCGAGCACCGCCTCGACGCGCGGCTGCGGCACGGGCCACAGGCCGCGACGGTGGCTCGGCAGCCCGGTGAGGTCGACCGGGATGCCCCCGAAATGGGTACCGGGCTCGGCCCGCACCGCGCCGAACCGCTCCCCGAGCCCCCGCTGGTCGAGCAGCTCCATGGTGCGCGCGTTCAGGTGGGTGGCCCGCGACTCGCCGGTGGGTGCGGCGAGACGCTCCAGGACCGTGACGGCCACGCCGCGCAGGGCGAGTTCCCCGGCGAGCAGCAGACCGACCGGGCCGGCACCGACCACCACGACGTCGGTGCCGGAGGTCGCGTCAGGGCCGGCGTTCGGCATGGTCCTTGGCGTGGCGCAGCGTCGCGAGGCTGTTGGTGCTCAGCGCGGTACGGACGTACTCGCGCGCCCGGGCGAGGTCGGCCGAGGCGCCGAGCACCCGGGCGATGTTCGCCTCGTTGATGACGACGGTGTGCTGCGAGGTGACCGTCACCCCGCCCGCGCGTTCCACGAACGACCACTGCCCGGTGTGCAGTGTCATCAGCGCGGGCACCCGGATCTGCTTGTAGACGATCTTCTCGTCGGGGAAGCAGACCCGTACGGATGTGGTGGTGTGCTCCGATCCGTCCTTTGCCCGCGTGTCCATCTCCAGCAGTTGCAGTCCGGGGGTGTCCTCGGTCAGCCGGACGCGGGCGACGTGCGGCAGCCGCTGCGGCCAGCGGTCCGCCTCGTTGATGAAGTCGTAGACCGCCTTGGCCGGTGCGGAGATCTCCACCGTGTCCTCGAAGGTCAGCAGCCGGTCGGCGCCGGCCAGTTCGGCGTTCTCCTTGAGCGCAGCGAGTTCGGCGGTGCTGTTGCGGTCCACGGCCCGGTCGATCCAGGCCAGCTTCTCCGGGTCGCCGTCCACCGCCCGGTAGTCGTGCAGCAGCCGGACCAGGCAGCGGTCCGCGGCGATCGGCTCGATGATCCAGGTGCCGCCCATGGCACCCACCGGGGGTGTGGACACCTCCTGGCGGAACTCGATGCGCAGGTTGTCCTCGTCGAGCCGGCGGCGCGAACTCCAGTTCTTCGCCTCGCCGTTGGCGGTGGCCCAGATCCGGATCCGTTCCTCGCCCGGCGCCACGGCGTCCTGCTCGACGTGGACGGTCGGCGGGAACAGCGCCGGCCAGTTCCGCACCTCGGCGATGAGCCGGTAGACCGTCGTGGCGGGTACGTCGACCTCGATGCGGTGCTCGACCCGGCGAAGGGGTTGTTCGGACATGCGGTTCTCCTTTCGTCGTCGGTGGCGTCCCGGGCCGCTCAGAAGTTGCCCAGTCCGCCGCAGACGTTGAGCGCCTGGGCGGTGATCGAGGCGGCGGTGTCCGACGCCAGGTAGCCGACGAGCCCGGCCACCTCCTGCGGCATGGAGTACCGGCCGAGCGGGATCTTCGCCTGGAACCTGGTCAGCACCTCGTCCTGCGACACGTCCCACGCGGCGGCGTAGCCCGCGCGGACCCGTTGCGCCATCGGGGTCTCCACGTAGCCGGGGCAGACGGCGTTGACGGTGATCCCGGTGGGGCCGAGTTCATTGCCCAGCGCCTTGGTGAAGCCGACGACCCCGTGCTTGGACGCCGAGTACGGCGCGCCCAGCACGACACCCTGCTTGCCCGCGGTGGAGGCGATGTTGATGACCCGGCCCCAACCCGCGGCCAGCATGCCGGCGTTCAGCGCGGCCCGGGTCATCCAGAAGACGCTGTTGAGGTTGGTGTTCATGACGTCCAGCCACAGGTCGTCGGTGATCCCCGCGGTCGGCCCGCCCCCGCTGCGCCCGGCGTTGTTCACCAGGATCTCCACCGGCCCGTAGCGGGCGGTCGCGGCGGCGACGAACTCCTGCGCCTGCTCGGGGGACCGCACGTCGCAGGCGGCGCCGTCGACGTCGTGGCCCCGTTCCCGCAGCTGCTTGGCCGTCTCGGCGACCCGCTCACCGTCGCGGGCGCAGAGGAAGACACGGTGCCCGGCCCCGGCGAGCAGTTCGGTGACGGCCAGGCCGATTCCGCTGGTGGCGCCGGTGACCAGGGCGACCCGGCCCGCGTCGGCGCTCACTTGACCAGCCCCTCGCGGTCGGCCAGGCGGGCGTTGACCTCGTTGAGCAGGGCGCGGGGGTTGGGCGCGTCGGTGACCGTGCTGTCGTCGAGCGAGATGCCGTACTCCCGCTCGATGCGGCTGCTGGTCTCCAGCAGCACGAGTGAGTCGTACCCCAGGTCACTGAAGCTGAGGTCGTGGATGTCGCCGGCGTCGTCGGCGGCGGACTCGGCGCCGGCCGCCTCGCGCAGGATGCGCTTGAGGTCGTCGATCGTGAAAACGTCGGACATGAGCGGTCCTCCTTGGACTGCGAGGGGTGTCGGTTCAGTCGGTGGCGCGCACGACCAGGGCGGAGTTGAAGCCGCCGTAGCCGCGGCCGACCACCAGGCAGGTCCGGACGGGCATCGTCCGGGGGCGTTCGACGACGAGGTCGATCTGGTGCTCGGCGGCCGGGGTGACGTTGGTGGTGTGTGGCACGAGGCCGTCGCGGATGGCGAGCAGCGCGGTGACCGTGTCGAGGGCGCCCGCGCCGGAGTACAGCCGCCCGGTCATCGTCTTCGGCGCGGTGACCGGCACCCCGAACGGCCCGAAGACCGCGGTGAGCGCGTGCGACTCCGCGCGGTCCAGCTCCGGCACGGCCGCCGCGTCGGCGAACACGACGTCGACGTCGCCGGGTGTCACACCGGCGTCGGCCAGGGCCAGCTCGATCGCGCGGCGCAGGCCCGGTTCGTGCCCGCTGCCGGGCGGGGGGTCGAACGTGGTGCCGTACCCGGCGATCTCGCCGTAGATCCGGGCCCCGCGGCTGCGGGCGGAGTCGGCATCCTCGACGATGAGCAATGCACCGCCCTCACCCGACACGTGCCCGCCCGCGGCCGCGTCGAACGGCAGGTACGCGCGCTCCGGCGCGTCGCTGGTGCTCAACCGGCCGCTCGCCAGCTGCGCGACCCAGCCCCACGGGCAGATCGACGCGTCGACCGCGCCCGACACCATCGCGCGGAAACCCTGGCGGATCTGGCGGCGTGCCTGGGCGAGCGCGTCCAGCCCACCGGCCTGGTCGCTGACCAGCGTGCCGCTCGGGCCGCGCAGGCCGTTGCGGATGGAGATCTGGCCCGTGTTGACCGCGTAGAACCAGGCGAACGACTGGTACGCGCTGACGTACTGGCTGCCCCGGCTCCACAGGTTCTGCAGCTCGTTCTGGCCGAACTCGAAGCCGCCCGAGGAGCTCGCGGTGACCACACCGATGTCGAACTCCCCGATGCCGGCGTCGGTCCGCCCGTCGGGTGTGAGGCCCGCGTCGGCCAGGGCCCAGTCCGCGGCCACCAGCGCGAGCCGGGTCATCCGGTCCGTCTGGGGCAGCAGCCGGCCGGGCAGGTGGGCGGCGGCGTCGAACGTCCGGACCTCCCCGGCCAGCCGCGCCGGGTACTGGTCCGGGGTGAACCGGGAGACCTCGCCGATGGCGTTGTCGCCGCGCCGGGTCGCCGCCCAGTACTGCTCGGTCCCGAGCCCGTTCGGTGCGGTGACGCCGATGCCGGTCACCACGGCCCGCGCGCTCATGCCCGGCTCCGTTCCGGCCGGGCCAGCACCATGGCGCTCTGGAACCCACCGAAGCCGCTGCCGACGGTGAGCACGGTGTCCGTCCGCTGTTCCCGCGCGGTCAGCGGGACGTAGTCGAGGTCGCATTCCGGATCGGGATGGTGCAGGTTCGCCGTGGGCGGCACGAGATCGTTGTCGATCGCGAGGGCGCACGCGGCGATCTCCAGGGAGCCGACCGCGCCGAGCGAGTGCCCGATCATCGACTTGATGGAGCTGACCGGCACCCGGTGGGCGTGCTCGCCGAGGCTGCGCTTGAACGCGGCCGTCTCGTGGCGGTCGTTCTGCTTCGTACCGGAACCGTGCGCGTTGACGTAGTCGATCTCGTCCGGGTTGACCCGCGCCTGCGTCATGGCCGCGCTGATCGCCTCGGCCATCTCGCGGCCGTCGGGCCGCAGCCCGGTCATGTGGAAGGCGTTGCTGCGCGCGGCGAAACCGGCGATCTCGGCGTAGACGTGTGCGCCCCGGCGCCGTGCCCGATCCAGGTCCTCCAGGATCAGTACGGCGGCCCCCTCGCCGAGGACGAACCCGTTGCGGGTGGCGTCGAACGGCCGCGACGCGTGCTCGGGGTCGTCGTTGCGCGGGCTGGTGGCCTTGATCGCGTCGAAGCACGCGACGGTGATGGGCGAGATCGGGGCGTCCGTCGCGCCCGCGACCATCACGTCGGCGGAACCCTCACGGATCAGCTGACAGGCGTAGCCGACCGAGTCGAGCCCCGACGTGCATCCGGACGACACGACCGTGGCCGGCCCCTGGGCGCCGACCGCCCACGCCACCTCGGCCGCGAACGAGCTGGGCACGAAGTGGTGATAGAGGTGCGGCGGGGCGTACCCGTGGTCCACCAGGTCCAGGCGGCCGTCGTCGCTGACCACGCGGTACTCCTGTTCCAGCCCCATGGTGGCGCCGACGGCACTGCCGATGCTCACCCCGGTCCGGTACGGGTCGAGTTCCGCCATCTCCAGCCCGCTGTCGGTGACCGCCTCGCGGGCCGCCACGACGGCCAGCTGCGCGGCGCGGTCCATCCGCCGCACGTCCTGCGGGCCGAGCCCGTTGGCGTACGGGTCGAAGTCGATCTCGGCGGCGATCTGCGACCGGAACGGGGACGGGTCGAACATCGAGATGCGGCGCGTGGCGGTACGCCCGTCCCCGAGCAGGCTCCAGAACTCCTTGACGCCGACGCCGCCGGGGGCCAGTACCCCGACGCCGGTGATGGCCACCCGGGTCATCTCGCGCTCCAGTGGTAGAAGCGCTCGGCCATGGCGTCCTTGGGAGACTTCCAGGTGGCCGGGTCGTACGCGCCGATGTACGGCTTCAGGTCGGCACTGATCGCGGTGAACAGCGGGCTGCTCTTGGCCTCCTCGATGTTCCCGGCGCCGTCCGGGCCGTCGAAGTCCTGCAGGTGGAAGTAGAGGCCGCGATACGCGAACAGCTCACGGCGTCGGGTGCCCATCTGGCCGGGCAGTTCGGTCCGGTCGAACTCCTCGAAGATCCGGGCGACCTCGGTGGCGGACTCAGGCGCCATCCGGGCCACGATCAGGGTGCTGTACATCGATGATCCTTTCTCCGATGGCGGCGGTCAGGCGGGTGGCCCGAACCACCGGCCGAGTACCGCGCCGACCTGCCCGGCCGCCCGGTCGCGCACCGCGGCCCAGGCGACGTGGCCGTCCGGGCGCAGCAGCAGGGCGTCGGTCCCGGTCAGCGGCCCGTCGGGACCGCCGTCGTGTGCGGTGGCGGTGACGACGTCGACGCGGTCGCCCCACCCGGCCGCCGCGGCGCGCAGCGCCGGATCGTCGGCGAGGTCGAGCAGCACGCCGCGGGCGGGGTGCAGCAGGTCCGTGGTGCTGGTCTTGCCGGTCTCGCCGACCAGGTCCTGGTGCGGCATGCGCCGGCCGAGCAGTGGGTGGTCGCCGGGGCCGACCTCGTAGCGGATGTCCAGGCCGCTGACCATCCCGGCGAGGTGCCGTGCGACGCCGTCGTAGACGAGCAGTTCGGCGAGCACGTCCCGCAGCGGCTGCATGATTCCGCCCTGGAGGAACAGCAGCCCCTGGGCCTTGGTGTTGAGGAGCAGCCGCTGGCCCACCGGGTGACGTTCGGTGTGGTACGTGTCGAGCAGTTCCGCCGGGGCGTGCCCGCGGGCCACGGCGGCGAGCTTCCAGCCCAGGTTCACCGAGTCCTGGACGCTCACGTTGAGGCCCTGACCACCGGCGGGCAGGTGGATGTGGGCGGCGTCCCCGGCGATGAGCACGCGACCGCGGCGGTACTCGGTGACCTGGCGGCTGGCGTCGCCGAAGGCGCTGACCCACACGGGCGTGCCGTGGTGGATGCTCTCCCCGGTGAGCCGCTGCCAGGCGTCGGCGACCTCGGCGAACTCCGGGGGCGCGGTGCGCCTGCCGGGCGGGTTGTCCCGTTCGCAGACGATGATGCGGTCGATGCCGTCGCCGAGCGGGCCGGCCATGACCATGCCACCGGGCAGGGTCTCGCCGATCGGGCGGGGGCGCAGATCGCAGCCCCGCACGTCGGCCAGGAACATCTCCATGGTGGAGGGTGTGCCGGGGAAGTCGAATCCGGCGGCCCTGCGGACCGCGCTGCGCCCGCCGTCGCACGCCACGAGGTACTCGGCACGCAGTGTCACGTCGCCCTGCGGCGTACGCACCAGCACCTCGACCCCGTCGCCGGTCTCCGTGTAACCGGCGAACTCCCAGCTGCGGCGCAGGTCCGCGCCCAGTTCGACGGCCCACTCGGACAGGATCTGCTCGGTGCGGGCCTGGGGGATCCCCTTGGCACCGAAGTGGGCGCCGTCGAGAACGCTGAAGTCGACGGGCACCCCGCCGAAGTGCCCGAGCGGGCTGGTCTCGATCGTGCCGAACCGCGGCAGCAGGCCCCGCTGGTCGAAGACCTCCATCGTGCGGGCGGTGAAGCCCAGTCCGCGCGACTCACCGGTGGGCCGCGGAAGCTTGTCGATGACGATGACCGGCACGCCGCCGAGCCGCAGCTCACCGGCCAGCATGAGCCCGGCGGGGCCGGCACCTACGACGATGACGGCAGCATCCATGGCGTCTCCTTTGCTCGAATTCGCGCGCGGCTCGCGTGTCTCGGCCACGGATCCGGGGGTGCCGGGACCCGTGCCCGGCACCCCGTCGGAAACCGCGCCGTCAGAGGGAGAGGTTCGCGCCGCATGAGGGCTGCGACGTGCCGGGCTCGCCGGCACCGTCGGCGGGCCGCACCGATCGGCGGCCACTGCAGCGGATGATGACATGAAGCTTCTTCGGTACGCCCGGAGTCGTCAAGAGAGCGACGATCATTCGACGCACACCACGGTGGCCGAGCCCTGCGCCCGCCGGGCGAACGTGCGCGACACGTCCGACTCGAGATAGAAGGCCCGGCCGTTGCGCGTCCGGCGCTGCCAGCGGTCCTCACTGGCCAGTCGGTACACCGTGCCGGAGGCCACCCGCCACAGCTGGGCGACCTCGGCCACCGTGAACCACCGCGCCGCCTGCGCGGGTGCGGTACGGGGTTCGTTCGGCAGGTGAGCGGTCTGCGAGGTGGGCGTCCGCGCCGTCATCCGGCGGTTCAGGTCCAGCCACTGGTTGTCACCCCAGCGGTGTGCCGGATCCGCCCGGCAGACGATCTCCGCGGGGCGGCTCCGCTCGCCCGGGCGCAGCGTCGCCACGAGTTCGCCGGCGCAGCCGGGCTCCACACACCGCCCGAGCCCGACCTGGCGGGACGCCGTGGCGTACGCCGCGTGGTGCGCGGTCCGTACGAGGCGGGCCATCTCGTCGCTGAACTCCGCGGCGGCCGGGTGTGCCGCCAGCCAGTCGAGGTGGCGGCCGAGGAACGCGGCGAGCCCGGCCGGGTCCGGTCGCGGCGCACGGACCCGGCGTTCCTCGGCGACCATCGCGGCCCAGGAGCCGAGGACGTCCACGACCGTACGCCGGGCCTCGGCGGCGTTCGCGTTGAAGGGCATGGACGGGGCGGCCCCGCCGGTGGAGGTGCGTACCTGGCGCTCGGTGCTGCCGCTCAGGGCCAGCGCGCACTCCTCATGCAGGCCCGGCAGGGCGCGCAGGTCCCGCGCCGCGTCGCTTCGGCAGGAGGAGCACAGGCGCGACTGGGCGCCGACCCGTTCCGGTTCGCCGCCGCGGCTTCGGGCCCGGCATCGGATGCCCGCGCATCCGGCCTCCAGCTTGCTCGCCCCCGTGACGTGATTCATCTCCGCTGCTCCTTGGTGGTTTCGCGCGCGGTCCACCCCGGACGGGTCGTTCGCGCGGGAGGGTGAGCATCGACGTTGCCACGGCCGATGCATGAACTACGGCAGGCCGGCTGTTGCCGTGCTTGGCTCGCCCGCCTGCTGGGCTGGGACGCCTACCGGCGCTTGCTGAGACGCCCGCCTACTTGGCTGGAACGCCCGTCGGCCTTGGCTGGGCGCCCGCCGGCCTTTGCTGGGCGCCCACCAGCTTTTGTTACGACGCCTTCTGGCCGGTCCCGGAGACGGCTCCGGCCTCCGTGTCGGCGAGGCGGCGCGCCAGATGGTCGGCGACCTCCTGCCAGGTCTGCACGCAGGCGCCAGCGGCGCCGTAGACCAACGGCATGGAGTGCGGCGGGATCGCGGCGATGAGCTCGTCCCACTGTTCGCGGCTGACGCTCAGCGCCGCGAGCATCCGCAGCAGTTGCCGGCCCTTCTCGTTGAACCGCAGCGACGGGTCGTTGCGCAGGCTCGCCGAGATGACGCTGCGTGGCGCCCTGGCCGGCAGCGGAGCGACGGAGCCCGCCTTGTCGCGCCGGGCACCGTCGCGGCGCCCGGCCGTCGGGTCGTCACCCCGGCTCATCCGTGCCCGTACGTCGCGGACGGTCGACGGGGAGATCCCTGCCTCCCGCGCGATGGCCCGCAACGACGCGTCCGGATGGGCCGTGATCAGCTCGCTGGCGCGGCGTCGTCCGGCCGCGCTGTCGAGAGGCCGTACCCGGCCGTCGCGGCCGAGCCGGCTGTGCAACTGCGCGTCTTCCCCGGTTGTACGCCGGCGGATCATCGCGACGGTCTTCGCCGCGAGCCCGGTCGTCGCGGCGATCACCCGGTCCGACCACTGGGGGTGCGACTGGATGATGCGGGTCGCGGCCGCGGTCCGGTCGGCCATGGACAGCGGCAGCCCGTGCGCCACGTTCAGTTCGACCGCGAGTACGAAGGCGGCCTCGTCGTCGCCGTCGAAGAAGCGCACGTCGATATGGGTGTCGCCGCGCAGCC